>JBIKZA010000040.1:0-22831 GCA_044354975.1 Flavobacteriales bacterium
CATTCCCTGAAGCCCCATCGCACGTCCGTCATCTGGATGATAAATTCGAGTTATGCCATAACCTTGTAATTCCGCAATTTCTTCAGGTAGAATCGTTCCACCACCACCACCGAAAATCTTAATGTGTCCACAGCCTTTTTCCTTCAATAAATCAAACATGTATTTGAAATATTCCGTGTGACCACCTTGGTAGCTGGTCATGGCAATGGCTTGGGCATCTTCCTGAATGGCAGTGTTCACAACCTCTTCAACACTTCTGTCGTGTCCCAAGTGAATGACCTCACATCCGGTCGACTGAATAATTCGACGCATGATATTAATTGCCGCGTCGTGCCCATCGAAAAGAGAGGCAGCTGTTACAATGCGAATCTTGTTCTTTGGAGTATATGGAATGGCTTCTTGCATAGTTCGAGTATAGTTGCGCTAATTTACGAATTGCGCCGTGAAAACTTATATTTTCTCAAGGGTTATCTTGAGTTACGGAATTGTTAAGGTCCTAAAGATAGATTCACCTTTATTTAACGCTGTCGAAATATAGTTCGCGGCAGAATCGAATTTCTTTGTTACATGCAAGACGAACTAAAATTGCCGTATGAACACCTGGGGTTAGAAAATGACTTTGCTCACTTTTCTAGGGCCTTCGCTCACCCTGCGCGTGTGACCATTCTTTTAGAAATGATTAAAAGCAACGGTGTCGTTGAAGGGCGAGTGGTTGAAGTGCCTGGTATGTCACCGTCTACTGTGATACAGCATCTGAGAGAAATGAAGAAAAGCACGATTATAGACGGAAGAATTTTCGGTATGCGTTCTAAGTATTGGATTTCCAAGGAGGCGCTCCTATTTTTTGAGAATATTTCGAAACAGTTCTTCTGCCAGTTCGAAACATTAACTTAACATTGGAGGTCTAATGTTAACTCAGAGATAACTCCTTTTGTGTTTTAAATCAACTTATCTGTATTTGTTTCGCATTCATGAAAATGAATGTTCAAATCAATAAAACAGCGATTCTGTTTTTATTACTTTTCACATGTTTAACAGTTGGTGCTCAGACTATTATTAAAGGCACTGTTTTAAATGCCTCGGCGGAACCCGTTGTAGGGGCAATTATTTTTATTGAAGGCACTACTGCCGGTGCAGCGTCAAACGCATTTGGTGAATACCGCATTGATGTTTCCAATGGTGGAAATTATTCCATTCAAGTGAAGGCCATTTCATACGCGACACAGAAAATCTCAGGTGTTGAAGTCGCTACGGGTAAAGAATTAAAAGTTGATATCGTCCTTCAGTCGGAGTCGTTCATGGTAGGTGGCGGAGTGGAAATCAAGGATTTCCGCAAGACTAGTTCAGAGGCAGCGGTTATTATGGAAATGCGCGAGGCGAAAGGTGTGGTAAGTGGAGTAGGTGCTGTTCAAATTCAAAAAGGACAGGATAGAAATGCCTCTGAAGTTGCTCGTAGAATTCCAGGCGTAACAATCATAGACAACCGCTTTGTAATGGTTCGCGGATTAACAGAGCGATACAATGCCGTTATGATGAATGGAATTCTTGTTCCTTCTTTGGAGCCAGACGTTCGTTCGTTCTCTTTCGATTTAATTCCGAGTCAGGCAATCGATCGTTTTCTCATATTTAAGTCTCCTTCTCCAGATCTTCCAGGTGAATTCGCAGGGGGTGCAATAAATGTGTACACGAAGAATTTTCCAGATTACAACACATCGTTGGATGTTAGCTTGGCAACGAACTATCGTTCAAATACAACAGGACAAGAATTTCTAAGTAATGTTAATTCAGGTTCGGAAGCACTTGGTTTCGATAACGGAACGCGTGACTTGCCCTCGATTTTTCCAGATAATATAAATAGTTTAGAGCAAGAAGATGCCAGGCCTTTGAGTCGATCGTTGGCGAATACATGGGGGTATGAATCAGAAACAGCTTTACCTGACCGTCGTGTTAACGTGTCGTTCGGAAAGCGTTTTCAAACAGAAAAAATTCAATTCGGAAATTTTACAGCGATTAGTTATTCAAGAACGGCACAACGCCAAAATTCTCGCCGTCTCGACTACAATGTATTCGACGAAGCAACACAAGTAAGTGATACGGTCTTTTCATTCGAAGACATGATTTATCAAAAGAATGCTAACGTGGGTGTTCTTCACAACTGGGGAATGAAAACCGATAAAAGCTTCATTGAGTTTAAAAACTTTTTGAATCAAAACGGTTTACAATCGAACACGTTCAGAACAGGACGCGCTTTGGAAGAAGGTAATGAGCGTCGTGAGTATTCATTCCGATATACTGAGCGTCGCATGTACAACACGCAACTTATTGGAACGCATGAGTTATTCAAGGGGAAAGGAAGCTTGAATTGGGTTTTGGGTTACGCGCAGACAAGAAGGAACGATCCTGATTGGCGAAGAATTCGTTATACCAGGGCTTTTGATGATCCGAATGGAAGTTTTCATGCTTATTTCCCACCACAAGCTCAGCCTTTTTATGCAGGTAGATTGTTTATGGGACTAAAAGAAGATGTCCGCACATACGCCGCAAATTATGAGCATAAGTTGAAGCAGTTAAATACCGATAAAGAAAAGCCACGCTTCGCAACGATTAAAGCAGGTTTCTACATTGAAGATAAAGACCGTGATTTTGGTTCAAGAAACTTGGGTATGGTTATTAGACCATCATACTTCGACTGGAATAAGGATACTACAAGTCTGGCTACTATTCTTGCTCCTGAGAATATGGTGGATTCCACTGGGTTTTCTATTGGTGAGGACACACGAGGTGCAGATAAGTATCACGCATCTTCCAATTTGTACGCGGGTTATGCGATGTTAACGCTACCTTTCGAGAAATTAACCGTCTCAGGTGGTGTTCGATTGGAACAGAACTCTCAAGTGTTGACAAGTGCTGATATTACAGGAACGCCAATTGTAGCGACTTTAGACTCGTTGATTTTCCTTCCTTCAATAAATGTATCTTATACCTTAAGTAAGAAAACAACATTACGAGGCGCGTACGGTAAAACCGTAAACAGGCCAGAGTTTCGTGAGTTGGCGCCTTTCAGTTTCTACGATTTCGAAAACAACTTCATCAATAGCGGCAATCCGAATTTGACTTTCGCTACCAATTCAAACGCCGATATTCGAATTGAGCATTACCCTTCGAACACAGAGTTTTTGAGTGCTGCATTGTTCTACAAAGAATTTAACAATCCAATTGAGCCATACTTCGTGCCGGGCGTGGGATCAGGTGGAACACGTAGCTTCGCTCCGGGTAACGCATTGGGTGCAACCAGCTACGGAGTGGAATTCGATATTCGCAAGTCGTTGAAGGAAATGACTTCAAACAGAATACTTCAGAATTTAACGTTAGTTGCGAATGCTTCTTTCATTAAGTCAGACATTCAAGTAAGTGCCGAAGGAGTTGCTTCAGGATTGAATCCGAATCGTCCAATGGTTGGACAGTCTCCGTATATTATCAATGGCGGATTGTATTACGACAACGATTCCACTGGATGGCAAGTGACGGTATTGTACAACCGCATAGGTCCTCGTGTTACCATTGTAGGTATTCCTGATATTCCAGAAGTTTATGAAATGTCTCGCGACATGTTAGACATTACCATTACCAAGTCTTTCAAAAACGGATTTTCTGTTCGCGCGGGTGTTCAGGATATCTTAAAACAAGATTTCGTTTTCCTTCAAGATGCGAATCAAGATGGAAAGTTAAGTCGCTCCAATGATCAACGTTTGCAGTACTTCAACCGAGGTAATTACTGGAGTGTAACACTCAGTTATAAATTCCGAGAGGATGTAAAGCAGACGCAAAAGAAGAAGTAGGCTTAACATTCTCTTAAAGCACATAACATTCTATTGAGAATTGAATAATGAATACATAAGTTATTCATCATCTTCTCATAAAGAATAAGGGGCAGTTTTGCGGAAACAAATTCAAACTAATGAAAAAACTTTTATTCTCTTTCGCGCTTATGTTGGCTGCATTTGCAAGTCAGGCGCAGATTGTGGTAAGTGGAAACATTGACATCAATGGAACTACCACATGGACTAACAACAACATTTACATCCTTTCAGGTTTCGTAAAGGTTACGGCTAACGACACCTTGGTTATTCAACCTGGTACTATTATCAAAGGAGATTTGGTAACAAAAGGATCTTTGATCATCGAGCGCAGCGGATACCTTCATGCTGAAGGAACACTGGAGCAACCGATTGTAATGACTTCTCAAAAAGCGGCTGGACAAAGAAGCTATGGCGACTGGGGTGGATTAATTATTTGTGGAAGAGCTGCCGTGAATTCACCAGCGAACGCGGGTAATGGAACAGCTGCAGGTGAAGCTATTGTTGAAGGTGGAGTAGGTTCTATCTACGGTGGTGGTGCTATGCCAAACAACAGTGATAACTCAGGTGTCATTCGTTATGTTCGTATTGAGTTCGGAGGAATTCCTTTCCAACCAAACTCTGAAATCAACGGTATCACCATGTGTGGAGTTGGTAATGGAACAACCATAGATCACGTTCAAGTATCATACTGCGGTGACGATGCTTTTGAGTGGTTCGGTGGAAATGTGAACGTGAAGAATATTATTTCTTTCCGCAACTGGGATGACGATTTCGATACCGATTTCGGATACCGCGGTAACGTTCAATTTGCAATAGCTCTTCGCGATCCACAAATCGCTGACCAATCAGGTTCAAACGGATTTGAGTCAGATAACGATGCAAGTGGAAGTATGGCGACACCAAACACGCAAGCACATTTTTCAAACGTAACTGTTGGTGGTCCGCTTTTGTTCAACAGCACCATCAATTCAAACTATAAGCGTGCATTGCACCTAAGAAGAAGAACTGAGACAAGTACATTTAACAGTGTTTTTGCAGGTTACCCAGTTGGTCTTCTTATTGAAAGCTCATCTACACTAGCAAATGCTACCGCGAACACGCTTCGTTTCAAGAACAACGTCATTGCACAAATGAACGATTCATTAGCGACTACTACTTCCGCTAACCCAAACAATATCAGCGGATCATTCAACATTACGAATTTCTTCAATGCAAATTCAAATGGATTGGTAAACACCGGTTCTGAACTTGGTTGGAATAGCATTAGCCTTTCGAACCCAGACTTCTCTCTTCAGGCTAACTCTCAGTTGGCTTCAGGTGCAGATTTCACAGATTCATACTTACAAGACGCTTTCTTTACTCCAGTTTCTCTCCGTGGTGCAATTGGTTCAGAAGACTGGACTTCTTGTTGGGCAGAGTGGGATCCACAAAACGCAGATTACTCTGTAGCAATGAACAACGCAATTACTGCGACCATTTCTGCAACAGGTTCAACTTCAATTTGTGACGGTTCAATGGTGACATTAAACGCGACATCTTCAGATGCTTCATCTGAGTTCGTGTGGAGTAACAACGGTGCTTCAGGTTCAACACAAGATTTCATGACGGCTGGTACCTACAGTGTAACTGCACGTAATAACAAAGGATGTACTGCAAATTCAAATCAATTGACTGTAGTTGTAAACGAGAACCCAACAGTTTCTATCGCTGCAAACGGAAGCACTTCTTTCTGCACAGGTGGAAGCGTTGAAATCACTTCTTCTCAAGTGGGGGGAAACGATTGGAACACAAACGCTACTTCAGATGCAATCACTGTATCTGCAACTGGTGACTACTCTTTGGAGTACACAGATGCAAACGGATGTTCTGCTTCTTCTAACACCATTAGCGTAAACGTTAGCGATTCTCCAATCCCAACGATCTCTGCGAACGGTAGCACTTCAATCTGTGACGGTTCTGCGGTAACATTGACAGCATCTGCTTCTGATTCATATGCTTGGACATTCAACGGATCTGCTCTTGCAGAAACAACTCAGACAATCGAAGCTGCTCAAGAAGGACTTTACACAGTGAATGTAACAAACACAGATGCATGTAACGGTGTTGGTTCATCAACTCCAATCTTAATCAATGTAAATCCAACTCCAACAGCTGATGCATCGTTCACTCAAACGAACGGAAGCTTCACGGTTCAGTTCTTAAACAACTCAACCAACGCATCTTCTTACTCTTGGGATTTCGGTGACGGAACAACTTCAACGTCAACCAACCCTTCGCACATCTTTGCAACAGGCGGTGACTTTACAGTTGTTCTTACTGCAACAAACGGAGATTGTTCAAACACTTTCACAATCAACTTGACAAGCGTTTCAGTTTCTGAAAACGTTGCTTTCGAAGACCTAATGGTTTTCCCTAATCCAACAGAAAACGAATTGAACATTCAATTCAGCTCTTTCGATTCAGGTATGATGAATGCTACGATCTTCAATGTAGCTGGACAAATAGTTTCTGCTGAAGCATTCGCTGTGAACGCTGGAAATATGTTCCACACGATTGATACTAGCAACTTAGAAAGCGGAGTTTACTTCGTGAATCTTAACAACAATACTTCAAACATTACCATCCGCGTAATTAAGAAATAGTAGATTAAGTTTAGATTAGAAATTAGGAGCGAACTTCGGTTTGCTCCTTTTTCTTTTTAGTGGGTAAGAGAGGTTAAGAAAAGGGAAGAAAAGGGAAGAGGTTTCAACAAGTTTTAATAGTCGAAGACATTCGCCGCAGGCACTCGTTGAAAACATTCGTTGCTCTGCAACATTAGTGGCTCTGCCACATTCGCCCTCGCAACGCCAGTGGCCCTCGTTTGTCCATTTTTCGGCGATTACGAAAACAAACTTTCTCAATAGTTTTTTGTAACTTAGTTCCATGAGACATTATTCTGAAATTATTACAATTGATTCACAAGTCCGATTTGGAAAACCTACAATCAGAGGAATGAGAATTAGTGTTTATGATATTTTAGGTTGGTTCGCTTCAGGAATGTCAACTGCCCAAATCATTGAGGATTATCCAGAACTGACCGAAGAAGATTTAATGGCTGCTCTTTCATATGCAGCGGAAAGAGAACATAAAATTCGAATTGCATCGTGAAACTTCTCTTTGATCAAAGTATTTCATGGACATCCTCCTAAAGTGATTTGTTTGAGACTTGGTAATACAACAAATCAGAATCTTATTAATGCTTTTGAGAATTATGCTGAAATCATTAAAGCATTTGTTGAAGACCAAAATTATAAGAATATTGGTTGCTTAGAAATTGGTGTCCAAGACAGCTAAAACAATACTCAAAAAAGTTATACAATATGACAAATAAATTGACTTTATTATTTGCAATTTTTTTTCAGTTGAATATAAATGCTCAACAGTGGATAGATAAAAAATACGATTATGATAGTACATTAAATGTCACTTATGGAACTGCGCTAAACTTCAACGGAAGCACAGAGAATTTAACAATGGACATTTACACGCCAATATGCGATGACATCAACCATATTTCAAGAAAGCCGCTACTGATATGGATACACGGAGGTGCATTTCTTGCCGGAGATAAAAATGAAATGACTAACCTTTGCAAACAATTTGCGAAAAGAGGTTATGTTACAGCTACAATAAATTATAGATTAGGTTTTATTCCAGATGATTTATCATGGAATTGCAATTACCCAAATTACTCTTGTGTTTTTGCAACTGATAGTGCCGAATGGTATCGGTCATACTATAGAGCCGTGCAAGACGGCAAAGGGGCTTTGCGATATCTAGTTAATAGAAATGCCTCTTTAAAAATTGATACCAACAACATTTTTGTAGCAGGAGAAAGCGCAGGTAGTTTCATTGCACTTGGAATAGGGTTGTTAGATACAATTAGTGAAAAGCCAATTCAAGCATATGCAAGTACGAATGCACCTAATCCATTTAGTAACACATTAAGCTGTGAATATTGTGTAGGAGAAAATTTTAACGGTGTTAATGTAGCGCGACCAGATTTAGGAGATATTGATGGTACCATTGAACCCACAAGTACAACTTTTCAAATAAAAGGAATTGGAAATATGTATGGCGCCATGTTTAGTGATTTACTGGAAAATCACAAAGTAAATTCACCCAAACCTGCAATATACTCCTTTCATCAACCTTGTGATTTAGTGGTACCTATTGATAGTGGTGGTGTTTATGCCGGTTTGTCGTGGTGTATGTCAAACGGTTATAACTGCTACGGAATAGCAAATACGCCAAAGCTATATGGCAGCAGGGCATTTAGCAATTGGAATACCAATAATGGATATGGTTATAATATTCAGGATGAATTTACCACAACCAATTTCCCTTACAATTTTTTATTTGGAACAGGCAGTTGCGCAGATCAAATTAACAATCCATGCCATGCTTATGATAATTCCATTTTACGAGAAAATAATTTGGCAAACTTTTTTGCACCTCTAGTTTCAACGAATCCTGTTTGTGATACAACGATATATCCTATCGGAGTTATTTCAATGACAAATGAAGATATGGTTAGCGTGTATCCGAATCCAGCTGTAAACACTATAAATATCAATTATTCAAATTTTGAGAATTCTACCATAACTATTTTTGATATGCTGGGTCAAAAACACAATGATGAGATATCCTTACTGAAGGAAAACACAGAAATTAATATAGAGAACTTAAGCCAGGGGCTTTATTTTTTTCAAATAAGAAATAAGAATAGAACATTGAAAGCAATTAGATTCGTAAAGGAATAAAAACGCTTCATCACGAAACGTCGAAGCCCCTCGTTGCTTGCAACCCTCGTCCGCAGGACATTCTCCTCCGGCATTCGTTGCTGTGCAACATTCGTGGCTCCGCCACATTCGCCTCTGGCATTCGTTGCTTTGCAACATTCGTCCCTCGGACTTCATTATCTTTGAAAGAAAAATGCGCTCAAAACTTATCGTAGGAAACTGGAAAATGAACACCTCGTGGGAAGAGGCGAAATCGTTATTCAACAGTGTAAACGAATTTCCTTCCAATAACAAATCAATGGCGGTTTGTGTGCCCGCGTGTTACCTCGCGGGATTGTGCCCAACACATCCGCAATTGTCGGTGTTCGCGCAAGATTGCAGCGCTCATGAGAAAGGAGCCTTCACCGGAGAAATTTCAGCAACTATGTTAGCGTCACTCGGAGTGAAGGGAAGTCTGGTTGGACACAGCGAGCGCAGACAATACCACAACGAGTCTTCTGCCTTGTTGAAGCATAAGGTAGATCAGTTGTTGGCCAATAATCTGACAGCAATTTATTGCATTGGAGAAACACTTGAAGAGCGCAACAACGAGTTGCATTTCACGACAGTGACCAAACAGATTGAAGAAGTAATCGGACATCTTTCAGCCGATCAAATGAAGAAAATTGTCATTGCTTACGAACCGGTTTGGGCCATTGGAACAGGCGTTACAGCAAGCAATGAGCAAACGCAAGAAATGCACGCGCACATTCGTTCGTTCTTGAACACAATGTTTGGAGCAGTAGCAAACGACATTCAGATTTTATACGGAGGAAGCATGAACGCTGCGAATGCACAAGCGCTTTTGGCTTGCGAAGATGTTGACGGCGGTCTTATTGGAGGCGCTTCATTGAAGGTTGCCGATTTCGAATTTATCTACAACGCCTAATGCAATACACGGTATATACGTTTCAAGTTTCACCGCTTATCCCGGGAAACGATTTGGTTATTGCTTCACTTAGCGAAATGGCTTTCGATAGTTTTCAAGAAACAGAAGAAGGGTTAGAGGCGTATGTTCCTTCGCACCTCGACAATGAAGAATTGCAAAACGCATTGTTGGAATTAATCCTTGAAGATGTGACCATTCATTTCTCGAAGAAAGAAATGGAAGACATCAACTGGAACGCCGAGTGGGAATCGCAATTCGATCCGATCGATGTCGACAATCTTTGTCGTGTTAGAGCTCCCTTTCACGAAGCGAAAGCTGGCGTTCTCGATTTAATCATTGAACCGAAGATGAGCTTCGGAACGGGACATCACGCTACGACGTATTTGGTTCTTCAGAAAATGTTCGAGCTCGACTTGAAAGACAAGGAAGTCATTGACATGGGAAGTGGAACTGCAGTGTTGGCCATTGCTGTTGAGAAACTCGGAGCAAAGAAAGTTTGGGCCATTGACATTGATGAGTGGGCATATGAGAACGCCATAGAAAATTTAGAGCGCAACAGCTGCACGAAGATTGAAGCGCTTTTAGGCGTTGAAGATTTACTGGAAGGAAAGATGGCAGATGTTTTCATTGCCAACATCAATCGGAACATTCTCTTGGCTCAAGCCAAGCATTACGAAAACGCCACGAAATCAGGAGCACCTTTGTTGCTCAGCGGATTTTACGAAAACGACGTACCAGCCTTGCTTGAAGCCTTTTCAGCATTCGAATGGAAAGAGACGCGCGTTCGCGATGAGTGGACGATGCTTTACTTAGTTCGGAAATAGGGAACTACGTTATTGGAAAACCTTCGGTTTTATTCCTACTGCGTAATTGGAAAACCTTCGGTTTTATGCCTACTGCGTAATTGGAACTGCGTTGTTAAATCATCACGATGATGTCATCCGGAACGGTCATCACCAAAGGTGTCATCCTTCAAAGAAGGTCATCACCAAAGGTGTCATCGGCGTTTCGCCGTTGAATAAACAGCATATAACCTGCACATAAAAATTGGTGTATTTTCCAAATTCGCGAAATAGGTTTGCTCTATGGAACAAAACCTAATTAAATCTGAAATTGATGTTCGGATATATCTGCATAACGGTCAACAAATAGTGCTTGCTTCTGATCTTGCAGAGCTTTATGGCGTCCAAACGAAAGTTATAAATCAGTCAGTTAAAAGAAATATTGCTCGTTTTCCAGAACTTTTTGCTTTCAAAATATCCAATATTGAGTTGAAAGCTCTAAGGTCACAAAATGTGACCTTAGGAAATGATGATTTCCGAAATGTTGGTCAACATTCTAAATTCGGAAATCTTGTATTTACTGAGTTTGGAGTAGCAATGCTCGCAACAGTACTAAGGTCGAAATTAGCACATGAAGTCACAATTGAAATTGTAAAAACGTTCGTTTCACTTCGAAAACTGATTCCCTATCCTGTTGAAACAACAAATCGCATATCTTCATTAGAAAGCGCTTTAATCTATCAACAAAATCAGATTAACGAAATTCATTCCGCTTTAAAACAGATGTCATTGCCTAACTCAGGAATCTTCTTTAACGATCAGATATTTGATGCGTACGTTTTCAGCAGTGAGATCATTTCAAGAGCGAAGAAATCGATTGTTTTAATCGATAATTACATCGACGAAACCACATTGCTGCAACTTTCGAAAAGAAGTCAAAAGGTAAATTGCATTATTTACACAGAGAGAATCTCAGAGCAATTAAAGCTCGACCTTGAAAAGCACAACTCGCAATATCCTCCAATTGAAATTCGAATTCTGAAAAATGCTCACGACAGATTTCTAATTATCGATAAAAAGGAAATGTACCACCTTGGTGCATCACTGAAGGATCTCGGGAAAAGGTGGTTTGCTTTTTCTAAAATGGACAGTCTGGTGAATCAAATTCTAAGTCTAATTCAATAAATCGCTTTATCAAATGCATTCGCAAATAGGTTTGTTGGAACTACGTTATTGGAAAATCGAAGATTTTATTCCTACTTCGTAATTCCTATTTCATAATTCCTCGCGATACTTATCGGGATGCGTAATTGGAAATACTTCGGATAAATCGTAACGATTAATCGCAACGCGATTGATTCGAAGAATTGATCTGAAAGATTGATCACCGAAGGTGATTGATTGCAATATTTTGTTTTTATCTCGTTACTAGTTCGGTGAAATGTTCAAGCAACAGCGAAAATAAAATGATATTTCCAGACACTAAGGCTGCCGTTGGCTTATCTGTGGCATTGGCAATGGCGGTGTCAGAGAATCAACTCATTCGGAATATAGGAGTGGGTATCGGTATTGCTTCGTTTCTTCAGTTGCTGGAAGTAAAGAAATAAGGCGGATTAGCTCCATACAATTTCACAATAAAATCAATTGAAAAATTTAAACGGTTTTGAATAAAATAACCCTTCTAACACTCATCGTACTTTCAACTGCCTGCATTAAGGAGGTAGATTATTTGGCCCCGACATTCACTTCGCAACTTGTGCTTTCTGCTATTATAAATCCAGACTCGCTCATTAAAGCACACGTAGGAAAAACCATTGCCATAACAGATACAAGTTCGGCAATCGTTGAAAATACAAGTGTGCTCCTTTTCGAAAACGGAGTGCCTATCGATACATTGGATTATCAATCCGACGGTTGGTATGTGAGCAATGTATATCCGCAAGTGGGCTTCAGTTACAGATTAGAAACGCACAACCCTGCGTTTTCATCGGTTAGTTCTGAATGCATTGTGCCGCCTCCGCCACAAATAAATTCGTTTTTATTCACCGTTGGTGAAACGCTAGATCAGGAAGGGATACCCATTACTCGTTTTACATTAAGGCTGAATGATCCAGACCCTAACATCAACTACTATGAATTGATACTATACAGCGGTAATCCACTTGATCCCACTATTCAACCAACGCAATTGACGCGCATTACGCAATTAGACGATCCAACATTAATAGCAGATGCCAATTGGAATTATTCCCCAAGTACACTCTTCTTTTCAGATGCGTTATTCAATGGAATGACCGGGGAAGTTTCATTCAATCTTATGTGGGGTGGATATCCATCCCCAGGTGATCCTCCTTATTACATTGAGCTCAGAAACATCAGTTCCAGTTATTACCAATACTTGAAGAGCTGGTCCGTGCATAGGTTCAATCAAAATTCTACACAAAACACGCGCGACCCTCTCACGCTTTTGTTTCAGGGTGATCCCGTTGAGCTATACTCCAACGTGAATAATGGCTATGGCATCTTTGGCGCATATAACCAAATACTCAAGGATGCTACGTACATTCCTTAAACGAACGCGACGAATGATGGTAACACGTGTCGTTATTTTGTTGACGCTCTTTTTTACAGGCTTTGCTGGCCGTGCTCAACAATGCGTTATTCACGGTTATGTCAAAGATGCTACTACCAAAGAATCTATTATTGGGGTATCCATTTCCAATGCTTCGTTTACGCTTGGAACAAGCACGAACAACTTCGGATTCTTCACCATTACTTTACCTAAATGTGAGAACGATACATTGGTTGCGCGATTTGTAGGTTACCAAGCTCAGCAATTCAAAATTGATACGCTTGCGAAAGGCCCGGTAGAAATATTGCTTTCAGTAGACAACAATATGACAAAGGCTGTTGTGATTACAGACAATAACGATCCCACACTAACGAATCGAATGAGTCAGCTCACAGTACCTATTGACCAATTGAAAAAAATGCCTTCTCTTTTCGGTGAGGCCGATGTGATGCGAGTATTCCAACTAATGGCAGGCGTGCAAGGTGGAAAGGAAGGGACATCGGGAATCAATGTAAGAGGTGGAAGCCCCGATCAGAATTTGTACTTGCTCGACGATGTTCCTCTTTACAACGTCAATCACATCGGTGGATTTCTTTCGACGTTTGATGCGAGTGCCATTAAAAATGTAGAACTCTACAAAGGTGCTTTCCCTGCCAGATATGGTGGCCGCCTGTCTTCCGTTTTGGATATACGAATGAAGGATGGAAACATGAAAAAGCGACAAGGCGAATATGCAGTGGGTACTTTGGCCATGAAACTAAATCTTCAAGGACCGATTAAGCAGGATACTTCTTCCTATTTTTTCTCACTGCGTCGGTGTAACTTCGATATACTCACGCGCGTGGCAGCGCTTATGGGTAGCCAAGGGGAAGTGCAAACTGGTTATACCTTTTTTGATTTATACGGAAAAGTAAATACGCTTTTGAATGCCAAGCAGCGCCTCTATGTAACTGTCTATGCGGGCAGGGATCGCATATTTATCAATAGCAATAACAAGGCAGTGAATCAGAGTGAATACTCTTCGAAATTCTTAAGCAATATTGCTTGGGGTAACCAAATGGCATCCATTCGACTCAATCACGTTTTTTCTTCAAAAATGTTTGGCAACACCACACTTGCATTTACACGCTATGCCTACAACAACAATGTGAGCGGACAGCAAGCACCGTATGGAAGCAATGACTACGGCGAGAAAACGCGAATACAGTTTACTTCTGGAGTAACTGATTTATTGGTGAAACAAGATTTTTTTCTTCAAGTAAATGAAAGGCATTCACTTCAATTCGGTGTAAACGCTATTCTTCACCAATTCAACCAAGGTAAAATTAAGTACACAGGTCCAAATGCCGGGACAAGTATAGCAGGTAGTCAGCGAGAAAATAACTTACTTGGGTTTGAGAATGTCGCGTATGTAGAAGACAACATTAAGTTGGGCGAGAAAACAGGATTTTCTGTTGGAGTTCATCTTTCGAATTATAACATTCAACGCAAGTCGTTCTATTCTGTTCAGCCACGTTTATTAGCGCGAAGAAAACTGGGCAGACGAAGTGTGGTGAAAGGATCATTCGTGACCATGAAACAATACACGCATTTGCTCAGCAGCAATGGTGCGGGACTACCTTCTGATTTGTGGATTCCTGCTACGAGCGCGTTGCCTCCAAGCAATTGTATGCAAGTAGCCGTGGGATTGGGCGGCACGCTTTCAGAGGATAAGAAATGGGATTGGTCGGCAGAGTTCTATTTGAAGAAGTACACAAACCTTGTCGAGTATCAGGAAGGAGTTAGTTTTTTTTCCAATGATGAAAGTATCACAGATAAAGTAACAAACGGAGGCATTGGTCGGGTAGCAGGCATTGATCTTCAACTTCAAAAATTGCATGGGCGCACAACGGGCTGGTGTTCTTATACACTCTCTAGAAACGATCGGAAATTTAATAGTCTCAACAATGGGAATTGGTTTCCTTTTCGGTATGACCGAACACATGTGGCTACCGCGGTAATCAACCATGAAATCAATGAGAATATTTCCGTTTCCGCAACTTGGATGTACAGCACAGGTAGTCCGGTTACCTTGGCGCAGCAGCAGTATGGAGCATTCAATTATTTCAACTATCAAAATAACCCCCAGGCTGACGAACCGTTGTATTCTCCTTTCCCCTCTGCACAGATTTACGATGGCAGAAATAGCTCGCGCATGCCCGCTTATCACAAATTGGATTTAGCCATTAATTTCACCAAGCAGTTAATGAACGGCAGCAGAACTTGGAATATCAGTATTTTCAATGCCTACAACAGGCAGAATCCATTCTATTTGTTTTACCGCGTAGACAGAGCCGACCAACGCATTAAGCTTTATCAGCTGAGTATTTTTCCGATTATACCGTCGGTGTCTTATACTAGAATGTTTTAGGAAGAACTTTGAACTTCGTTGTTGGAACTACGTTGTTGGAACTGCGCTGTTGGAACTGCGTTGTTAAATCTTCTCTTTTCTTCCCCTCTCTTAACTTCTCTTCTCTTTTGAAAAATTGGAACTTCGTTATCATTCTTACCTTTTCTTATCCTCTCTTAACTTCTCTTACCAAATAACTATTTCGAATCAATAGTGAAGATCTAGTATGTGCGAAACCTCCTTCCGCAAATAAGGAAGTTCCTTCCAGATAAAATTCCAGATTTTTTCGTTGGCAAGGTCGTCGTAGGAGTGAACGACATCGTTGCGGAGTTCTATGACGCGACGAGAATTTTTAATGCGCATAACACGGGTGTGATCAACTTTCACGATGTCGTGCATGGCTTCACCAATAATAATGAGGTCGCGCTCTATGGCGCGACGCATCATTTTATTCGATAAGTATAATTTGAAATCTTCAACGGTTAACCCATTTGAAAACTCATGAATTTCATCAATGGAACGAACAATGTCCGAAAGTAAATCGCGAACATAACTATCCATTCTCGAAGCCGAGTTTCTTCGATAATTCAGGACTTATGCTTGGGAATTTTCTTCGTTCAACCAAGAATGAAGTCAATTCAGCGAACTCTTGAAACACATAATGCTTCATAGCCGCTTCTCTTAAATAACCTTTTCCAGTGCTTCCGCCTGTACCCGCTCTTCCGCCAATCATGCGGTGAACCATGTTCATGTGACGCCATCTCCATGTAGCCAACAATTCGTCAATGTCTAAGAGTGAGTTGATAATTCTATACGGATTTTGAAGAATCGGATAGTCGCGGTACAACATAATGAAGAGCCCAGCTCTTCTGGCTTTCGCGCTTAACTTTCTGTTTTCAACGGGTTCATTCGACATGAACAATTCATCGAACGCTTTCAAGTTTTGCATTTCCATTTCACTCAATGAAGAAGAATATGCGTTTCTGTATTGCGTGCAAAAATCTTCACTTCCCCAATATTTCTCTTCGAAGAAAGGCATACGCTCTAACCAGTTGTTCACCAATTCCAACAACGTTGTTTCTTTCGCTAACGTGTAAATCTGCTTCGCGTCTTCACTGCGTAACTGACTAGTGAAATATTCTTGTCCATGACGTTCTTCCACTTTCAATCCCAACAACGTTTCTAAAACTTTGAACTGCATGCTTTGGAATCCGCTTGCCGGACGAAGCATGTCGCGGAAGTCTAAGAAGTCTTGCGCCGACATGGTTTCCAAAATATTAATTTGGTCGACCAAAATGCGAAGGATCTCTGTGACACGGTGCATGCGGTTTACAGCGATTTGTAACTCCGGACTGTTGTCGTTAATGTTCTCTTTCGCAAGAATGTCATAAACAGACTTCATTTCAAACAGAATCTGCTTGAACCACAATTCATACGATTGATGAATGACAATGAATAACATTTCGTCGTGAGCGTGCTGACCTTGTTTGTCGCTCTCAAGTTCTTGGGCATTTAATACGTCGCCCAATTTTAAATAGTCGCTGTAATACATGCCTGCAAGTTACAAAGGCAAGTGTAGATTACCCTAATTCGATTTAATAAATCGAAAAAGACTTTTGTCAGTCTGCAAAGTATAGATGCCCGCAGCCAAAGACTGACAAGGAATTTCTTGTGTGTCGAAGAAAACCTGAACCACTTCTCCTTGCATGGAAATTATTCTTCCTGAAATTTTTTCGGTGCAATGAAGCATTTCAATAACCGGATTCGGATAAAGGGAAATTCCAGAAACAAGTTCATTCACACTTACAGGAAGATTGCTTGCATTCGGAGTAGAAACGGTCCAATCGATCCAATTCGGATTGGCATCGGTTGCTCTTCCAAAAGAATGATTGATTGGAATGTTGGAATAAGTGATGGAGTCGATAAGCACGCGCGCACTATTCTGAACCTCTGAGATATAAACAGTTTCAGAAAGGTCGTCGAGTTTGAAGTCCAGGTGATTTACTCCTTGCTCAGGCTGCTTATCGGCATAGAGCAACTGAAAATCTCCCGGATCGAGGGTCACATTCGGTAAGGGCCATTTGTTCCAATTGCTGGCGTCGTCAGAGATAAACTTGTTTCCTAAATAGACGGCAGCTGGACCAGGATTGTACAATTCAATCCAGTCTTCATTAGCTCCGAAAAAATCAATGCAATTGTCGGTGCCCAGCGGTGCCAATTCATTTATCACTAAAGGCGAAGCCGATTCCTTTCCATATAAATAAATAAAATTGCAATCGTGTGCATCTATGTCGTTCGCCCAAATTAACGGAATGGCACCTACTAAAATGTTTATGCTGTCGGTTGGAAGAGAGCCAGCGAAAGAGTAGAGTTGGTCCGTGATTCCATAAGTCCCTTCAGAGTTAGGCGTTTCAACATTCCAAGTTGTTGTTCCAATTTCTTTCCAAACCACAGCAAGTTCATTTGCATTCAAATTACTTTGAAAGGTTACGAAGAGACTGTCGTTTCGAAATTTCGGAACCACGTTGAAGATGCTAGTGAAAGGCTGAAGGTTTTCGAGTTGCTGAAGCGCTTGCGTAGCGCGTGTTTGAACGTAAGGAACAATGCCGTAAGGTACATGTCCGCCCCATGACGAATTAATGCTGTTCGTGAAATCTTCGAAAGTAAAACCGAAGTCAAGCGGACGTAATGGATCTTCAGCCGCGGCAGTGGAAATTAAATTTTGAAGTTGTGATGCCGTCGCTTGAAATGCTGTTGCGTTGAATTGCGAAGCAATAAGATCGTTCACGCTATTGCTGAATTCATTGCGATAAGCAGGAATTTGCAAGAGTCTTGTGAAAAGCGGACGGTTGCTCGAAGTGGTCCATGTATAAAGGTTGCGTTGTGCCCAATCTACGTTCACCCAGTCTATACCCAACGTATTGTCTAAGTCGTAAGGTATGTATTCGAGCTTTCCGGTTTTCTCGTTGTGATAGAGGTAGAAATTATTTTTATTGAAGATGTAATTGTCCCAATTACCAAGCAGCATATCTGCGGCCATAATTTTTAAGTAGTCGTGAACGTTGAATACTTTTTCCAGTTCGCAGGGAAGAAGAGCTAGTGGAGTATTGTTCAACACATTTATAAACTGTGCTAGTTCCGAATAGTTGTTTTGAAATTCATTTTCAACCAAATCATAAGCATCGTCGGTGTACAAGGTGGGATTGGATCCTTGATAGTTCAAGTCCGATCCATACAGACATTTCCATAAATTGCCAGTACCATCGTCGAAGCGAACATCTGCAAAGCGATTATCAATCTGCTCAACGTGCAGATACACGCCCATGTAGCTTTCATTGACATAAACACGTATGTAAGACGTTCTACACGCAGGCACTCCGGCATCGCGAAAGAAGTCCCAACACAATTTTGCACGTAACAACGACGGGTCGTTTTGATTCCCAATAAGATTCAATTCTGAAAGTCCGTAAAAATTCTGATCGACATATTTGTCTATGTTTATTTTGAACGATTTCTTTTGTGCGTTCAACGAAGTGTTTCCGCGAAAGCGAATGCCCACGCCAGAGTAGGCAGAGAAACCAGTGGAAAAAGTGTATACTATTGCACCAGGAAATTCATGCGAATTTCCGAGGTTGGTGTACATAGCCGCAAGCGAGTCGGGATCTATTGTAATTGAAATACTGGCCACCTCGTTTTGAAGGAAGGCCTCATTGAATGCAGGTTGTTGAGCGTGTAATGCCGTAGAAAAAAAAGCGAAGAAAACTAAAACATGTGCTATTCTCATTTCTTACTAAAAAGTTGAGCAGGCTTGTGCAAAACGCCTTGTTGTTTTTCTTCCAAGGCCGTCACGGTTTCAGTGCGAAGGATATTCTTTCTGAAATTGCGCTTGTCTAATTTCTTGTCGAGAATAATTTCATACAACTTTTGCAACTGCGACAACGTGAATTTTTCAGGAAGTAATTCGAAGCCAATGTGGTCGGCCATGAGTTCATGACGCAGCATAAGCAATGCCTTGTGTACAATTTCATTGTGGTCGAAGGCAAGAGATGGAATGTTGTAAACGTCCACCCAATAGGTCTTTCCCGCAAAGGATGCGGCCTTTGGTTTGAACTCAGACAGCTTCACCAAAGAATAATATCCTATGGTTAATACACGTCTTTCCGGATTCACACGAAAGGTCCGAAGCCACTGCTGATCTTTCAATCCGCGCACACGATTTGGATCTCCGAATGCATGGAACTGTTTCAAGTAAATTCCTTTCAACGAAGTCAATTCTTGCAAGATGCGCTTCGCGGCTTCATCTAAACTTTCGTTATCGAGAACCAAATCTCCCGGGACTGCCTTCTGAGTCTTAAAGTGAACAGTATCCGGCTGCTTTTGCTCAATTAACAGCACTTTCAGCGTGTCGTTATCGAATCCGAAAACAACGCAGTCAACGGATACATCCATTCCAAGTGTGTTTTTCGGTGTTGGTTCACTGTTCTTCTTGCTCATGATACTTCGTGTGATAAATACACTTTCAAATGTAAAGCAATTTTTTCATTTACTTTCGTGTCTATGATTACCGCCGCACTTCAGCCACTTTCCATTGGAAAGAATGAAATTAAGAACCGCTTCATTATGGGGTCTATGCATACCGGATTGGAAGAACTTCCAAACGGATTCGAAGCCATGGCCTCCTATTTCGCTGAACGCGCGAAAGGAGAAGTGGGATTGATTATCACAGGCGGAGTTTCTCCAAACAATGATGGAAGACTTTGGCCTGGCGCCATTTGCTTCAATGCCGATGAGCAGATTTCGAAACATCAAATCATTACACATGCGGTGCACGATGCAGGAGGGAAGATTGCCATGCAAATTCTGCATGCTGGAAGATATGGAGTGCACGATAAATGCGTGAGCGCTTCGGCCATTCAAGCGCCGATTAATATTTATACGCCTCGCGCTTTAATCGTGGAAGAAATTCAAACCACTATTCAAGACTTCGCGAATTGTGCACGCAGAGCGGAAGAGGCGGGGTACGATGGAATTGAAATCATGGGCAGCGAAGGCTATTTCCTTCATCAGTTTATTGCTCCGCGAACAAACAAACGCGAAGACGATTACGGAGGAACGTTCGAAAATAGAATGCGTCTTCCGTTGGAAATTATTGCGGCTATTCGTGAAGTGGTTACCGAAAAGTTCATGCTCATCTATCGCATTTCAGTGGTTGATTTGGTGGAAGAAGGAAGTTCGAAAGAGGAGGTCATTCAATTCGCGAAGGCACTGGAAGCCGCAGGCGTTCACTTGTTGAACACAGGCATCGGTTGGCACGAAGCGCGCATTCCAACGATAAGCATGCGCGTGCCGCGAGGATCATTTGTGTGGGCTGCAGAATTGTTGAAGCAACACGTTTCCATTCCGGTTTCAGCAACGAATAGAATTAACACGCCCGAATTAGCGGAAGAAATTATTTCTTCTGGAAAGGCCGATGCCGTGAGCATGGCGCGTCCGCTTTTGGCCGATCCGCATTTTGTATTGAAAGCCAAGAACAATCAATCGAACCTCATTAACACTTGCGTAGGCTGCAACCAAGCGTGCCTCGATCAAATCTTTTCTGGAGAAATTGCTTCGTGTTTAGTGAATCCGTTTGCAGCAAGAGAACTGACGATGCAGCTTCTTCCTTCAACATATAAAAAGAAAATTGCGGTGGTTGGAGCAGGTGTTGCCGGACTCACAGCCGCTTTGGTTTTGGTTCAACGCGGCAACGAAGTGGAAGTGTTCGAGCAGCAAGATTCGTTGGGCGGACAGCTACGCTTGGCAGCACAAGTGCCGGGTAAAGAAGAGTTCTTTGAAACCATTCGTTATTATACAGAGCAGTTGAAACATTTCGGAGTGAAGATTCATTTGAACACTTCCTTCGAACTTAAAAAATTTCAGGATGGAAATTTCGAAGAGCTGGTTTGGGCTACAGGCGTGGTTCCTAGCGAGTATGCGTGGGAAGAAAACGACGGCTCACTTCCTGTATTGAATTATGTGGAAGCCATTCAGAAGAACGCGTCATTGGGCAATGAAGTGGTTGTTTTAGGTGCCGGTGGAATTGCCATGGATGTGGCTTCGTTGCTCACGCAGACCACAGAAAGCAAAGAGGAATACAGCGCGCATTGGGGAATAGATATACAGTTGGAACATCGCGGAGCCCTTCAAAATAAACTAGAGCGCACGCCGCTTCGCAAGGTTTCTATTCTTCAGCGGAGCAACAAGAAGCTGGGAAATAAATTGGGAAAGACTACTGTGTGGTCGCACCGAACAGAGCTTCAACAATTGGGAGTGGGCGTGTTCAACGGATCAATCGGATTGAAGATTTTAGGCGGAGAGTTGTTGTTCAATTCGAATGGAATCGATTACGTGCTTCAACCAAATGCAATAGTCTTGTGCTTGGGTCAACGCTCGGCGCAAACAGACGTTTTAACTTTTGTTGAAGCTGGAATTCCGCTGCATGTATTGGGCGGTGCGCACGATACGAATGGACTCGATGCCAAAAAAGTTATTCGAGAGGCAACCGAGTGGGCGCTTAAATTCTGAATGTGAAAAAATAGAGTTGGTGTATTAAGTACACTTTCTTTTCTTTGTGACTTCAAACCGAACGAAAAAAAATGATAAAGTACCTATCTACCGACCCGTGGTCAATTGTTGAAGAAGGCTTCCATGTTGAATTGCAGCGCAGTTCGGAAAGTATTTTCAGTTTAGGAAATGGGAAGTTCGGACAGCGTGCGAACCATGAAGAAAAGTTTTCGGGAAAGACGCTTCAGGGAAGTTACGTGGCGGGGGTTTATTATCCAGACAAGACGCGTGTGGGTTGGTGGAAGAACGGTTATCCGGAATATTTCGCGAAGGTGTTGAACTCGGCTTTTTGGGCGGGGATTGGTGTGACGATTAACGGAGAAGAGTTCGATTTGAATATTTGGTCAACCGAGAATTTCCGCAGAGAGTTGAACATGAAGGAAGGCATTTTGAAGCGTTCTTGCGTGGCTACTTCTCCGAATGGAACGAAGGTTCAATTGAACGCAGAGCGTTTCTGCAGTTTAGCAAACGACGATGTTGCTGCCATTCGATATAGCATTACTCCGTTGAATGGCGCTGCTGAAATTCGCTTCGGTGCCTACATTGAAACCGAGGTTCGCAATCACGATAGTAACTACGATGAATTGTTCTGGAAGCCGCTTCAAACAGCAGTTTCAGCGAATGGAGGAGTGGCAGTTTCAGAAACACTGAAGACTGGATTTCAAGTAGCTTGGGCGCAAGAAGTGCGTTTTAATTTGAATGCTGAATCCACTTCAACACACACCAATACGCGCATTGAGAATGCGGCGGTATTTAGTGTGGAAGCGAACAATGCCGTTACCATTGAAAGGTATGTGGGGATTGTAAGCTCGTTGAATGAAGCGAATGAAAAGTTGTCGACTGCTGCTGTGCACACAGCGCAAGCCGCAGCGGCTGAAGGATACGATGCATTGCGCGCTGCGCATGTTGCAGCGTG
>JBIKZA010000082.1:0-7252 GCA_044354975.1 Flavobacteriales bacterium
GCGATTGCCCGCTTAACAGTAATGGTGAAATACGCGAAATGAGTATTATTCGACTTCGACTTCCGCAAGAAAATATAGGGAAGAACCCAGATGCAGCGCGTTCATTTGTTTTGAAAAGCGATTTTCGAGGCGAAATGAATCGGGACAGTTCCGATTCGGAGTATGCCAAAACAGTGGTTCAAGGTGTTGAACTTTTGAAGCAAAATCAAGCAAAGAAAATTGTCTTGAGCAGAATCATTTCCTTCCCACATAAAGGATTGACAGCCGATTCAATCTTCACAGCGTTGAACGAAAAGTTCCCGAGCGCTGCGGTTTTTGCATTCACCGATGAGCACGAAGTGACATGGTTGGGAGCATCCCCAGAATTGCTTTTCCGGAAACGTGGAGAGGTTTACCAAACCATAAGTTTAGCGGGAACACGTAAGACTGGGAGTGAAGAAGCATGGGGCGAAAAGGAATTAGAAGAGCAAGGTTTTGTCACCGATTTCATTCAAAGAGAATTGGAAAATTTAGGTGCTGAAAAAATAGTTTTGGGTGATGTGAAGTCTCGCAGCGCAGGTTCGGTAGAGCATTTGTGTACGGAAATTCAATTTGAATACAGTGGTGATTGGAAGAACGTCATGAAGGCATTGCACCCCACTCCTGCAGTCTGCGGATTGCCGCGAGTAGAAGCCATGCGATTGATTCAGCAATTGGAAAAACACGATCGTGAATATTACACAGGTTTAATTGGAATGGAACGGGGGAGCAGCGTTGATGTCTTTGTTATTTTGCGTTGCATGAAGCTTTCCACCAATACAATTGATGTTTTCGTTGGGGCAGGAATTACAGATTCAAGTATCCCAGAGTTGGAAGCACGCGAAACCCGATGGAAAGCAGAATCGTTGACTAGCGTAATTTTTTAACATTTGAACGATTCATTCGTCGCGGTGTTTCTATCTTCGTGGCCCGCATGAAAATCTCTTCGAAAAAAGTTGTGTCAGAACTTATGGGCGCCTTGAAAGGCGCATCCATTGCTGACGTAATTATTACACCAGGTTCTCGAAATGCACCGTTCAGTATTTCGCTTGCGAACGATTCTTTTTTTCAATTGTATTCCATCGTTGATGAACGTTCTGCGGCATTTTTCGCATTGGGCCTTTCACAACAAACGAAGAAACCAACAGTGCTCATTTGCACGAGTGGAACAGCCTTGTTGAATTATGCTCCAGCCATTGCTGAGGCATATTATCAGCGCATTCCGTTGCTTGTGATTTCTGCCGATAGGCCTGAAGAGTGGATCGATAGAGGAGAGGGACAGAGCATTCGTCAGAATAATGTCTTTCAAAATTATTCAGATTATTCAGCGTGTTTGTTTGCCGATGAGAAAGAGACTTCGATTCAGAATAGTGAAATAATTCAAAACACTTTTCAATATTTGCTTTCGAACAACGGGCCCGTTCATTTGAATGTTCCGTTTCAAGAACCGTTGTATGAATTAATCGATTGCGAAGAACTTCCTTCATTTCAATTTGAAACGAAAATGAATTCGATGGATGTGATGAAGGAAGTAAACGGAAGTCTTGAAATAATTCAACAAGCGGAGAGAATTATGGTTCTTGTTGGACAACACGTTTATGAAAACTTCTCGAAGGAACTCGAACAATTCAATCAGCTGCAACAAGTTATTGTTCTAACTGAAACGCATGCCAATGTGAACATTGAAAACGCCTTTCCTTGCATCGATCGTATGATAATGGGTCTAGATGGAAACGCGCAGCAGACCTTGGCTCCAGATGTTTTGATTACAGTTGGAACGAATATTATCTCAAGAAAAATCAAGGCGATTTTAAGAAAATCAAAGCCAAAGCACATTCAAGTGGGGTTCAATGAAAAGAAGATGGACACATTTGATTGTCTTGAACTTCAATGCAATCTTACTCCACAAGATTTTTTCAATTCGTTGAAAGAGATTGAAAGTAAATCTGAGTGGAAGAATGAATTGCTTTCCATTCAAGAAAATCAAATCAAGCAAGTTGAAGCGTGGTTGCCTAGCGCTCTGTTTTCCGACTTAACTGTTTTTTATTCTTTGTTGAAAGCTATTCCAGATGGAATGGATGTTCAAATGGGAAACAGTTCGGTTGTGCGATACATTCAACTTTTCAATCAGAATAAAAGGCTAACTTATTTTGGAAACCGAGGTGTAGCTGGAATCGACGGTTCTACGAGCACTGCCATTGGCGCAGCTTGGAAAACCAAGAAGCCGACTCTTTTGATTTCAGGAGATCTTTCGTTTCACTATGACAGCAACGCCTTTTGGAACAATTATCTTTCAAGCGAGTTGAAAGTGATTGTAATCAACAACGGCGGCGGTGGTATTTTTAGAATCATAGACGGGTCGAAAGACACCGAACATTTGCAGCAATATTTTGAAACCGCGCACAGCAGCAATTCCATTAAGGGCATTGCCGATTTATACAATTTGAATTATTTCAGCGTAGCGAATAATGATGAATTGAATGAAGCGTTACCTTTGTTCTTCAACCAGAGCCATGTTTCTGTGTTGGAAATATTCACACCAAAAGAAGATAATCCGAAGGCATTGGACGCCTTCTTTCAACATACACAAAAGATATGATTGCACAGTGGACATCCATTAAAGATTACGAGGACATTCGATTCGAATTCTTCGAGGGAATTGCTAAAATCACGATTAACAGACCGCAGGTTTACAACGCGTTCAGACCACAAACGAATGTGGAAATGATTGAGGCCATGGACATCTGTCGCGAGCGTCAAGATATTGCTGTCGTTGTTTTAACGGGTGAAGGCGATAAGGCATTTTGTAGCGGAGGCGATCAGAATGTGAAAGGTGTTGGAGGTTATGTTGACGAGCGTGGAGTGCCTCGCTTGAATGTATTGGATTTACACAAGCGCATTCGTGAACTGCCTAAGCCAGTTATTGCAATGGTGAACGGTTATGCCATCGGTGGCGGACACGTTCTGCACGTGGTGTGTGATTTAACCATTGCTTCTGACAATGCGCGTTTTGGACAAACAGGTCCGAAGGTGGGAAGTTTCGACGCTGGATTTGGATCGAGCTATCTGGCACGACAAGTCGGTCAAAAGAAAGCGAGAGAGATTTGGTTCTTGTGCGAACAATACACCGCCGCGGAAGCAGAGGCTATGGGCATGGTGAATAAAGTTGTGAAGTTGGAAGAGCTGGAAGCGACAACGGTTCAATGGTGCAAGACCATTATGAAGAGAAGTCCGTTGGCTATTCGTATGATCAAACGCGGATTGAACGCCGAGCTTGACGGTCAGCGCGGACTGATGGAATTCGCAGGTGACGCAACATTACTTTATTATTTGACAGAAGAAGCACAAGAGGGAAAGAAAGCTTTTCTTGAAAAACGCGACCCTGACTTTCAACAATTTCCTAAGTTCCCATAATGGTGAAACATTGGATTACCGCCATGCGCTTGCGTACGCTTCCTTTAGCGGCAGCAGGTATTTTGGCTGGCAGTGCAGGGTTGAAGGCTGAGATTTATTCGTCTGCGATTTTTGTATTTGCTCTATTAACCGCATTGGCTCTTCAAATTTTTTCGAATCTAGCAAACGACTACGGCGATTTCCAAAACGGTGCAGATGGAAAAGATCGCGTAGGTCCAGCGCGCATGGTTCAAAGTGGAAATATTTCCGCAGAACAAATGAAACGCGGACTTTATGTTTCAGGAGCCATTGCTTTTGCGCTTGGAATATTATTGTTGAATGAAGTTTTTGTGGTGAAGAAAAATTGGCTTGGATTCGGAATTTATTTGGGTGTTGGAATCTCCGCTATTTGGGCGGCTTTCAGATACACCGCAGGAAAGAATCCATATGGATACAAAGGGCTCGGCGATTTGTTTGTTTTCTTGTTTTTCGGAGTTGTCTCAGTATTGTCAATGTCTTATTTTTTATCTGGAAAGGTTGGCGTAATCGCTATTTTGAATACAGTTGTCGTTGGAATGTTGAGCATGGCTGTCCTTCACTTAAATAATCTACGCGATCATGTTTCCGACGCGAAAGCTGGAAAGCACACCTTGGTTGTGAAGCTCGGTTTTGAGCGAGGGAAGAAATTACATTTTATTTGGTTGGTTGCGGCATTCCTAGCCGCAGTAGTTGAAGTATTCGTAACTCCCTCTCATTACGCATTCTATTTGCTTCCGTTTGCAATTATAGTTGTCCATGCAAAAAAGGTTTATTCCTGCACGAATCCGCAGCTTCTCGACTCAGAATTAAAGAAGGTAGCACTTTCAACATTCGCGATTGCGCTGCTCTTGCTCATTTTTTTACCGAACGTGTAGGTTCGAATTGTATATTTGAACATGTCTTCAAACAGAGAAATCAAAGGAATAGCAATCTCGTATCTGCTGGCTATAGTAGGAACAATATTGGCGAATGAAACATTTGTTCTTAAGGATATTATATATGTTTTAAAGTCAACTCCGCCATACAGAAACACGCAAGAGATTTATTTCATTTGGTTTGGATTTTTTCCGGCGCTTTTTCTTTTTTTAAACGGCTATACTATGACGCTCGCTTTTAAATCGAAAAAGCAGAGCTCAAGCCGATTAATGGGTCATTACAGTAGAAGAGGTTTGGTCCTTCTTGCATTGGGCTTATTGTTTGTGGGTTTTTGGCCTGCGAATATTTTGATTATTGCAGGAATTTGTTTTTTTGTTTCGCCGCTGTTTATTCGTTGGGAATCTCTGATACTTCAGATTTTGCTCTTTGCAATTGTCTTGCTTTCCTCGGTTTTAGGGAATTTAGATATACCAATATATCCGTCATTCGCAGGGTTCAAACTTCAGGACGTTAGCGCCATAAATATCGTTGGCTTTTTATTCTTTAATGGCTATTATTCAGTCTTTCCATGGATTTCATTTTTTATTCTGGGTATTGTTTTCGGGAAATCTCGCGTAAAGGTGCGAGGTTGGTTTCCTCCAATTGCTGTCTTTGGAACCATTATGATGATTGCTGGAATAGTGGTTCAACCGTTTCTGAACAACATGTTTGGAGACATTGGAGAGTTGAATGTTTTTTCGAATAACATCATGAGCATTCGCTTTCACAGCTTTTCTTTTTTTCTTTTTGAATCTGGCCTCATATTGATGTCTGTGAGTGCAATAAATTATTTCGGTAAGAAATGGGATCAAACCTTGTGGGGCGCTAAAATGATTGGTTGGATAGATCGGTTCTCGTCTTCAAAATACACCTTGTACTTTTTTGTGTGTTTGGAAACAGGCATTCTCTGGTCACTGGTGAAGGGAGGGAACCAAGCGCGGATATATTGGTTTAAATCGGCTTATATCCTAATCCCAACTTCACTAGTCATGTTGGCTTTTTCGTTTCTCCTGGTTATTTGGTGGAAGAAGAAAGTCACCGATAAAGCTCCTGTTGAGTGGTTGCTCAAGAACATTTCAGGTTCTAGGAAATGAGATGGATATTTTCTCATCGAATCCTTCAGTTCAATAAACCGGCAAAAACAAGTCGAGATGTTCTTACAGAACGCGACAGTTGGATTCTGCAATTAGTAGATTTTGATAGAAATGTTTTGGGTGAAGGAGAAGTTGCTCCATTGTGGGGATTAAGCAAAGAGTCGAAAGAAGAAGTCTTGTCTGAATTAGATCGCATAGCCAACATAGAAGATAGCAATGTGTCTTCATACGTTTCTTCAGTGCAATGCGCCATAGATGCGGCACTCGCAGGATTCCATTCAAAACAAATTGATTTTCCTTTCCTTCCGAAAAATGAATTGATTGCTATTCCTATTAATGGACTCATTTGGATGAATGACATTGAAGAGATGCGATTAGCTGCTCGAAAGAAATTCGATGAAGGAAGCAGATGCATTAAATTGAAAATTGGAGCATTGAATTTCAATGACGAATTGAATTTGATTCGTGAAATTCGTTCGTGGGAAAGTGAAGAGGAATTAACTATTCGGGTAGATGCAAACGGCGCTTTCGCGTTGGAAGAAGCTTTGGATAAATTGAATCAGCTTTCGGAATATAAACTGCACAGTATTGAGCAGCCCATTAAAGCTGGTCAGTTAGAGAGCATGTTCAAATTGTGCGCTGAATCGCCTGTTCCCATTGCCTTCGATGAAGAACTGATTGGAAGCAGTCCAGAAGATTTTGAATCGTTTTTATCTTTGGGCAAACCCTCATATTTAGTGGTGAAGCCTTCGCTCCACGGCGGATATACTGCTGCTGAAAAATGGAAGGCTTGGGCCGATAAGCACGGAATAGGTTTTTGGATAACCTCTTCATTAGAAAGCAATGTTGGTTTGAATCATCTTGCGAACTGGGCGTGTAAAATGAAGTTGGAAGGGGTTCAAGGTTTGGGCACGGGAAGCCTATTCAGCAACAACAGCGAAGCGAAATGGGAAGTAGAGGGAGAACGTTTAATTCCACGTGAAGTATGATCAACGAAGCCCTTTCTGGAAGCGAGATGCTTTCGGCGTATGCCGACATTGAAAACGAATGGCGAGATTCGGAATTCATTTCGTTTCAAACTTCCGGTTCTACGGGCATTCCGAAAGAAATAACATTTCCGAAAGAACAAGTCATTCGTTCCGCGCAACGAACAGCATCTTTCTTCAACCTAAATAAAAACGCTGAAGTTTTCTGTGCATTGCCTCCCATTTACGTAGCTGGAAAAATGATGGCGCTAAGAGCAATTGTTCTCGAGTGGAACTTGACTTGGCAATCGCCTTCAACACATCCTGAAATATTGAAGCCCTATGATTTTGCAGCGTTTACCTCCCAGCAGTGCGCTCAAATAATTGAAAGTTCTCCGTCTTCATTGAATAACATTAAACATGTTTTGCTCGGAGGTGGTCCCGTTTCAAACCAAATAATTCAATTAGCAAATGGCGTTACGTCAAATATTTGGGAAGGATACGGCATGACAGAAACGCTCACCCACGTTGCCATGCGAGACGTTAAGGCGCAAACGTTTTTCAGAGCGCTCAAGGGTGTTCAATTTTCACAAGGCGAAGGAGGAAATTTAATCATTGAAGATTCGTGGTTGAAACTTCCTTGTTTTGAAACAAACGATACCGTTGAATTTATTGAAGACGGATTCGTGGTGAAAGGAAGAACGGATCAGGTGATTATTTCTGGAGGAGTGAAATTATTTCCGGAAGAAATCGAAAGTATTCTTTCGACAATCATTCTTCAACCTTACTACATCTCTTCATTACCCGACGAAGTTCTTGGACAAAAGG
>JBIKZA010000083.1:0-7046 GCA_044354975.1 Flavobacteriales bacterium
CGAATAGCCATCTCGGCGAGCTTATGACGAATTGCACCATATTTTGAAATAGATCTTCCGAATTGTTCTCGCGCTATGGCGTATTCCACAGAGTCTGTAACCGTTGCTTTCGCTCCACCCATCACTGCTCCGGCTAATTTGATGCGTCCAATATTCAAAATGTTAACGGCTATTTTGAACCCATTCTGACGATCGCTTAACATGTTTTCAATTGGAACCAACACATCGTTGAAAAAGACTTGACGGGTGGAAGAACCTTTGATGCCCATCTTCTTTTCTTCGGGATTCAATGTTATGCCGGGCATGTCTTTATGAAGAAGAAATGCTGTTAAATTTTCGTCGTCTTCAATTTTTGCAAACACGGTAAACACGTCTGCAAATCCTGCATTGGTGATCCACATTTTTTGTCCGGATATTTTATAATGCTTTCCGTCTTCTGTTAATGTGGCTTTTGTCTTTCCTGAATTCGCATCGCTTCCTGAATTCGGTTCAGTTAAGCAATAACAGCCGAACCATTCTCCCGTTGAAAGTTTCGAGATGAAGAGTTTTTTCTGTTCTTCATTTCCGTAATACAATGCGGGCAATGTTCCAATTCCTGTGTGCGCGCCATAAGCAACAGAAAAGGAATGACCTGCTCCTAAAGTTTCCGTGCAAAGCATGGTGGTTTTAAAATCCATTCCCATACCGTTCAATTCTTCAGGAACGGAAATTCCAAGCAGACCTAATTCACCCGCTTTGTGAAGAACAGATTGCATGAGGCCTTCTTCCAAATTGTCGAGGCGGTCGAGGATAGGCGTGATTTCATTGTTTACGAAATCGTCGCACATCTGCTTCATCATCATTTGTTCTTCGTTCCATTCTTCAGGAATGAAAATTTCTGATGATAACGTTTTACGAATTAAAAATTCTCCACCTGTAATTGGTTTCATAATGTGTTTTTTAAAATCTTTCAAATACTCCGGCAGCGCCTTGACCAGTTCCTACGCACATGGTTACTACGCCGTATTTTTCGTTTCTTCTTTTCAAGTCGTTTAAAATCTGCACGGTAAGTTTTCCACCTGTGCATCCAAGCGGATGTCCCAATGCGATTGCTCCTCCGTTTATGTTAGTTTTTTCTGGGTCTAAACCGAGGTGATTAATTACTGCAACACTTTGTGAAGCGAACGCTTCATTCAACTCGAATAAATCGATATCGCTTTGTTTTAATCCTGCCGCTTCAAGTGCTTTAGGAATGGCGTAAATAGGACCAACTCCCATAATTCGCGGAGCAAGCGCAGCAACGGAATAACTTTTCAGTTGTGCAATTGGACTGAGGTTGTGTTTCTTCATGAAGCCTTCCGAACACACCATAACGAAGGCTGCGCCGTCTGAGGTTTGCGATGCGTTTCCAGCAGTTACAGATCCGTTCATGGCGAAGACAGGTTTCAGTTTTGAAAGCGCTTCAACAGTTGTTCCTACACGCGGACCTTCGTCTATCGTTACGATTGTATTTCGAACTTGTCTTTTTTCTTTTTCATCCAGAAAAATTTCTTCCACTTCGATGGGAGCAATGCCATTTGCGAAATGTCCATCTGCAAGGGCCTCCAATGCTTTTCGGTGAGAATGGAAAGCGAACTCATCCTGCATCTCGCGCGAAATTTTGTATTCATTCGCGACGGCTTCTGCAGTAAGTCCCATACCCCAGTACCAATCAGGATGCGACTTTGCGACTTTCGGATGAGGAACAATACGCCATCCGCCGAAAGGAATGGGCGACATGGTTTCAACACCTCCAGCAATAATGCAATCGGCCATGCCTGAATGAATCTTCGCACTTGCGAGTGCAATAGTTTCCAACCCGCTTGAACAATATCTATTCACGGTCATGCCCGGAACTTTTTCGGTATTCAATCCCATTAACGAAATCACACGTCCAATGTTCAGCCCTTGCTCGGCTTCGGGTGTAGCGTTTCCTACAATGACATCGTTGATTTCATCCTTGTCGATTTGCGGAAAGTCTTTCATCAAATGTTGAATTACTTGGGCTGCAAGTTCGTCTGCGCGCATGGATTTAAACATTCCTTTTTGCGCTTTGCCAACGGCAGATCTGTAACCACCAACTATGTATGCGTTCATGGAATTAGTTTCTTAAAATTTTTCCTGATGCAATAAGACTCTGCATACGCTCCAACGATTTACGCTGCATGCACAATTCGAGAAATGCTTTTCGTTCGAGGTCTAGAAGATATTGCTCGCTCACTTTTGTTGGAGCAGATAGGTCTCCTCCGCACATCACAAACCCAAGTTTTTCGCTAATGAGTTGATCGTGTTCTGAAATATAATTTCCAGATTTCATGGAAGAAGCACCGGCGTATACAATACCCAATCCTTCATTTCCTAGAACTGTAATGTCTTTGCGTTCTTGTGGTGCAGAGTATCCGGCATGATGAAAATTCAAACAAACTTCTTTCGCTCGCATGAGCTGGTGCGCGCGGCTTACACACACTTCGTCTTTTTCTCTGCTTAAATATCCCAATTCAAAAGCCTCTTCTGCTGACGTAGCCACTTTCGCTTGTCCGACCGTTAAAAATCTATTTCGAAGAACATTCAAACGAATGTCTCCTTCTTTCATTTCGTCGGAAGCGCGAAGTGCGAATTCTTTTGTGCCGGCGCCGCCTGGGATTACACCAACCCCCATTTCAACCAATCCCATGTATGTTTCTGCATGTGCAACTGTTGCATCTGCATGCATAGATATTTCGCAAGCACCACCGAGTGCAAGTCCATGTGGGGCAAGGACAACAGGGACATTCGAATAACGCAAGCGCATGACAGTCTTTTGGAAGTAGCGAATAGCCATGTCGAGTTCTTCGTATTCCTGTTCAACTGCGAACATGAAAATCATTCCCACATTCGCGCCAGCTGAGAAGTTTTCGCCTTGATTGTAAATGACTATTCCGCTGTATTTTTCTTCCGCAAGATCAATGGCTTTGTTAATTCCGGCGAGCACTTCTCCGCCAATGGTGTTCATTTTTGTTTTCCACGAAAGAGCTAAAATTCCATCACCAATGTGTCGAACAATGCAGGCGCTGTTTGTCCAAATAATTTCTTTGAAGGAATCCAAGGCGCGAGCTTGTTCGCTTCTTTGAATGATGCCGTATTTGTTTTCTGTTGGAAGGAATTGCTCTGGATTTTCAGTGTTGTTGTAGAATGAAGTGAATCCATCTTTTTTCATTTCATGAATCCACGGTGCAACCGTATATCCTTCATTTAACATGTTTGAAAGACAAGCTTCGAAACCGAGAGTATCCCACAATTCGAAAGGGCCTAATTCCCAGCCGAAACCGGCGCGAAGTGCAGCGTCGATGTCTTTCAACTCGTCTGCAATTTCAGTCATTCTGAAACTCACATAGGAGAATAATGAATGCATCATTTTCTTGTAGAACGCTCCTGCTTTATCGTTTGCATTGTATAAATGTTGAAGTCTTGAGGGAAGATCGTCGATGAGTTTAGCGGCCTCGTAAGAAGCGAATTTCACTTTGTTTTGTTTGCGGTATTCGAGTGTGTTTAAATCGAGTACAAGAATTTCTTTCTCGCCGTTTTCTCCTTTCGTTTTTTTGTAGAAGCCTTGTTTCGTTTTATCACCTAACCATTGATTGGTAATCATGGTTTGAATGAAATCGGGAAGTGCGAACAATGAATGTTGCTCATCGGTTTTTGCAACAGCGAATAATCCGTTGGCAACATGAACGAGTGTATCTAATCCTACAACATCGCAGGTTCGGAACGTTGCAGACTTCGGTCTGCCCATGATGGTTCCGCTAAGTTTGTCGACCTCTTCAACGGTGAGATCCAATTCCTTCATGCTGTGAAGCAGGGCTTGAATACTGAACACTCCGATTCTATTCGCAATGAATGCTGGAGTGTCTTTGCACAACACGACTTCCTTTCCTAATTTCAAACTTCCAAATTCCTTCAGAAAAGAAATAAGTTCTGGATCGGTTTCTTGGATTGGAATGATTTCCAACAAACGTAAATATCTTGGTGGGTTGAAGAAGTGTGTTCCAATAAAATTCTTTTTGAAATCTTCGCTTCTTCCTTCCGCAATAAGATGAATGGGAATGCCGCTTGTGTTGGTTGAAACAATGCTACCTGGTTTTCTGAATTGCTCTACTTTTTCGAATAGGACTTGCTTGGGTTCAAGCTTTTCAATAATGACTTCCATGATCCAATCGCAATTGGAAATGTCTTTTAAATTATCATCGAAATTTCCTGTTGCAATTCGCGAAGCAAATTTCTTCGAATATATTGGAGAGGGAGAAGCTTGAAGCGCGTTTTTCAGTGAATCATTAACGATTTTGTTACGGTCTTTTTCATCTTCCGAAACGCGGTCTAATAGTAGCACGGGAATTCCACATTGTGCGAAGTGACAGGCAATACGCGAGCCCATGATACCTGAGCCCAAAACGGCAATTCTTTTAATCGTTTTCATTTAGGTGAATTAGCTTTATGAAGGTAACACTTCTTTCCTTCAACCTGAATTATTTAAATATGATTTCTTTCATGTAGAAACCTAAGCAGGATTGGTCTTCTGATTCAATCAGCAGTTTGCCATCGGCTTCCACCTGAATTATTTTTCCTAAAAAGCTGGATTGATCTTTTGCGATTTGGTAATTTTTGATTTCACCTTTCTGAAAAAGAATCTGATGGTATTGTGAATCTATTTCAGTCCATTTTTTTTCTTCCAACAGAAATAAATCGCTTACCATTTGATTTCGCAGCGTTTTCAAAAAGGATGATACAGTTGGAATCTCAATTGTGTGATTTGAAATGCAAGTCGCATTTTCGAAGTTTTGATTCGAGATGTTTATTCCGATTCCAATTAAGGAATAATGAAGGTTCTGTTCGCTCCAAGAATTTTCAATGAGAATACCGCCGATTTTTTTTCCTTCAACAAAAATATCGTTCGGCCATTTGATAGAAACGGACTGAATATTATGTTGAATAAGTGTTTTCGCCACCTGAAGAGCGGCCCATTTGCTGAGGTAAAAGATTTCTTCGGGCTTGAGTTTGATTTTCAAAATGATCGTTCCAAGGAATGAACTTCTTGGCTGTGCTAGCCATTGGTTGTCACGCTGCCCCTTTCCTTCTAACTGAAAATCGGTAGTAATGGCAGTGCCACTTTGAGTTTCTGGCAGTTTAGCAATTGTGGAAGCATAGTTGTTTGTGCTGTCGAGCTGCTCGAAATGCGAATGTGGTGATTGTTCAAACATGGACTCTTTCAATGCAGAAAACTTAAAGATTACAACGAAATTACGCCGTAGCGGAATACCTTTGCTACAGAAGAATAAAAAATGAATAAAAAAGCAGCAGATAAAAGTAGCGAAGATGCATTGTTACTTTCCATTATTGACGGAATAGAAGAAGTAAAAGGTCACGATATCAAGATTCTTGACTTACGAAACATTGAAGCGGCAATTGCCGATTACTTTATTGTATGCACGGGAACGAGCACAACTCAGGTTGAGGCGATAGCGAGAAGTGCCGAGAATTTCACTCGAAAAGAATTGGACGAAAGACCTCGCAGAGTAGAGGGAGTGCGCAATGCGCAATGGGTACTTATGGATTATTTTACCATAATTGTCCATGTGTTTTACGAACCCATGCGTGAGCATTATGACATAGAAGGTCTTTGGTCGGATGGTAAGGTAATGGCTTTACCGAAAAAAGCAAAGGCAGAGCCGAAAGCGAAAGCTCCGGCAAAACCAAAGGCAGAACCGAAAGCGAAAGCTGCGGCAAAGCCAAAAGTTGAACCGAAGGCAAAAGCAGCGGCAAAGCCGAAGGCAGAACCGAAGGCAAAAGCAGCGGCAAAGCCGAAGGCAGAACAAAAGTCAAAGGCGGCTGTTAAATCTATAGCTGCGGTAAAACCAAGAGTGGTAACTAAGAAAACAGCTAAGAAAAAAGATGAGTGATCAGAATAATAAAAAGCCAGCCGGACCTAACAATCCGATGAGGGGTGGATTTAGTTTCTATTGGATTTACGCGGTTATAGCGATCGTGTTGATTGGATTAATGGTATTCAATGGCAGTTCAGATGGCTCTGAAACGAATTACGCTCAGGTTAAGTCTTGGGCGGAGAGTAATTACATTGCCCGCGTTGAATACAACGGCTCAACAGGAAAGGTGTATTTAGATTCACTTGGAAAAGCGAATTTGAAAGGTCAGTATCCCGAGCAAAAAGGTGTCATGGGAACCCGTCAGGGTAGTGACTTTTGGTTCAACATTCCACCGAGTGAGCATTTTATTGACGAATTGCATGCCTTAGGTCCGGTTCATAATTTCGAAGTGAAATTTCAACCGCCAAATGAAACCGCTCAGAGTTTGCTGTGGTGGTTAATTGCCTTGGGGGTAATGATTGCTGCTTGGACATTTATCATGCGTCGCATGGGCGGCGGCGGCGGTGGTGGCGGTGGTGGTCAGATATTTAACATTGGAAAGAGCAAAGCTCAATTATTCGAGAAAGGAAAAGGAACCAATGTGACTTTTGCTGATGTTGCCGGACTGGAAGGAGCAAAAGAGGAAGTTGAAGAGATTGTAGATTTCTTAAAGCATCCAAAAAAATATACTGAGTTAGGAGCGAAGATTCCGAAGGGAGCTTTGTTGGTAGGACCTCCAGGAACAGGAAAGACCTTGTTGGCGAAAGCCGTTGCGGGTGAAGCGCAGGTTCCGTTCTTTTCATTGTCAGGTTCCGATTTTGTTGAAATGTTTGTTGGTGTTGGAGCAAGCCGTGTGCGTGATTTATTCCGTCAAGCGAAGGAGAAGGCACCCGCAATTATATTTATCGATGAGATTGATGCGATTGGACGTGCAAGGAGCAAGAATGTAAACTTTGGTGGCAACGATGAGCGCGAGAATACGCTGAATCAGCTGTTAACTGAAATGGATGGGTTCGGAACTAATTCAGGAATTATTATTCTTGCTGCTACGAACCGTGCAGATATTTTAGACAAGGCCTTGATGCGTGCTGGTCGATTTGATCGTCAGATATATGTAGACATGCCTGATGT
>JBIKZA010000084.1:0-7002 GCA_044354975.1 Flavobacteriales bacterium
ACTCTTGTGGCGGTATTCACGATTATCGATGAATTCTCATTGACAGTCGATGTTCAACCTGCAGGTGCTGGAACCGTTACGATGAACGGAACTCCGTGGACGCCTCTTCCTTCCACACAAATATTTGCTGAAAATACGTTCATGAATTTTGTGGCTTCGCCGATAGATACCTGGACAGCCTTCAACCATTGGGAAATAAATAACCATGTCTTGGCACCGAATATTTCGAGCACGAATGTGAATTTCACCTTTACTGAAGAAGATACATTAGTTGCAGTTTTCGACGTTACACCGCATCATCCGCTTACGGTTATGGTAAATCCACCAGCAGCGGGAACGGTTTTGTTCGATACAGGGAATGCAACAACAACTTCATTAACCGTTGAAAACGAAGACAACATTCCTGTTAATTTCACCGCGCTTCCGGAAGCGTATTGGTTGTTCACAGGATGGCAGTCTGTTGCAGGAACTCCAATTAATCCGAATCTGACAGCGAATCAGATTTCAGCGATATTCACTGGAACCGATACCATTATCGCGAACTTCCAGAAAGAGCCGTTCTTGTATTATGTGCCTAACACGTTCACTCCGAACGACGATAATTTGAATGAAGTATTTATTCCTGTTTTGAATGGATATGATCCGACCGATTACTACTTCGCGATATATGATCGCTGGGGGATTTTGGTTTTTGAAACCAACGATTCTGCAAAAGGGTGGAATGGTACATTAAAAGGAAATGGAACGCACTATGTGCCGTTCGATGCCTATGCATGGAAGCTTCGTGCGAAACCAATAGGGGGAAGCGAAGGTTTAGAATTAATGGGCACAGTGCTTCTACTCAGATAAGTATTTTCGAATTAACTTCGTTGCATGAATATTCGGAACGAAGTTTTTTCAAATCAATCCCTTCATGACTGGCAATCGCTAGCCGAGAAAGAATTAAAAGGAAAATCCATCGACTCGTTGGTTCGCCAAAAGGGAGAAGGGATTTTTTTATTTCCTTATTCAACAGAAGCGAAATCGACTGAAGAGCCTACTTTTCGCGCAGCTTCATCGTGGCAGTTGCACCAATCCTTTAAGACTACCGATCCACTTCAATGGAATGGTCTGGCGTTGGAAGCATTGAACGGCGGAGCGAACAGCTTAACCATTCCTGCTTCTTTCAACGCTAGTGAAATGAAGGTGGCGTTGAAAGATATCTTCGTCGGCTTCGTCAATTGGGAATTGGAGGCGCATGCCGAGCAAGCCGACGATCAGATAGACGCTGTTAAGCAAGCTTATGAATCACAAGATCGCGCAGGCGTTTTGTCCTTCATTCATTCCAAACACATCCATACAAACGCATTGTTCGGCAACCATGCAACAGCGTCGGAACAAATCGCATTCGCTGTTTTAGCTGGAATTGAATTCATAGAAAATACGCATTTATCCATCGATGATGCTTCCGCACAAATACTGTTTCATTTTTCGGTTGGAAGTGAATTGTATGTTGAAATCGCGAAGCTGCGCGCTTTCCGAGCGGTGTGGTCTCATGTCATGAAGACAGGGACTTTCGAGCACGCCTGCTCGAACCACGCTTTTGTGAAGGTTCAAACAGATGGCTTTTTTCAAGCAAAAAAAGACACCGACAATAATTTAATTCGTTCCACTATTCAGGCCATTGCCGCTTGTGTTGGAGGAGCCAATCGCATTGAAGTTCTTCCGATGGAATACGCCAATACCACAGATGTGAGCGAGCAATTACGTTGGGCTAGAAACATTCAGCATTTATTAATTGAAGAATCTTACTTCGATCAATATTCCGATTTAGCGAGAGGAAGTTATACCTTGGAAAAACTCACGGAAGACCTTTCCACAAAGGCGTTGGAGACCATGAAGGAATTTGAAACTTCCGAGAAATTGGAACATTTCATTCAAACAAAAAAAGAAGAAAGAAGCCTTCAACATGCACTACGTGTAGTAGTGGGTGAAAACAAATACGTGCAGTCATGAGCAAATTGAATTGGAAAGAAGTGGGCTTCAACTTCAACGAAGAAGTGAATGCTGCAACGTGGGGAGCAGGCGCAGCGCCGTTTTTACGCGGACCATACGCAAGCATGTACACCGTTCGTCCGTGGACCATTCGTCAGTATGCCGGATTCAGCACCGCTGAAGATTCGAATGCATTCTACAAACGCAACTTGGCCATGGGACAAAAAGGTTTGTCTGTTGCTTTCGATTTAGCCACGCACCGCGGATACGACAGCGATCACGAGCGTGTGAAAGGAGACGTTGGAAAGGCAGGAGTAGCCATAGATTCAGTTGAGGACATGAAAGTCTTGTTTCATGAAATTCCCTTGAATGAAATGTCGGTAAGCATGACCATGAATGGAGCAGTTCTACCCATTCTTTCCTTCTACATTGTAGCCGCCGAAGAGCAAGGCGTTCGTCCAGATCAACTCACCGGAACCATTCAGAACGATATTCTGAAAGAGTTCATGGTTCGAAATACATACATCTATCCGCCAACGCCAAGCATGCGAATTGTTTCAGACATCTTTGAATTTTGTTCGAAGGAAATGCCGAAATTCAATCCGATATCTATATCAGGATATCACATGCAAGAGGCTGGAGCGACGCAAGAGATTGAGTTGGCCTATACGCTAGCAGACGGATTGGAATATGTCCGCGCCGGATTGAAAGCGGGCATGAGCATTGATGATTTCGCACCGCGCTTATCGTTCTTCTGGGCCATAGGCATGGACACCGTGACTGAAATTGCGAAAATGCGCGCAGCACGTGTGCTGTGGGCACAGATGATTAAGTCCTTCAATCCGAAAAATGAAAAATCTATGGCGTTAAGAACCCACTGTCAGACCAGTGGCTATTCGCTAACGCGTCAAGATCCATACAACAACGTGGCTCGCACCTGCATTGAAGCGCTCGGTGCAGCGTGGGGTGGAACGCAAAGTTTGCACACCAATGCCCTAGATGAAGCCATTGCTTTGCCAACCGACAACAGCGCGCGCATAGCACGAAACACGCAGTTAATCATTCAAGAAGAAACAGGTCTTTGTGAAGTAGTCGATGTGTGGGGTGGAAGTGAAGTGGTGGAAAAGCGCACGCAAGAAATTATGGATGCCGCTTGGAAGTTGATTGAAGAAGTGGAAGAGATGGGCGGAATGACCAAAGCCATTGAAGCGGGCATTCCGAAATTACGCATTGAAGAAGCTGCAGCGCGAAAGCAAGCGCGTATAGACAGTGGAAGAGACAAGATTATTGGAGTGAATATTTTCCAGTTGGAAGAAGAAAGCACCATGGATATTTTGCAAGTAGACAACGACGCTGTGCGTATTTCACAAATCGAAAGATTAGTGAAGACGAAAGCAGAGCGAAACGAAGAAGCTTGTCAGCAAGCATTGAAAGCCTTAACCGAAGCGGCGCAGATCGGAAGTGGAAACTTATTGGCGCTATCGGTGGAAGCCGCTCGCTTGCGTGCAACCTTGGGAGAAATTTCAAGTGCATTGGAAGTAGTATACGGAAGATATTCCGCACAAATCAGAAGTATTTCAGGAGTTTATTCAAACGAATCAGCCATGGACAAAGACTTTATTGAAGCACGCAGACGCTCTGATGAATTTGCAGAGTTAGCGGGAAGAAGACCGCGCATCTTGGTTGCGAAGATGGGACAAGACGGACACGATCGCGGAGCGAAAGTGATTGCCACATCGTTCGCCGACATTGGCTTCGATGTTGACATGGGGCCGTTGTTCCAAACCCCTGCAGAAGTTGCGAAGCAAGCTGCGGAGAACGACGTGCACATGGTCGGAGTATCTTCATTGGCAGCAGGACATAAGACGTTAATTCCAGAATTAATTTCTGAATTGAAGAAGTTAGGAAGAGAAGACATTGGCGTCATCGCCGGCGGAGTAATACCCGAGCAAGACTTCGAGTTTTTATATAGCGCTGGGTGCGTAGGTATCTTTGGTCCAGGGACTAAAATTGCCACAGCGGCACAAGAAATTTTAACATTAATGATCGAAGCACTCCAAGGCGAATGAACACGATAGAGCAGAAGAAAGAGGCGTTCGAGCGCTTGTTAACCATCATGGATGAGCTTCGCGAGAAGTGTCCTTGGGACATGAAGCAGACGCTAGAAAGTCTTCGTCATTTATCCATTGAAGAAGTCTATGAATTAGGCGATGCCATTCTAGATGGAAACATGGAAGAGGTGAAGAAAGAGCTGGGCGACTTGTTCTTGCATTTGGTTTTTTATTCACGTATTGCGAGTGAAACAGAGGCTTTCGATGTTGCTGATGTATTGAATTCCATTTGTGAAAAGCTTATTTCAAGACATCCGCATATCTACGGAGATACTGTTGTGAAAGACGAAGCGGAAGTTCTTTCCAATTGGGAAAAATTAAAATTGAAGGAAGGAAAGAAGAGTGTATTGGAAGGTGTTCCGCGTTCGTTGCCTGCAATGGTGAAGGCGCAGCGCATACAAGACAAAGCGAAAGGAGTGGGTTTCGATTGGGACAATGCCGATCAGGTTTGGGAAAAGGTTTTGGAAGAATTGAATGAATTCAAAGAAGCGAAAACGAAAGAGGATCAGGAAGAAGAATTCGGTGATTTACTTTTTTCACTCATCAATTACGCGCGTTTTAAAGGAATACATCCGGAAGATGCATTAGAGAAGACCAACAAGAAATTCATATATCGTTTTCAGTATTTGGAAACTGAAAGCGCGAAGGAGGGAAAGCAAATGGGGGAGATGACCTTGAATGAAATGGACGAATATTGGAATCGCGCAAAGGAATTAAAAAAGAAATCATAGAATGAAAAACTACGTTTGGATATTCGGCTTGCTTGTATCGGTAAGCAGTTGCGTTGCTCCTAGAGCCATAACCAATTCAGGAAAAGTCACTCCGAAAGATTGAGCAAGAAGTACTTTAATTGCAATCCATAAAAAAAACCTCTTGAATCTCAAGAGGCTTTTGTTGGCGGTCGGGACGGGACTCGAACCCGCGACCCCGTGCGTGACAGGCACGTATTCTAACCAACTGAACTACCCGACCGTTGCCGTAAAGCGATGCAAAAGTAATGTCAATTTTCAATTACACAAACTTTTTCATGTAATTTTTTTCTTTCTATCTCTTGCAGCGCACCTTTCAAAGAACCTTCCGTTAGGACCTTGCAGAGCACCTTTCGAAGGACCTCGCTTGCATCTTTCACTTCGTGAATCTTTGGCTTCGCCAATCTTACCTGAGCAAGGTAATATGTCCTTGAAAAACTTCCGCACTAACATCGTTAAAGTGCACTTCAATTCTATAAACATAGACCCCATCGGGAACATAATATTCTCCTCCAAGCATGTTGCCTATCCACTTCGGCTCCAAACTTTCAGATTCGAAAACTACATCTCCCCAACGATTTGCGATAACTGTTTTTACTGATCTAGCATTCGTGAACACTGGGGACCACTCTTCATTAAGGCCATCGTTGTCCGGGGTAAACGAGTTTGGTATATAGGCTGATGTTTCGAGACAAGGCGCAATTCCAACAGTGAAAAAACGTGGGTCTGCAACGCAGCCATAACTACTCGTGAATCCCAGTTCAATCACATGACCACCTGGTGAAAACGCTGCCCAATCAATATTAATAGTATTGGTTCCAGATTCATACAGAACATTATCTACAAGCCAATAGAAGTTACCTGACTCATTGCAATTAGCGGAGTAATCGAAATCGGTCCTCGGCTCATCGCACATGTCGAGATACTGCTGACCCCAAGAGGCCAACGGCATTAACATGATTGGTATGAGTATCTTCTTTAGCATGGCTCTAGTTTTTCAACCGGAATTAGTTATGCTGGATTGGTGAAAGAACCGGTACCGGATTTACAGTAACAGGAGTCGTAGCACTAAACGTACATCCAGCTTGAGTTACAGTATAAGTCAGAGTAAATGTTCCAGATCCGGCAGTTCCTGGGCAGAAAGTATTTCCTACAACACCTGTTCCAGTCCAAACTCCTCCAAGTGGTGTCGCTGCAAGAGCCACACATGGCTCGTCGGCGCAATATGGGCCTATGGTAGTGAGTACAGGAACAATCTCTAAGATGAACACATCTAATACTACAGGTGTGCTAATACAGCCATCGGCACTCGTCGCAAATACTGTAATAGCATCCGTAATTAATCCTGGGTTGGCCGCAGACCAGTCAACGTTAATCGAGTTAGTGCCTTGTCCAGATGTCAACACTCCCGGAGCTGCAACAGTCCATGTGTAGGTATAACCAGCCGTGTTTGGCAAGGTGTAGATAGATCCCGCCGTCTGGTAACAAACAGTGTCAGGACTAGTGGTGTTTTGTGCAAATGCCGCTATCGGGGCAATAAGCATGATAAGCATGATGATTTTTTTCATAACTGTGGATTTATTTGTTTGTGCTTTATTTACTTGTTTTATTTTTTTCTTTTTGTTTGGTCCAAAATATTTCGCCCTTATATCTTCCCCTCTCTTACTTTCTCTTCCCTTTTCTTATCTTTTCTTCTTTTTTAATTATGTGTTATCGCTGGCAGCGCAATCGGCGCTGGTTCTGCAATTGTTATTAACACTGTGCTTGTACATCCATTTGCATCAGTCACAGTGTATGTATACGTTCCCGCAGTCACTACATAGGTTCCAGTTCCTGTATAAGGTCCAGTTCCTCCTGAAGCGCCCACTGTAATTGTTGTTGTAGCCCCAGCACAAAGTATTGGTGGTGCTGAAATAGTTGCTACAAGTGGTGTGGGTTCGGTTACAGTCACCGATGTCGTTGCAGTACATCCGTTTGCATCAGTAACCGTGTAGTTATACGTTCCTGCAGTAACTGTGAATGTTCCGGCTCCTGTATAAGGTCCAGTTCCTCCCGCTGCAGTAACTGTAACCGTTGACGATCCGCCGTTACAAAGTATGGTTGTTGCTGAAGAAGCTGCCGTGAGCAGAGTAGGTTGAGTAACAGTCACCGATGTCGTTGCGGTACAT
>JBIKZA010000085.1:0-6927 GCA_044354975.1 Flavobacteriales bacterium
TTAATGAGTGAGGCATCAATGCATTGAGCAGAACTTACCAGAGATCCAAGGACAAAGAAGAAGGCGAGAATGTGTTTCATGTTGTTTAGAGAAGTGTTTGTGCGAAAAGGTTGTTCGGTTGGAAAAATAAAAGCCCTCTCGGGCTTTTAAGTATCAGTCTTCGTCTTCATCAGATTCATTTGAATCTTCGCCATCGTCTGAAGTATCAGTATCATCCTCTTCTTCGTCATCTTCTGAGGAATTATCGTCTGACTTGAATCCATCAAGATCGTTTAAATTCAAACCGTCATCATGTCCGTCCTCTTCAACGACCTTCATGTTCTTGTCAATCTTGAACAAGTAAATAGTGTCTTCGGTCCGAATTTCAAGCGCTTTAATAAAAGCGCCTTTTGGTGTTGTGAAGGATACCAGATGTTCATTTTCAAAACCATTCGGATAAGCAGCTTGAATTAAAGCTGCATGTTCATCTGTGATGTTGTTGTAATCTTTAATAACGCGTTTCATAATTCAAAAAAAACTCTTAGTGATTTAATAGCCATGCAAAAATAAGAGGAGCAACTATAGTTGCGTCACTTTCAATAATAAATTTAGGAGTGTGAATATCTAGTTTACCCCATGTAATTTTTTCGTTTGGAACAGCTCCGCTGTATGAACCGTAACTGGTTGTGCTGTCTGAAATCTGACAGAAGTAACCCCAGAATGGAATGTCGTGCATTTCCATATCTTGATAAAGCATAGGCACCACACAAATTGGGAAGTCACCTGCAATACCTCCACCAATTTGGAAGAATCCAACGCCTTTTCCACCTGAATTCTTGGTGTACCAATCAGCTAACCACATCATGTATTCAATTCCACTTTTCATAGTGGTCGGCTGAATTTCACCCTTGATGCAATAGCTCGCGAAAATATTTCCCATGGTGCTATCTTCCCATCCTGGACAAATGATTGGAAGGTTGGCCTCTGCAGCAGCGATCATCCATGAGTTCTTCGGGTCAATTTGATAGTATTGCTCCAACACTCCGCTCAATATCATTTTGTACATGAACTCATGCGGAAAGTAACGCTCTCCTTTTGCTTGAGCATCTGCCCAAAGTGCATGAATGTGTTTTTGCAATCTTCTGAATGCTTCTTCTTCCGGAATGCAGGTATCAGTCACACGGTTCAATCCACGTTCTAACAAACCCCATTCTTCTTGCGGAGTTAAATCGCGGTAGTTCGGAACACGCTCGTAATGATCGTGAGCAACCAAATTCATCAGGTCTTCTTCCAAGTTCGCACCTGTGCAAGAGATGATATCCACTTTTCCAGCGCGAATCATTTCAGCCAATGAAATGCCGAGCTCCGCTGTTGACATAGCTCCTGCAAGCGTAATCATCATTTTGCCACCTTCCGTTAAGTGTGCTTCATAACCTTTGGCTGCGTCAACCAAAGCCGCAGAGTTGAAGTGCAAATAATTGCTCTCCATGAACTCACGCATTGTAGAATATTTTCCCATAGTGTTTGCGAAATTCGAACATCAATTCGAATTTTCAATAAAAAAGTTTGTGATTTTTTTTAGGCTTGAAATGTTGAAAGAAAAAAGCGAATTATGAGATGGCCTTTTCGGTGCGTTCATTTACCAATTTCACAATGTGACGAATGGTGCGACGCTTGATGATTCGCTCCAAATCCTTGTCAGTTCCTTCGTTGACGAGGTATTGAAACTTGAATTTCACAAGTTCACTGGTTACCGCAAAGACTTTTAAATTGTATGACCCAGGTTTGATGTTCGATTGAAATTCGTTCATGCCTTCAATAATTTCGCTTTCAAATGCAACAACATCATTAACCGCGAGAATATCAATTTCGAAATCGAGACTGGTTTTCTTAATTTCTCTTCGTGTATAGTTCACAATATCTGAACTGAATACAACACTGTTCGGAATGTAAATAAGATCGTCGTCTTCGTTAATGATATGAACGCTAGAAAGCGTAATGTCTTGAATCTTTCCTTTGTGAAGACCAATTGACACTTCATCTCCAATATTCACAACGCGGGCAAAGGTCATGTACATTCCATTGATGAAATTCGAAATATAGTCTTTCGCTATTAAGACAATCGCCGCTGCTAAAAGCGACAAGGTTGTCAGTGCTTTTTCCAAGGAAATGTTCAACACGGCAAGAAGCAGAAGACCGGCGTAGAGCGCGAAAAGAACGGTTTTAATGTGCCCAATTCCGTATAAGAAATTGTCTCGCTTGCCAACCAATTCAGAGCGGTAAAAGAGAACAACAATCTGATGAATGATATCTGTGATTAAAACCGTAATAACAATTCGAAAGACAGACTCTGCCATGTAGGCGACATAGGGAAATTGCTTCACAAAATCGAGAATGCCATTCTTATAATTAAACGCTGATATTATGAATATCAGAACAACAACGAGATGAATACTGGAGTTTCTTTTAATCATTGTAATATCCTAAAATTTCTAAGATGTCTTTTGGTTTTTGTTCAGGTGCAAATTCTTTGTACTTGATTTTTCCTTTCGCATCGCGATCAATAAGTATATGTCTCGGCTGAGGGACAAGGCAGTGATGAATTCCACCAAAACCACCGAGCGTATCTTGATAAGCACCTGTGTTGAAGAAGCCGATGTACTGATCTTGATCTGGATAAAATCTCGGCAAGTAGATAGCATTCGTATGCTGCTCAGAATTGTAATAGTCGTCTGAATCGCACGTTAATCCACCCAAGAACACACGTTCATATACTTCGTCCCAATTGTTGAGCGGCAGCATAATGAATTTTTTGTTAATCGCCCATGTGTCGGGTAATGTGGTCATGAAAGATGAGTCAATCATGTTCCACTTCTCACGATCGTTTTGTTCTTTCTGATAAAGGATTTTGTAAATCGCTCCGCCACTTTCTCCAACGGTGAATGAACCGAATTCAGTGAAGATATTCGGAACAGGAACTCCAGCATCTTCACAAGCAGCTTTGATCTGTCTTAAGATTTCAGTCACCATGTACTGATAGTCGAAGCTGAATGCAATGGAAGTCTTGATGGGGAATCCACCACCGATATTCAAGCTATCCAGAGTTGGACATATCTCGCGTAACTCGCAATACACTTTCAAACACTTCACTAATTCGTTCCAATAATAGGCGGTGTCTTTGATACCGCTATTGATGAAGAAGTGAAGCATTTTCAATTTCAAATTCGGATCGTCGTGAATGACTTTCTTGTAGAATTTCGTAATGTTCTTGTATCCAATACCTAAACGTGAAGTATAGAATTCAAATTTCGGTTCTTCTTCACTCGCAATACGAATTCCAATGTTTAAAGGCGATGTAGCGCGCTCTTTGAACACATTCAATTCATAGGCATTGTCTATAACTGGAATAATATTCTCGAATCCGTTTTCTTTCAAATCTAAAATGCGCTGTACGTATTCTTCCTTCTTGAATCCGTTGCACACTATTGTTTGCTCTTTCGTGATTTTCTTCAACGTATATAAACGCTTGATCAAATCAATGTCATAAGCCGAAGATGTTTCCAAATGAACTTTGTTCTTCAACACTTCTTCCAACACGTATCTGAAGTGAGAACTCTTTGTGCAATAGCAATAATGGTATTCACCTTCATAGCCGACTTCTTGTTTTCCTTTTTCGAACCACTCTTTCGCGCGATTAATGTTCTCCGTAATTTTCGGCAAATAAGTAAACTTCAAAGGAGATCCGAATTTCTTCACCAAATCCATCATAGGAATGCCGTGAAAAACCAATTCGTCATTTTCCATTTGAAACTCTTCCTGAGGCCATTCAAATGTCTGGTCAATTAAATCTTTGTACTTCGTGTTCATTAGTCGATACCGCGCTTAATATTTTTTGCAATTTTAGTGTGTAAATGCTTACGCAAAGCCATTTTACAACCATTTCTTTCGAATAGAGAAAATAAACATTCCAACGCCCACGATGGCCATAAGTCCGAGCGCATAGAAATACCCGCTGTGCCATTCCAATTCAGGCATATTCTTGAAGTTCATTCCGTATACACCGGCTATGAATGTAAGTGGAACGAAAATGCTGCTAATAACAGTGAGCGTGCGCATGGTGTCATTGGTTTTCTGTCCCAATTGACTGTGGTAAAGCGAAAGAAGATTGATAAGCGTTTCACGATACATGGCAATGTTTTCAGATTCGAGCACAATGTGATCATAGAGGTCGCGATAGTATTTTTTATTTTCATCTGAAATATCTTTCTGCATGCTGTTGATTGCTTCTTTCAGGGGATCAATGCTTCGCTTGAAATTCATAATGCGCTTTTTCATGCGCACGATATGGCTCAAAACAACTGGTTTAGGGTTATTCAAGACAGATAACTCAAGAACTTCTATCTCGTTGGTTAGCACGTGGCTGTATTGAATGAAGTTGTCTACGATATTGTCTAGAATTAAATAACTCAGATATTCTGCTCCTTTCAAACGTATTTTCCCACGACCACTGCGAATACGTTCGCGCAGCTGATCTAGCGTATCGCCTGCGTCTTGCTGAAAGAACAACAGTGTATTTCCCGTCACAATCATACTGAATTGCTCAGATTTCACCCCGCGTTTTTCATTCGGTTCCATCATCTTTCCACAGATAAACGCGCAGTTGTTTTCCAACTCGAATTTTGGTCTCCCATGGGTATTCATTATGTCTTCGAGTACCAGTGGATGAATATTGAATTGAATGCCGAGTTCGCTTACAATGTCCATTTCATGAACCCCACTTACACAGATCCAATTCACACCTTCGGGCTTTACAACCTTGGAAATTTCAGAAACCGAAAGGTTCAAAATCTCTTGAACGTGCTCTTCCGTATAATGAATAAAATCAATTTGAACCTTCTCTGTTTTTGGGTCGCCGATATAAACTAACGACCCTGGATCCATACCAGCTTTTGAAACGTGCATGTTTTTCTTGTGAAGATACACTCAACATTTCATTCTGAATAAATTTTAATGCGAACCTAGGTCGCTTGGAAGTTTAACGTCATCTTCGTATCAATGGAAAATTCGAAACACGTTCATCTGATTGCCATAGGCGGAAGCGCTATGCACAACATGGCTATTGCGTTGCACAGAAAAGGATACTTAGTTACAGGAAGCGACGATGAGATTTTTGAGCCGAGCAAAACTCGTCTGAATAATTTAGGTTTACTTCCAAGCGAAATGGGTTGGAACGCAGACCGAATTCATTCAGGAATTGAAGCAATCATTGTTGGGATGCACGCACGCATTGACAATCCAGAGCTCATTCGCGCGCAAGAATTGGGATTGAAAATTTATTCATATCCCGAATACATCTACGAGCAGTCCAAAGAAAAAATTCGTGTCGTTATAGGTGGAAGTCACGGGAAGACGAGCATAACCAGCATGATTCTTCACGTCTTGAATGCCTTGGGAAAAAACGTCGACTACATGGTGGGCGCGCAACTCGCGGGTTTCGATTGTATGGTGAAGTTCACCGAAGAAGCCGAAATTGCAATCATTGAAGGAGACGAGTACTTGTCTTCGCCAACAGATTTACGTCCGAAGTTTCACTTGTATCACCCGACCATTGCGGTCATGAGCGGCATTGCATGGGATCACATCAACGTGTTTCCAACGTTCGAAAACTACGTGAAGCAGTTTGAAATTTTTGCTGAAAAGATTGTTCCTAACGGAACGCTCATCTATTGCGAGTTAGACGAGGAGGTGAAGAAAGTTTGCGAAAACGCAAGGAAAGATATTGCGCTTAAACCCTATGGAACCTTCGAGCACGAAGTGCGCAACGGCGTGACGTTCATTCGCCACAACGGAACCGAAACGGCCATCGAAATTTTCGGCAATCACAACCTTCAAAATTTGAATGCAGCGTTTTTAGTTTGTGAAAGTTTAGGCGTAAACGCGGGAGAATTTCTTCGTGCTATTTCATCGTTCACAGGCGCAGCAAAACGGTTAGAGTTGGTTGGAAGAAATTCGCACTCGGCGTGCTACAAAGACTTCGCACATTCACCTTCAAAATTGAAAGCAACAACAAACGCGTTGAAAGAACAATTCCCGAATCGGAAGTTAATTGCCTGTATGGAATTGCATACCTTTTCCAGCTTGAATAAGAATTTCTTAAGTCAATACGAAGGCGCCATGGCCGCGGCCGACGAAGCGTTTGTGTATTTCAATACGCACACGCTTGAGCATAAAAAACTTCCGCCCATTTCAACAGAGGAAGTAGAGAAAGCCTTTGCTTCAAAGAACGTAAAGGTCATTAACGATTCGAATGCGTTGCTGAATATTTTGTTGGAAATGAATTGGGAAAACGCAAATTTGTTGCTCATGTCTTCCGGGAATTTCGACGGATTAGACTACCAAGATATTTGGAATAAAATGCATGCTTGAGATTAGGACAATCCTACATCAAGAAGCATCATCACAATGAATCCACCAATGAGTCCGAGCGTGGCCACATCGGTGTATTTGTCTTGCTGTGTTTCCGGAATTACTTCTTCCACTACCACATAAATCATGGCACCTGCCGCGAAGGCCAATGCGTAAGGAAGTACAGCGTGCATTTGAATAACAGCGAGTGCACCTATGACTCCGGCAATTGGCTCAACAATGGCAGAAAGTTGTCCGTACCAAAAACTCTTTCTTCTTGTAAGACCCATTCTTCTAAGCGGAAATGAAACCGCAATTCCTTCTGGGAAATTTTGCAATCCAATTCCAATAGCTAGTGCAACTGCTCCGCCAATGCTCGCCTCTGGAAGTCCGGCTGCAACACCGCCGAACAACACACCCACAGCCAATCCTTCTGGAATGTTGTGAAGGGTAATGGCCAAAACCAAAAGCATGGTTTTATTCAATTTGGTTTGAACACCTTCTTTCTTTTCTTGCGGAAAATTCAAGTGAAGGTGTGGAAGG
>JBIKZA010000041.1:0-21869 GCA_044354975.1 Flavobacteriales bacterium
CAAGCATTAAAGAATGTTGATATTCTTCACAAAAAAGGACTTTTCGAAGAATGTAAAAAAGAGCTGAAGCGCGCGAAGAAATTGGCCACAGCTTATGAGTTTTTTTACTACTTGTTTGAAATAATTTCGTGGCAAAAGAACCTTCTTGAGGAGGATTATGAAAACGGTGAATTCGTTCAGTCTATCGATGAAATTGCTGAGGAAGAATCCCAAATATTACTACAACTGCAGAACCTTGCTCAATATCAAGTCATATATGGAAAGGTGAATGCAATCTTTCGTTCAGGAGGATTCACTCCTTCCAAGGTTCACGAAGAGATGCTTAATGAAATTTTAGGTTCGAAGCTCCTGGAAGACCCCACTTTGGCAATGTCCATCCGCTCGAAAAGTATTAGACTGTATTCATTAGGTTTTTGTGCAATAGCAGAAAGCAACATAGAAAAAGCTGCGGAATATTTTACAGAGGTCATTGCAGTTTTTGAAGAAAATGAATGGCTTTGCGAAGACAAGGCAAAGCGATATTTAAGATCACTTGGACAATTGTTGACGTGTCGCGTGCTACTTAATGATAGGGCAGGAGCAATGGACATATACAAGAAGCTAGAGTCATTGGAAGACAAAGAACAGTTTCAGGACCCAGATTTAATCGCTTTTCGTGTCCGCATTTTGAAGCAGATTCAAGTGGAGATGGCGCTTATGTTCGATCAAAAGATTCAATCAGATGAATTGTTTGCTTCCATTCAACAAACGAAAAACGTTTTGAGCAAAGAGTTTGAAATGATGATACATTACAGATTGGCTCTTTATGAATTCTCTTGTGGATTTCATCAGCGTGCTCTGAAGCATGTGAATGAGATCATAAACAATTCAGATAAAGAACTACGTCAGGATATATACGGACACGTCCGTGTCCTCAACATTCTTATTCACTTGTGCCTGGGAAATACAGATTTGGTTGAATACGCATTGAAAAGCACCATTCGTTTTTACACTCAGCGTGAACGAAATCACGATGCTGATATTCAATTTTTGAAAACACTTCGAGCTTACAACAAACTCTCTCCGTTCGAAAAATCCACATTCTTCCAAGAAGGAAGAATTATGTCTGAATTCCCATCCGTTAAAAACATGGAAGACCGCTTCCTAGAATTGGTCATTAAAAAAGGGATGATTTAATCATCCCCTTTTTTAATCTCTTATATTTCTTCCCCTCTCTTACCTTCTCTTACCTTTTCTTACCTTCTTATTTAGCCATTTCCTTCTGAAGAAACTCCTTGAACTTCAATTCTTCTTCATACGCCATCTCCTCATCGACTAAGATTCTTCCACTGTGCTCATCTGTGATGATACGCTTGCGCAACCGAACGTCCATTTGCACTTGAGCTGGAATTTGAATGAATGAACCCGCTGAAGCATCACGCTCAATTGGAACTACTGCCAATCCATTTTGAGTAGACTTGCGCATACGTACATAACGCTCCAACAAATGAAGGTCAATGTGCTTCTTTGCTTCATCACTGCGTTTTGAAAGGATATCTTCTTCTTTTTGAGTTTCACTCATAAGAATAGTTAACTCTGTTTCTTTCAAATTTAAATCGTTGGTACGCTCAGCTAATTTCGAAGATGCATTATCGATTTCTGCTTGCTTCGTTAATTTCAATGTATCAGCTGTGCGAATATGTTTCGACTGCAATTCAATTTCCAACTCTTGAAATTCAATTTCTTTGTTTAAAGAATCAAATTCACGGTTATTTTTAACTTTATTCAACTGCTCCTTATACTTTACAATCAAGGCTTCAGCTTCTTTAATAGCCGACTTACTAGAAACAATATTTTCTTCAGCCCCTTTGAATTCACCTTTCAAACGCTCCATGCGCGCCTCTAATCCAGAAACATCGTCTCTTAAATCTTCAACTTCGTATGGTAATTCTCCGCGAGTAGCGCGAATCTTATCAATGCGAGAGTCTATTAACTGAAGAGCAAATAAGTGTCTCAATTTAGATTCAACAGAAATACCCTTTTTAGCATCTTCGTTGTTGGACTTGTTCATTTGATTAATTGAAATCATAGTTTCTGTATCGTTAATTTGGTTTTTCTCGTTTTTTTCTGGTTTTGCAATAGGAACAAAAATGGCTTGTTTCGGATCCATTTCTGATGCAACGTGAATAGGATTGGCCACTCGTTTTTCAACTTGAGTAGGGGCAATACCTATTTTGAATGTTCTTGGCTTTCCATCAATTGGACCTTCAGCAATTACTTCTTTGCGAATCTTTGCATCACGCTTAGCCTTAGCAAGGGCAGCCGCTTCAGAAAGGACTACTTCTTCTTCCGGAGCTTTAACAACAGTTGTTTTTACAGCGCCTTTGACAACTGATTTTTCTACTTTCGCTGCTTTACCTTTCTTTTCTGGCTTTGCGGGCAACTTTCCCGCTTTGTTTTTTTCAACCACTACAGGTGCTGATTTCTTCGATGAAGCTGGCTTCGGAGCAGGAGCAGCCTTTTTAACAGGAGCTACAGTCTTTTTCGGTTCAACTTTCTTAGTTGGCGCTGCCTTCTTCGCAACCACTGTGGGTTTCGAAGCTGGAGTTTGTTTCTTCGCAGGAACAACAGCTTTTTTTGTTTCAACTTTTTTAGCAGGAGCAGCCTTCTTAACTACTGGTTTTACCGCCTTCTTCACTTCTTGCACTTTCTTCTTTATCACTACTTTCACAACTTTTTTTGAACTTTTCACTTCCTTCTTCACTGCTTTTGAAACAGGCTTTACAACCTTCTTTGCAACTGGTTTAACAACCTTCTTTGCAACTGGTTTAACAACCTTCTTTGCAACTGGTTTAACAACCTTCTTTGCAACTGGTTTAACAACCTTCTTTGCAACTGGCTTGATAACTTTCTTTGCGACAGGTTTAATAACCTTCTTCGCAACGGGTTTAACTACTTTCTTGGCGACAGGCTTTGCAGCTTTCTTCGCAACTGGTTTAACAGCTTTCTTCGCAACAGGTTTCTTTACCGCTTTCTCCTTTCCCTTCGACACAATCGTTTTAGCCGCTTTTTTAGCAGCAGCCTTTGGCTTAGCAGGTGCTTTCGCTGTTGGTTTTATTACTTTTTTTGCCATAATGTCAGTAATAGAGAACGGGGTTCGTTATTACACCCGTTTTGTGGACCGCGAATGTACGAAATTTTTCACTGATTTTAGCATGAATCAACTCAATTGTAAACTGCTCACTTTCAAAATGTCCAATATCAATAAAAGACAACCGATTTTCAGCGTCGAAAAACTCGTGATATTTAACATCGGCTGTAATGAAAACATCTGCCCCTTGCGCTTTTGCCGCACCTAGCAGGAACTGTCCACTTCCACCACAAACCGCTATTTTTTGAATCTTGGATTTGTGTGTTGATGTATACTTAATACACTGATTATTAAATTCTTTTTTTAATATACTTAAACAATCAATTAAGCTAATTGGAGTATCTAATTCTCCAATAGCGCCGCTTCCATATTGATTCAAATTATTTTGAAGCGATTGCCAATTGTGAGCAACTTCTTCATAGGGATGTGATTCGAAAAGTGCACGTTGAACTTCAGCTTTTTTCCAACTGGGTAAAATAACTTCAAACCGAATTTCTTCCAATTCGCTTCTTTCACCTTGTTTCCCTTCGAAAGGTTGAGAGCGTTCCTCCGGTTTGAAACTTCCATTTCCAACCAAACTAAATCCACATTCGCTGTAATTTCCAACATTTCCCGCGCCAGCTTCGAACAACGCTGCTCTAACCTTTTCAAAATGATCAATAGGGACGAAAACAGTTAAATAAAGTAAGTGCCCATTCAACGGGACCAAAGGTTTTACATTTTTCAACCCGAGACGCTTCGCAATTTCACCATTCACACCTTCTAAGGTATTGTCGAGATTGGTATGAATAGCATACAGGGCAATGTTATTTTGAATGGCCTTTATAATCGTTCGTTGAACATAGTCTGAACCGGTAAAGCGTTTCAATCCTTTGAAAACAATCGGATGATGAGAAACAATGAGGTTACAATTCTTCGCAATGGCTTCCTCGACAATATCTTCCGTGCAATCGAGACTCACCAATACATTCGTGATTTCGTTTTGCTTATTTCCAACCAACAATCCTGAATTGTCGTAAGACTCTTGCAAAATAGGCGGAGCCCATTGTTCTAAATGGGAAATGACTTCTTCAATACGCATTTTTAATCTAACTTGCAGCCAAGTTACACCGATGCGTTTATTCAGAGCAACTCTTTGGCCTTTTTCTTTTCTATTGGGAAGCATTTTGCTCATCCGACATTTTTTATTTTCTGTTGGAATTTTTAAGTCGAAGAAAGCATCGGTTCCTTCATTTGCCGTTGGTAATTTGAAAGTTGGAGGAACAGGCAAAACGCCTTTCGCCATTTGGTTGATTGAAAAATTAGATCCGCTTCACACAGGATTTATTTCGCGCGGATACGGGAGACAGTCCAAAGGATTTCAAATGATTTCATCTACTTCCGAAGTGAATGAAATAGGCGACGAGCCAGCTGTGGTTCGAAATCACTTCAACGCATTGCTAGGCGCAGTCTCTGAAAATAGATTGAATGGGATTCACAAATTGAAACAAGTGTTCCCGCAGATTCAACAGGTCGTTCTCGACGATGCCTTTCAACATAGAAAATTGAACCCCGATTTTTCAATACTTCTAACGACCTTCAACGACCTTTACATTCATGATGAATTATTTCCAGTTGGCGGACTTCGAGATTTGAAGAAAAGAGCAACAGCCGCGAATGCGATTGTCGTTACAAAATGTCCAGATTCTGTGTCGGAAGAAGAACAACAGAATATAAAAGAGCAGCTTCAATTATCCGCTCACCAAATTCTAGCATTTACAGGAATCGAATACGAAGAGCCGATGGCCGCTTTCGATGGAATGAAGCCCTGGAACAGAAACCTCCGTTCAGTATGTTTTGCTGGGCTTGCCAATCCAATTCCATTTTTTATTGAAGGAAGAAATAGGAGCCTTGCAACCATTGAAATGGCCTTGAACGATCATCACGAATACACCCCACAAGATGTCGCTCGCATTCGGAAAGAATGGATTAACTTTGGACAGGAAAATACGGTTCTGCTAACCACTGAAAAAGATGTGGTGAAATGCAAGAACATCAAGGAGTTTGAAGACCTTCCTTTGTATTTTCTTCGAATGAAAATAAAATTGATAGCCGGTGAAACTGCATTGTTAAATGCGGTGAAAGAAGTAAAGAAATAAATGGAACAATCTGTATACGATCAATACGAATTAGTGGTAGGACTCGAAGTCCACATGCAATTGAAGACTGCATCTAAAGCTTATGCTTCCGATGCGAACTTGTTTGGTGCTTTACCAAATACCTTGGTTTCGCCAATTACACTTGGACATCCAGGCACTTTGCCGAAAGTAAATACGCAGTCGGTTGACTTCGCCATTAAGTTGGCGCTTGCTTCTGACATGCAAATCAACACCCCTGTATTTTTCGCGCGGAAGAATTATTTCTACGCCGATTTACCAAAGGGATATCAAATTACACAAGACAAAACTCCTATCTGTACAGGTGGAGAAATCATCATTCGTGAAGACGATGGCTCTGAGAAGCGCATAGGTATCACCCGTGCGCACTTGGAAGAAGATGCTGGAAAGAGTATGCACGACCAAGATCCATTCGATACATTAATCGATTTGAATCGCGCCGGTGTTCCTTTGATTGAAGTTGTTTCAGAACCAGATATGCGCACGTCGCGCGAAGCGTATTTGTATCTGACTGAAGTGAGAAAGCTTGTTCGCTACTTAGACATTTGCGATGGAAACATGGAAGAAGGCTCGCTTCGTTGCGATGCGAATATTTCTGTTCGAAAGAAAGGCGCACCTGAATTCGGAACGCGTTGTGAAGTGAAGAACATGAACTCCATTCGTAACGTGCAACGCGCCATTGAGCACGAAATGACGCGCCAGATAGATATCATCGAAGCGGGAGGAGTCATCAATCAAGAAACCCGCAGCTTCAACGCGGCAGATGGAACCACGTCATTGCTCCGAAGCAAAGAAGATGCGCAAGACTATCGTTACTTTCCTGAGCCCGATCTTCCTCCAGTAGTCATTACAGATGATCACATTCAGCGCATTCATGCGACCATGCCGCCTCTTCCAAAAGAGTTGCTGCATAAGTATTTGAAAGAGTTCAACCTTTCAGAATACGATGCGAATGTCTTGACAAGCGAAAAAGAAACTGCTCTTTATTACGAGCGCATCATATCGAAAACGAAGAATTACAAAGCGGCTTGCAACTGGTTAATGGGACCTGTAAAAGGATATTTGAAAGAACAAGCTCTAGAAATAGAGCAGAGTCCATTTACACCCGAACAACTAGCAAGCATCATTAACCTTGTCGATTCAGGAAAGGTGTCAAGTTCTACCGCTGCTGAAAAAATTCTTCCGGCATTGGCTAATCATTCTTCCAAAATGGCGGAAGATATTGCCGCTGAATTGAACTTGATTCAAGATGCAGATGATGATAGTATCAAGCAGATCGCTCAAGAGATTCTGGCTGCTTGGCCAGATAAAGTGGCTGCTTACAAAGCAGGAAACAAAGGCATGTTAGGATTATTCATGGGAGAACTCATGAAAAAGAGTGGGGGAAAGGCCAACCCTAAAACAGCATCTGGACTTATTCAACAATTATTAGATCAATGAGAAATCTTATCATCTTAATTGCTGCTGCAATTTCTTTTGCTTCATGCGGAAATTCAAATTCCATCTCTGGAGTCATTACGGGTGCAGAAGGAAAAACCATTTATTTGGAATCCCTTTCCGACAGCAGAGTTCTTCCTATCGATAGTACCGTTATAGGTTCCGATGGAAGTTTCAGTTTGAAATCGCATGATAATCTTCCATTAGACTTTTATCGCATTTATTTCAAAGAAGGAAATTTCCTTCAACTTATCACAGACAGTTCCGAGCATGTTGAAATTACAGGCGAATTCGCCAAATTGAGCATTGCGAAAGTCGAAGGTTCAATTCAAACTGTTGAATATATGGACTTGGTGAAGAAGTGGGAACCCATGATGGAAAAACTTGCGGAAGCACAAGCACAAATAGATCGCCCTTCAACCGATCCTGCTTTGGACAGTACTCAATGGATCGCCAAGTGGGAAGGGCAATCTGCTGCGGCACAGAAAGAAGCCAATGCATTTATCAAAGGTTGGTTGGAAAAACACTCAGCAAGTTTATTAGCGATTTCAATTGTACAGAATCTTGATCCTCGATTCGATTTCATCTGGTACCAGCGCGTTTTAACCGACACGAAAAACACTTGCGGAAAGCTTCCTGCATACAAGACATTGGAAAAATTAGTCGTACAAATTAAAAACGCAAGCAGTTCAAGTTCCTCATCCAATTCAAATATCGCAGTTGGAAAAATGGCGCCTGAAATCACGCTTCCAACTATATCCGGACAAACAAAAGCATTAAGTAGTTTGCGTGGAAAGGTTGTTCTGCTTGACTTCTGGGCATCGTGGTGCGGACCATGCAGAAAGGAAAACCCAAATGTGGTTTCAGTTTACAACAGATATGCTTCAAAAGGATTCGATGTGTTTTCAGTATCTCTCGATGAAAACAAGACGGCCTGGGAAGCTGCTATTAAAAAAGATGGATTGGTATGGAACAATCATGTTTCAGATTTAGGCGGATGGAAATCAGCAGTAGTTCCAACGTATGAAATTGAGAGTATTCCATTTCCAGTTTTAATAGATAAGGAAGGAAAAATAGTCGCTATGGGCGAATCGCTTCGAGGCGCAGGATTGGAAAACGAATTGAAGAAATTAGGACTCTAAGAGTAACTTTAAAGATAATTAATCGTCGCAGTAATAAAATCAAAATGAAAAAAATCACCTTAGCACTTGTCGCATTCGGAATGAGCGTTGTTTCTTTCGCTCAATCGAAACCATACTTCCAACAAGATGTAAAATTCAAAATAGATGTTAAGCTCGACGATGAGCGCAACATGCTATGCGGTAACGAAGAGTTGGTTTATACCAACAACAGTCCGAATGCATTGAACGAAATTTACATGCACATCTGGCCGAACGCTTACAAAAACAGAAAGACTGCGCTCGCAAAGCAATTGGCGCGAACTCGTAACTTTGTTTTGTTTACCACTTTGGCCGAAAACAAAGGATACATCGACTCATTAGATTTCAAAATTAATGGAGTGAAAACAACTTGGGAATTTGATGGAGAGAATATCGACATCTGTAAATTGAAATTGGTTTCACCACTTCAACCTGGTCAGAGCATTACCATTACAACGCCTTTCCGCGTGAAGATTCCAAGTGGAAGTATTTCTCGTTTGGGACACATTGGACAAAGCTTTCAGATTACACAGTGGTATCCGAAGCCGGCGGTTTATGATCGCAACGGATGGCACCAAATGCCTTATTTAACGCAAGGAGAGTTCTACAGTGAGTTCGGTTCATACGATGTAAGTATTACGCTTCCGAAGAATTACATCTTAGGTGCAACCGGAGATTGTCAGACGCCTTCTGAAGTTGAATTCATGAATGAAGAAGCGGCTAAGGCTTCTCAGAAAATTGCAGAGTACACGTTGAAGGAAGGAGATCTTAATGAATTTCCAGAGTCGTCGAAAGAATGGAAGACCGTTCGTTACACTCAATCGCGCGTGCACGACTTCGGATGGTTTGCAGACAAGCGTTGGATTGTTTTAAAAGGAAACGTTGAAACGCCTGCGAATAAAAATCAAGTAACTACTTGGGCGTTGTTCACTCCAGAGAGTGCTGCGCTGTGGAGCAAGTCTTCTGAATATTTACACGATGCCATTTACTATTATTCTTTGTGGAATGGCGACTATCCATACGATCAAGTAACGGCAGTTGACGGGACAATCAGCGCGGGTGGCGGAATGGAATATCCAAACGTTACCGTTATCGGCTCTGCCGGAAACGATCGCATGTTGGAGACCGTTATTATGCACGAAGTAGGTCACAACTGGTTCTACGGCATTCTTGGAAGTAACGAGCGTGATAACGCTTGGATGGACGAAGGATTGAACTCGTTCAACGAAGACCGATACATGGATACGAAATATCAAGATGCATCGTTAGGCGCTGCAATCGGAATTGGTGGGCTGGATAAAAAGTTAGGCTTATCAGATTTCTCTCAACGTTCATTAAGTGAATTGTCTTACTTAATCTCTGCTTCTCAAAACCTCGACCAACCGTTGCAATGTCATTCCGACAATTTCACCGAAATCAACTATGGCGGAATCGTATACAAGAAGACAGCATTGTTGTTTTATTATTTGAAAGGATATTTAGGGGAGACTTTGTTCGATAAGTGCATGCACAATTATTTCGAGAAGTGGAAATTCAAACACCCACAACCGGAAGATATTCATGCGGTGTTTGAAGAAACAACTGGTCAGAAACTCGATTGGTTCTTCAACGAATTAATTAAGACGACTGAGAAAATCGATTTCGGTATTAAACAAATTAAGCAAAACCCTTCAGAGCCAGGAACAGTACTGGTGAAAGTTAAGAACACCGGTTATGCAACAGGTGGAGTATCCATTGGAACGGAAGGAAGTAAAACGCCTATCTGGACCAAAGAAGCTATAGCTCCTGGAGAGTCTATCTGGATTACTGCTCCTATTTCGAGCGCTTACACAATCGATCCAGAAGGAGTAATCCCTGAAGTAAACAGAGAGAATAATACCATGAGAAGATCGGGTATATACAAGAAAGTAGAGCCTGTAAAAATGAAATTCTTCTCAAGCATCGACAATCCGAAGCAAACAGAATTGTTCTATCTTCCAATGTACGCGTATAATGTGCACGATGGAAGCATGATAGGAGTGAACCTTCACAACAAACAAATCTTTCGTAAGAATTTCGAATGGAATGTTTCTCCTCTTTATAGCTTCGAAAGAAAAGCAGTAAACGGATTTGCAAGTGTTGCTTACCACAAATTGAACTTTACTGCAGGAACGAAAGTTCAACGTTTTGGAATGGACGATTATTCAACAGAAGTAATTAATTACTACGAGAATTATATGTTGTTTAAGCCCTATGTAGCCTATACCTTCCGTAACAAGCCTTCGAATTTCAATAAGGGAACTGTTATCAATGTGGCTTTGGCTTATCAATTCCAATGGATGAGAAATACGACAATGAATAATTTTAATGAGGAAAGTCTAGTAAAAGATGAAAGCCGTGAATTCATTCAACTCGATGCGAACTGGTCTCAAAAGATTGGTCCACGTCAAATGTTGAATGTAAACGGTCGTGTGCTTCAGCAAGCAGCTTATGTACGTGAGGCTTCTTCTCAAATCGGAACATTGTTAAGCGCGGGCGGAGAATACCGCTTCAAGTATTCATTAACGAAAGATCGTCATGTGTATTTGAAAGCTTTTGCCGGATATCAAGCCAACAACAATGCGTTGTATGAATTAGGAAACGGTGCTTTCGGATTATCAGGAATTTCTGGAACGTATGACTACGCATTCGACAATCTCTATTTTGGCAGAGGTTCAAATTCAGGATTTGCCGCAGAACAAGTGGCAAATGGAATGGGAAATCTTGGGGTGAATCTTCGCAATGTCGGAGCAACAAAAAGACTTCTTTCAACTACTGTGGGAATTCAACTTCCAATCGAGAAATTCAACATCTCATTGCAAGGAACAATCCTAGATGCATGGAGCCCCTCTTGTCCAAGCTATAATGCGGAAGGAGTTTATTGGAACACCTCTGCTGTGATAGATATTATTCCGAATGTATGGAGTGTAACACTTCCAATTTACGGAAATAACAAAGTTCAAGACGCTAAATTACCGGGATACTTCAAAGGTGTTATGATGAACATTAACCTTGTTGGATTAGAGCCGTTTGCACTTATCAGAAGCATTGCAGGAAAGTAAGATGAAGAACAAAGTATATTTCGCTTCAGACTTTCACCTTGGTGCTCCGAACTTCGAAGAGAGTTTGGTTCGCGAGAAGAAAGTCGTGCAATGGCTTGAAGAGGCTAGGGCAGACGCGGGCGAAATATTTCTAGTTGGAGATGTCTTCGATTTTTGGTTTGAATACAAACGCGCTGTCCCCCGCGGATTCACGCGCTTGCTAGGAAAAATTTCCGAAATAACAGACAGCGGAATACCGGTGCATTGGTTTATCGGAAATCACGACATGTGGATCTTCGATTACCTTCCGCAAGAATGTGGCATTACTCTTCACAGAGCTCCCATTGTGCGCGAGTGGAACGGCAAGAAGTATTTCATCGGGCACGGAGATGGCCTAGGTCCTGGAGACAACGGCTATAAGATTTTAAAGAAATTCTTCGCTTCGAATTTTTGTCAGTGGCTATTCGCAAGACTTCATCCGAACTTCGGAATATGGCTTGCAAAGCAGAGTTCAGGATATAGCAGAAGTGTTTCTGCAGAGAGCGATAAGAAATTTATGGGGGAAGAGAATGAATGGTTAGCGATCTTCGCAAAAGAACAACTTCAAAAAGACCATTTCGATTATTTCATTTTCGGACACCGCCATTTACCCATGCAAATCAAAGTAGGAGAGAATTCAGAGTACATTAACATTGGAGACTGGCTTCATCATTACACCTACGGAGTCATGGAAGACGGAGTTTTCGAATTGAAAAAACTCAACGCATAACTTCTGCCATCACTTCTTTCCATCCTTTCCATTCGTTGCATTCCGAAAAACTTTCGTTGTGCCACAGCAAACAAAACGGAACATGAAGTCTTTGACACGTGTGTTTCAACTCTTTCAATTTAACAATAGCTTCTTCTGCGGATAGTTTCATGTATCGATTCAAAGTCGCATCCATAGCCACGAAAGGATGCAATAACAAAGAAGTTTCTTTTTCAGTTTTGAAGTCGAACCAATAATGCGTAAGCGCAGTTCCAGACTTGAATCCAACCACATCAGCAAATCCCATCGTGTAATCATTTTCTATTTCGCATTGAATAAGATTGCGATAGGTTTCAGTACCGTTCATTTTCAGATAATGCATGCGCGCATACGTAACTTCCTTTTCAGTTATAAATTGAAGTCTTCGAATTTCTTCCTTCAAAATAGAAAGATTAGAATGCGAAGCAACTCCCGGATGAATGCCCACTCGAACGTTTTTCGAAAGCGATTGAATCAAGGTTTGAAGGGCTTTACTCGAATAAGGAACATTCTTATCGTATGCCCCGAAATTGGACAACAAAAAAAAGTATGTCAATTCCAAATCGAAAGTCTTCTGAAGTTCTTCAATGTAATCGTATGTCGTGTAATCGTCTTTTCGAAGTCGAAGCAATACCAGTGATCTGCGAACGAAATTCGTGAAATCAAACTTCAAGATATCTTTTGCAAATCCACCTGCGGTTCTGTACCAACCTTTGTGCAAATAAGAAAACGCACTGTCTACATCTACCGTCAAATGGACGTTGTGCGAAGTAGGGGTATAGTCGAAAAATGGAAATCTGTGTTTTAATTCTCGAACTATCGCAATACGCCACTCGTCAACCATCGGACGCTCCAACCAATTGCGCTTCGTCAACAAACTGTTTTTGCTTTCAAATCTCCCGAATGAATCTCTGTTTGAAATAACTTCTTCTTCATATCTGCTGAGCAATATGAAACTCGCTGCAAAAACATCGAAGTTGAAATGAAAGGCCCCATTGTCTGGCATTTCAAAAGGAAAGTCAAAACGATCCGATTTTCCAATTGAATCATCTTCGAAAAAAGTAGAGCGGGAAACATGCAAATGATTATCCCAAGTTTCTTCCGAATAAATCAACTTCGCTCCTTTGAATGTATCGAAATCAGATTTGTCCTTCACCATAAAAAATGAAACACCCACAGGACTGAACAGCGCTTTCAGCGCGTAATTCAAACGAGGAGAATCAATTTCAGAATAAATGGCAATCAAGCGAAGAAAGATTTTATACTGGATAAAATAATTTCAGCGGAATGTCCATTGCCATATAGATCAATGGATTCAGGCATTCCGTTATTTAAAAAGTATTGACTTTCAATTTTGATTTTACTCAATTCGTTGTGAACCACTTTCGCAAATCCGTTATCAACCAATTCAGTCCATTCGGTTTCGCTGCGAAGAATTAAACAAGGTGTTCCCATGTAAAAGGCTTCTTTGCACAATCCACCAGAGTCGGTCCAAACCAACGAAGCTTTCGTCAATTTCTCAAGGGTTTCAGAATAATTAAATGGAGGAAATAAAATGAAGTTCTCATTTAATTTCAATCGTTCCCATTCATCTTTCAAATCCGAATTCTCCAATGAAATAGCCGTTCTCGGATGAATCGCAAAATGCAATTCCATTCCAAGTCCAATTGAAATTTGAAGTAATTCTTGTAAAAACGGGAGTAAGAACTCCGGATTATCTACGTTCGAAGGCCTGTGCAGCGTTAAGAATATATACTTTTCTCGCTCTTTCGCAATACCGTTAGAATAGTAAAGAGCATTGTCCAACATCACATCTCCACATTCAACAACAGCTGGGTTAGCAGCAGTGGCATTTTTTTCGGATGTATTTTGAAATCCTTCTTTTTGTAATTGTTCAGTTGCACCGGCAGTAGGCGTGAAGAGCAAGGTGCTTAAATGATCCGTAGTTACCCGATTAATCTCTTCTGGCATTTGTCTGTTGAAGGAACGCAAGCCTGCTTCAACATGCGCAATGGGAATCTGCATATGCGCTGCAGCAAGGGCTCCGGCCAATGTGCTGTTCGTGTCGCCATACAACACCACCATATCTGGATTGTGTTGCTGAAACGCTTTTTGAAGTGACATAGACATGTGCGCTATTTGCTCAATGCTGTTTCCGGAAGGCGCTTCCAACAAGACATCGGGCAATTTTATTTTCAAATCTGAAAACAATTGTCCTGACATGCTTTCCGAAGAATGTTGCTGTGTATGAATCTTAATCTCTTGAAGAAAGGCATTGTTTTCTATAGCGCGAGTCAATGCCGCAGACTTAATAATTTGCGGACGAGCACCTACAACAGTTACGATTTTTTTCATAGCATCATTTTTCCTTCGTCTGCAAAGCTATAATAACTGCTCTCAGTTACAATCAAATGATCCAAAACTTGTAATTCAAGCACTCTTCCCGCTTGAATAAGCTTTTCTGTCACGCGAATATCTTCTGCACTGGGAGTCAAATTTCCACTTGGATGATTGTGTGCCAATATAAGTTGTGAAGCTTTATGTTGAAGGGCTAAGTGGAAGATGCGCTTAGGATCTACAACTGTTCCGCTGAAACCACCTTCTGAAACTTTTTCAAGTTTTATCACTTGATTGTTTCTGGAAAGGAAAAGCACCCACATCTCTTCGTGATTCAAATCTGAAAGATGTTGGTGGAAAATTTCGAAGGCATGTGCTGAGCTTCCAACGGAAACACCTTTCTTTCGCTCTGCGGAGCGCTTTCTACGTCCCAATTCAAACGCGGCTAACAAGGCAGAGCACTTGGCAGGTCCAAGCCCTTGAATGGAAGATAGCTCCGAAAAGGAATACCGACTTAATTCATGCAAGCAGTTTCCCGATTTATGAAGAAGGTTATCTGCAATTTGAATGGCAGATTCTTTGGCGTTGCCCGAGCCAATTAAAATGGATAGTAATTCAGTGTCTGTAATACTTCCAGCGGAATGTCTTAACAATTTCTCTCTCGGTAAATCATTCTCAAGTAAATCAACTTTTATGCTCATACTTTTTTTTAGGACAAAAGAAGAGATAGAATTGAAAAAAGTCAAGAAACACTTATGCGTGATTATGCCAAATAAAAAAGCCGTCAAAAAGACGGCTTAAAAAAACAAACCAATGAAAAACAACTTCTTATTTCAAACCATTTACATAAACAGTAAGACTGCTCTTTAGGTTAGCGGCCTTGTTAGAATGAATCACATTGTTCTTGGCTAATTTGTCTAGCATAGACGAAACTGTCGGTAACAAAGCATCAGCTTCCGCCTTGCTCTTCAATGCGCGCAATTTGCGAACAGCGTTACGAGTTGTCTTATGGTAATATTTGTTGCGAAGACGCTTAGCGTCGTTGCTACGGATTCTTTTAATTGCTGATTTGTGATTCGCCATTTCTAGTAAAAATTGGTTTGCAAATGTACATTAAATATTTGTTCGTGCAAGTACTTTTTTCGATTTATCAAAAGATTATTCTTCTAGCGATAAAGTTATGTCAAATAACAATATGTTTATCAATGCTTTAAACGGTTTTGACGAATAAATTGCATATAGGACTTTTTGAGTGTTGAATGTAAAATTTGACCATGAAATTCAAACATCTTCCCCTTTTCTTGATTCTTTTCTCGTGTGGAAAGGAACAATCTGAATCGATTTCACCTTCTGTGAAGCTGCCATCCATTCCAAAACTTGAAGCGAATAATCTAGAGGTTCAGCAAGAAGTTGAACAGAAAATTACTCGATGGCTAAGTGAAGGCACAGCATGGAAATGGTCAGACTTATCTCAAGATGAGTTATTCGCCGCCATCGAGTTGTCGCAAGGCGAATTCGCCGTTGGATTAAAACTTCGTGGAGAAACCGACAGTTTGCCCTTTCAAGATTTGTCTAAACGCAGAGAATGGGAGAACCTGAGAGAGGACTTAATTCAGAGTTTGGAGGACACTTTAACGGTTGAGATGGGCAGGGAAGCGCGTATTGAGGATTTCGTGCTGGAAGTAGATCTTCACCTGCCCATTATTTCATTTCATTCAAAGAGTCCAGCTCTAGTGGCTTGGCTCATGGGATCAGAACACATCCGATACATAGAACCGTTAAACGATTTCGTAGATGAAGCCGTTAATAGAACAGAAAGCGGATGCACACCGAACTATGACGCAGTTCAAGCTAGCGATTACACAACAACTGGAACAAGTGCCAAAATATCGTGGCATTGGTACTACCACAATGTCCCTCAGGCATGGGGCATTCGTCAAGGGATGGGAATAGGAGTAGGGGTCATTGACGCTGGAGTTTCTTCGAATCAGTACCTGCTCTTTCAACAGTTTAATTCGGGTTATTCGAATGTGGGAAGAACGCATGAAACTACCCATACACTTGGCTCTTCGCCCTATACGTCTTGCAATCATGGCAATATAATGGCTGGATTAATTGCTGCTCCGTGGTCGAATTATGGCAACGCCATTGGTGGCGCTCACAAGGCTAATTTATATACTGTTCGTGCTGCAGACGATGTGTATTTGAATACTTCAGCGGAGAGATTAGCCGTGAAAAATGCGTATGTCTATTTAGCGAATAAATCGGCTGTGAAGATTATAAGCATGTCCATGGGAACGCCCTTCTATAGCAGCGTTTTGTTGGATGCCGTGAGCTATGCGAGTTCAATGGGCAAGTTGTTGTTCGCTGCTGCCGGGACATCGACCTATTTTACGTCGGGACTTGGAGTGATCTACCCTGCGGCATTTACAGAATGTCAAGCCGTTACTGGGGTTAATGATCAAGGCAATACATGTCAAACATGTCACGATGGTCCGCAGGTAGATTTTACCATAGTTATGGAACGAAGTTGGGACGTCAATCGAAAAGCTGTTGGAATAAATCAGTATAACGATTGGCCTCAGTACATTGGGGGCTCGAGCGCTGCAACAGCTTCTGCTGCTGCGATAGCAGCGATTGTTTGGTCGACCAAACCGACTCTTTCAAAATTCCAAGTATTGTGGATTTTGAGATATACAGCGCAGTATCCGACGTTACCCGATAGTGAACATGGGTATGGCAAGTTAAACGCATTGAGTGCTGTTCAATTGGCGCAACAATATTGAATTAAGGGGTTTGACTCACCCAAAAAGAACCGTCTGAATTGAATTCCTTTTTCCAGATGGGAACTGTAGCTTTCAATTCATTCATGAGCATTTCACAAGCCTGAAAGGCATCTTTTCGGTGAGCGGAATATACAGCAGCTACGACAGCTAATTCTCCCGGAAGAACGCGTCCAACACGGTGGTGAAGGACAATCGCATTGATTTGAAAATGGGATTCTAAAGATTCCGCAATGCGTTTCATTACATTGTGAAATAAAGCTTCATAGGCTTCGAATTCCAAATAGAGAACGTCTAATCCTTTGTTCGGAGTGCGGACAATACCATTGAACACAACTTCAGCTCCTGAAGTTGAAGAACGAAATTGCTCTAAATCAGGAAACCCTTTTGCGTTATCTATGAGCTGGAAATCTGTCCTCATCCGCCGCTAACTGGAGGTAATAAAGCCATGTGATCGTTCTCATTGATTTCATCATTTGGACTTGCCATAACGTGATTCACAGCAATAAGAAAAGGAATGTCATTAACCTCGGAATGACTCTTTCGAAAAGCCTTCACGATTTCTTCAATGGTGATTGGAAAAGCAGGAACTTCAACACGAACCGTGTCGCCGTATTGTTCTTTCAATAATCCGAACAAATGAATTTCCTTGATCATAGACTGCGAATTAACAAACGAATTCCGGCATAAATCAAAATTGCAACCGTTATTAATCGAATTCCATTTTTAGGAAGGAATTTCAAGGCTGTGAAATTCCCAAGGACAGCCCCTGCAACAACGGCTAATATTAAATAGTATGTTGAATCTTCAATCAATAATTTTTGAGATTGACCGAGCATGGGAATCAAAGCCACCCATGAGTTCACGGCAATGAATAGCGATGTTGTGGCCGCAATCTTTTTTTCTTCTCCCCATTTCGAGAAATACAGAAAAGGGGAGAGATATACTCCTCCGCCAATGCCTGTTAATCCAGATATAAATCCAATTATAGCAGAAAAAGGCCAAAGTAATTTCTTGTTAAAATGCGACGTTTCTTTCAATTTAAAGAACATCGGAATAAGCATGAAAAGAGCAGATAGTAAGAGCCCAACGGACAGAAAAAGCAAGAAGACTTTCTCTTCCAATTTGATTTGAGTGGCCAATAAAACAAAGGGGATACTGAAGAGCAGGAGTACTATGTTTTTCTTCCAATCAATGAACTTGTATCGAGCAAATTGAAGACAGCTGTAGGTTGTTACCGAAGCATTGCAGAGCAAGGCCAAGGTTTTTATTTCTCCTTGTGGAATTGCTAAGGTGAAAACGGCACCAGAGAGAATAGCCAGATACATACTTCCCCCGCCGAATCCAGCAGAAGAATAGATCAGTGAAATCACAAAAAAGAGCAGAGGAAGAAGTAGAAAAGACATGTTAGTTTTTCGCTACAGCTGACAAAGAAACCTCCTTAAAAGTCTTCCAACCATTTTCGGTTTCCCAACAATCGTAAATGTGCAAGACATATTCGAAGCCATTGAATTCAAAATACACATCCATGAAGTGTGCTCCTTGAATACCCATGTGTTCAGCGCGATAGACATCGACTTTCTTGAAGTTTGCCTTTGACCAATCGATACTGTAGTTATTTGAAAGTCGCTCCAATCCTTCAAAAGTTTCAATCGCTAATTTCTCCATGGACTTGTCTAAGCCAATTGCTCTGCCGCGTTCTTGATTCTTACCTTCTTCCGATAAATTGCTTCGGTCTATGATATCGCTGAATTCGTCTTCAGTAAGGTAGAGTGCCTTTAAATCTTTTTCACTGTGATTTTTAATGGCCTCGAAAACGGCTTCACCGAACTCTTCCGGAGTTTTCGGAGCAGAAGAACATGCGCTGAAAGCGAGCGAAGAGAAAATAGCAATGGGAAGAACAATTCGATTCTTTAACATAGGCTTTTCAAATAGATTCATTCAAAAGTAGTGATCCCGTCGCGGATCGAACGCGAATTCTGGGCTTCGGAAACCCATGTAATATCCGTTATACTACAGGACCAAAAAAAATCCCGACATTTGTCAGGATCCTTGGTAGCGGGGACAGGACTCGAACCTGTGGCCTTTGGGTTATGAGCCCAACGAGCTACCAACTGCTCCACCCCGCACTATAAAAGTTTTCCCCTTTGGGAGTGCAAATATAACTAATTTTACAAGCAATATGCAAGAAAAAATAGAAGAGGGAGAAATTAAGGCTGCCCACAAAGCGGGATTCGTGAACTTAATTGGAAATCCCAATGCGGGTAAGTCTACGCTAATGAATGCGTTAATGGGTGAGAAGCTAAGCATTGTTACTCCGAAAGCTCAAACTACTCGTCATAGAATTATGGGGATTTTAAACGATGATGGCTATCAAATCGTATACAGCGATACCCCAGGTGTGCTCGACCCGAAATATAAATTGCAAGAAGGAATGATGAAATCGGTTGGAAATGCATTGAAAGATGCGGATCTTATCTTGCTTGTCATTGACCTCCTCGATAAAAAAGGTCTTCATGAAGAAACATTCAATCGCTTGAAGAAAATGGAAGTTCCCATTTTCGTTGTGTTGAATAAATTCGATAAAGCTGGAACTGAAAAGGCCAATGAGGCATTTCAATTTTGGAATGAAGCATTGCCAAATGCGAAAGTGTTCCCAGTATCAGCTTTAGAAAAAATCTACACGAAAGAATTACTGAATGAAATTCTTGCAGTTCTTCCAGAACATCCGGCCTTCTTCCCGAAAGATGAAATATCAGATCGCACGCAGCGATTCTTTGTAAGTGAGATTATTCGTGAAAAAATCTTCACCACCTACGATCGTGAGATTCCTTACTCATGTGAGGTCATGGTGGAAGCATTTAAAGAAGAGCCAACCATCATTCGCATTTCGGCCGTTATTCTTACAGAACGTGAATCTCAAAAGGCGATTATTATTGGTCACCAAGGAAGCATGTTGAAGCGTGTGGGTACCAATGCCCGAAAAGACATGGAGAGCTTTTTAGGAAAGAAAGTGTTTTTGGAAATGTTCGTGAAAGTTGAGAAGTGGAGGAACGATACGCGCGCATTGACACAAATGGGATACCTCGACTAATATGATTGTCTTTCCAAACGCAAAAATCAATTTGGGTTTGTTCATCACCGAGAAACGAACCGACGGATTTCACAATCTCGAGAGTTTGTTTCTGCCAATTCCTTTGTGCGATATTTTGGAAGTGACTGTTACTACGGAAGACACATCCTTGGTTTGCACGGGAGAATCTTCTGATATTCCAACCGAGAAAAATATAGTTTTTAAAGCTTGGAAATTGCTCCGTGATTCACACGGTATTGGAAATGTACACATTCATTTACACAAGATTATTCCCAGTGGCGCTGGGATGGGAGGCGGCTCGAGCGATGGATCCTTTATGTTGAAGGCATTGAACGAACTGTTTCAATTGAACTTGAGTGTTGCGCAGTTGGAAGACTTCGCGGCGCAATTGGGAAGTGATTGTCCATTCTTCATCAACAACACAGAATCTCTGGTAACCGGAAGAGGCGAGGGGGTAGAACCCATTGATTTCAATTTGGAAGGAAAATATTTAGTGGTCGTGAATCCGGGAATTCATATATCTACAGCCCAAGCTTTTCAAGGTATTCAACCGTTGCCATCTAATTTCAATTGGAAAGATTTTATTCAACACAAAGATTTTGAGCTGGTTGAATTAAGGAATGATTTCGAGAATAATGTTTTCCAATTGTATCCTGAAATTGCAGAGATTAAGTCGGAATTCTTGAAAGCAGGAGCGATTTATTCAAGCATGTCGGGCACAGGAAGTACGGTCTATGCTTTGTTTAACGAAGAACCTCAGATTGAATGGCATGAAAACTACTTTTCTCGAACTTTTTTACTCTAACGAATTTATTTAGAGTAAAATGAAATATATTTGCCCAATTTATAACCATGGAAAACAAAAATAATTCTACTACACCTTTGGTGAATCCTCTTCAAGAAGAATTGAACGAGGTGAAAGCACAGAAAGAAAAACTCGAGCGTGAGTTGTTGGCTCGTGAAGAATTAATGCAAAGTATGTTTTCTCTTTTGGCCGAAAAGAAAAAGTAAATCACTTTTTTGTTTCAACATTTCTTCGTTTCTTAGGGTCCTAAACCTTAATCAAAATGCGTAAGATATTTTTAGGCCTTTCTTTGTTTTTGTCTCTTTCAATATTGGGACAAAGTAACATCGAGCGAAACTATGATCCTTTGGAAATTCGACTCTATCAATCTGAAGAGGCCTATCATTCCGACAAACAAATGACTCTATCTAATTCTTCTGTTTGGAAGGCGTTTCAAGGAGCGCATTCTAAATGGACTTCACTCTTTAACGAGAGAACGGGAATGCCGACAAAGGCTTTCGGAAATCCTGTTGCAGTTAATGGTAACTCTGACACCGAGCGTGCTCAGAATTTCTTAAATGAAATGAATCAAGCTTTCTGTAATGGTAGTATTCAATTGATTTCTAAACCTGAAATTAAAACTAAGAAGTTTACTAATATCACTTTCGATCAGCAATTTAATGGCATGAAAGTCTTGTTCAGCAGGGCTTCTGCGAAATTGGTTGAAGGCAAAGTGGTTCAATTCGCATTCGGTGTTCATCCGAATATTCAATTGGAGGACAAGCCTGTCATAGGTTTGCAGCAAGCTAGATTAGCTGCATTACAAGGTATTACCTCGACCATTGAAATTATTCGATCAACGGGTGACATCTCAATTTTACCTGTACCGAAAGCTAGTTCGTTTGAGTATCGTAAAATCTACATTGTAACTGTTTCAACGCGCAACTCTCAAAATGTTCCCCAACGTTACCTTACATACATTGACGCATTAACAGGAAAAATATTAATGCGAAAGAACTTGGTTTGCCATGCTGACGGTGGTCCCAAAAAAACTGGAGGAGAAGAGCTTGTTGTTGACGTACAAGTTAACGGAGATGTTTACATGACCAATCCATATGGTGTAGTCACAAATGAAGGGCTAA
>JBIKZA010000042.1:0-21832 GCA_044354975.1 Flavobacteriales bacterium
CCTTTACGCGGTTCGTTTTACGTGCGCTCTGTCTATCGTTGGAATGAAAAGATTCGTTTAACGGCCGCTCTGGAGGTATTCTCTATACCCTTGAAGCCATTGGCAACCGTTGGAATCATGTACATGCCGAAAAAGAATTTCATCGCGTCTCTGAATGTTTCAAATGGCGCGTATAGCAATTGGAAATTGGGTGTGGGTATGCAATGGTTAATTGCGAATCAGTTTTATTTCGGTTTTCAAACATCGAATTTACCGGGATATTTTTTCAAGGAAGCAAAAGAAATGAGCGCTTCACTTCAAGTGAGTTATTTATTCAAAACAAAAAAGAATGACAATGAATAGTGCAGATGTAATGAAAATGGCGCAGACCAAATCGCTTGTGCTTTTGGCGGGTCCGTGTGTGGTTGAAGGAGAAGATTTAGTAATGGAAGTTGCTGGACGCGTAAAAGAGATTGCAGACAAATTAGGAATGCCCTATGTATTCAAAGCGTCATATAGAAAGGCGAATCGCTCTCGTGTAGACTCATTCACGGGGTTAGGAGATCAGATTGGATTAGAGCTTATTCAGAAAGTAGGAAAGACATTTGGAATTCCAACGGTTACAGATATTCACGCAGCGGATGAAGCTGCAATGGCTGCGGCGTATGTAGATGTTTTACAAATTCCTGCGTTCCTATGTCGACAAACAGATTTGCTTCAAGCGGCAGCTGCAACAGGAAAAGTTGTGAATATTAAAAAAGGACAATTCCTTTCTGCTGAATCCATGAAGCACGCAGTGAATAAAGTGAAGGAAGCAGGAAACAACAACGTTTGGTTAACCGAGCGCGGAACCATGTTCGGATATCAAGATTTAGTGGTCGACTACCGCGGTATTCCTGTTATGCAAGAATACGCGCCAGCCATTATGGATTGCACGCACTCGTTGCAACAACCTAATCAAAGCAGCGGTGTTACAGGTGGAAAGCCCGAGTTAATCGGAGTCATTGCCAAGGCCGCGGTTGCCGTTGGCTGCGATGGTTTGTTTATTGAAACACATCCGAATCCGGCAGTGGCTTTAAGCGATGGAGCAAACATGCTTCAATTAAGTAAACTGGAAGAGTTACTTGAGCAAGTAATGGAAATTCGCGCAGTGATAAAAAAATAATTCATGAAGAAATTCAAACTCGTCATTTTAATTGTAACACTCCTGTGCGCCCATGCGAGCTTGGCGCAGCCTGCTGTGCACAATTACGGGAGTGCTGGTTCAGATGAATATTCTTCAATTGTTGCGTATCCTTCTGGAGGATTTGTAGCCGTTGGAACAACAGGCGGAGAAGTGGGTTCGCAAACCGATGTGTACTTGTCGAAACTCAACGCATTGCTCGATTGTGAATGGACGTTTAATATTGGTGGAATTGGAATTGAGCGCGGGAACGATATTGCCGTTGCTGCAGACGGGAGTATTTATTTCTGCGGAATGGTGTTGAGTAACTCTGTAACAGGTTACAAGAATCTAGTTGGAAAGGTAGATTCGGACGGAAACCTATTGTGGTCGGTAGAATTCGGAGAAGGAGTTTGGGACGAAGCTCGTAACATGGTAATTGATGATGCAGGAAATATTTGGGTCGTAACAAATTCATTTTTTCCATCGGGAGAAGAATTGGTTGTGTTGTATTCTATGAATGAAACAGGAGGCGTTTCTGCGCCAATTATTCTTGAGCCAACTGGAGCGAACAGCAATGCGGCGTTGGAATATTACAACAGTGAATTGTATGTATTGAATAATCACGATGAAGGCACTTACGCAAATTACAGTGTCCGCAAATTGGATGCGGCAGGAAGTACGCTGCAGTCATTTGTAGTTCCCGGATGGGGTGTTCAAGGGCACGATTTGCAAGTTTGGAGTTACGGTGTTTTTGTTGCTGGAGAATTCTTGAATGGTACCTTCCGCAATCCATATACATGTGCTTTCAATTTAGATGGAACGGTGAATACCGAGACCTATAACGTGTTCAATTTTAACATGTGGTACAATGCTGTACATTCAAACTCGGAAGGCTATACGCTTGCAGGCGAAACAACGGACTTTGGATTCGGTGAACAAGAATGGGTGTTGCACAGAGCCAATGTTTTAGGGCAATATGCCGGTGGGGGTACGGTTGGAACTAACAAATTTGAAGTGTGCAACGATTTGTTAGTTGTGAATGATACCGTTTATTTAGTTGGAAGTTCGAACGGTTTTCAATTGAATAAACAGCAGCAAGCGACAGTATACAGAAACGAATCAGTTGTTCTTTCGGCGTTAGATCCGGCTAGCGTTAATAACGATTGTTTCTTCGTGGGTATTGAAGACCTTTCAATGCATGAAAGCCTTTCTTTTTATTCAATTGGAAACAATGTGTTTCAAACTTCAGCGCATGTGAATAATCTCAGAGTGCAGGTCTACAGCATAGACGGTAAATTAACATACAGTCACACGGGTCTAAACTCTTTTGAATTGAATGAGGCACCGGGTATTTATTTCCTTGCGTTTCAGTCTGAAGAATATTCAGGCGTTCAAAAAATAATTATTCGTTAACGCGAAGAGAGGGAAATCGAGTAAACTCCGGGAATCGCCTCCAATTCATTTTGAATTTCTTTCGTCACCAAAATTTTATTTCTCTCCGAAGAAGGAAGCACCACGCGGTCTTCACCATTTTTTAATTCAATGCGAAGTTGCGCGTGTCCGGTGTTTTTCACCAGAAGTTCATCTAGTTTTTCAATGGTTTTTTCTGTAAGAAATTCCGAGTCAATTCCAATAGTCAAATAACGCCCAAGCTTTTCTTTTACTTCAGCTAAGAGAGATATTTCTGCAATTTGAAATTCAGTTTTTTCTTCTGTGTTTTGTCCATAGCGACGTTTTTGAAAACGTCCGCGCACATACAAAAAGAAGTTGTCTTGCATATACGCCTTGAAGCTCATATAGTCTTTCCGGAACAAGCGGAAGTCATGCGAACCTTCCCCGTTTTCCAGGGTGAAGCTTCCATATGGATTGCCTTGCTGCGACATGCGGTGCTGAACGTTTTTCACAATACCTGCAAAAGAAATTTCGCGTCCGTTGTTGGGCTCAGGATTTTCTAAAGCTTCCATTGAATTCGGATAACAGAAGGCTTCAATCTCCAGCGCGAAATCGTCGAGCGGATGTCCAGAGATGAACATTCCAACCAAATCTTTTTCTTTTGAAAGTTCGGTGAGGGCATCCCACGGTTCAACTCTCGGAATTGAAGGCGGTTGAATTTGCACGCCGGAATCTTCTCCGAAAAGTGACGCTTGAGAAGAGTTCTTGCCGTCGCGCGCTGCACGCGCATATTTCACCAACGTGTCTATGAATCCTTCGCCTTTATTGTCGGTTCCGAAATATGCAGAGCGCGTAATGCCGAATCGGTCGAAGGCTCCGCACATGGCCAAGCTTTCAAGAACACGTTTGTTGGTGGCTTTATCGTCGACACGTTCTAAAAAATCGAATACTGTTTCGAACGGTTTGCTTTCTCGCTCGCGTATCATGCTTTCCACAGCATTTTCTCCAACCGCTTTAACGGCGGCCAAACCAAAGCGAATGGCTCCAGCTTTATTTACTGAAAAAAGAGAAAGCGATTCGTTTACATCTGGAGAAAGAACGGGAATGCGCATGCGCTTGCATTCTTCCATGAAGAAAGTAACTCCCTTAATGTCGCTCATGGAATTGCTTAATGTCGCAGCCATAAACTCTGCTGGATAGTGTGCTTTCAAATAGGCCGTTTGATAAGCGATCCATGCGTAACAGGTCGAGTGAGATTTATTGAAGGCATAACTCGCAAACTTCTCCCAGTCGGTCCAAATCTTTTCAAGCTTTTCTGCTGGGTGTCCATTTGCAATAGCACCTTCCATGAACAAACTTTTCATCTTGTTCAGTTCTTCAATGAGTTTTTTACCCATTGCTTTACGCAAGACATCGGCCTGACCTTTTGTGAAATTTGCTAATCGCTGCGAGAGCAACATCACCTGCTCTTGGTATACTGTAATACCGTATGTCTCTTTCAAATTGTCTTCCATTTCAGGAAGATCGTATTCAATTTTTTCGAGTCCGTGTTTACGACGAATGAATTGTGGGATATACTCCATCGGACCTGGACGATACAATGCGTTCATGGCAATTAAATCGGCGAATACGGTAGGTTTCAGGTCGCGCATGTGTTTGCGCATACCTTCACTTTCATATTGGAAAATGGCAACTGTTTCACCTCGTTGGAAAAGCTCGTAGGTCTTTTCATCGTCGATGGGAATGTTGTCAATGTCAATGTCAATGTTGTGGGAAAGCTTAATGAGTTTGATCGCGTTTTTTATAACACTGAGCGTTTTCAAGCCTAAGAAGTCCATTTTCAAAAGCCCTGCTTTTTCTACAACGGAGTTGTCGAACTGGGTACACCACATGTCGCTGTCTTTCACGGTTGCTACCGGCACGAAGTTCGTGATGTCCGTAGGGGTAATAATCACGCCGCAGGCGTGAGTTCCCGTGTTGCGAATGGACCCTTCTAATATCTTCGCCATTCGCAACACTTTACCTTCCGGTGTTGTGCTCGTAGCAATAAGTCGCATGCGCTGCATGCGCTCGAATTCTTCACTTGAAAAATCGTCTTTCAGCTGCTTTTCTTCTTTGTTGAAGATGTCTGAAAGCGATGCGCGATCGGGAATTAATTTCGTCAATTGTTCCGACTCGCCAATGGATAAGTCGAATACACGCGCAGCGTCTTTCACGGCCGACTTCGCGGCCATTGTACCGTAGGTTATGATTTGCGCAACTGCGTTGCGCGAATATTTATTTCGTACGTACTCAATAACTTTTTCTCGTCCTTCGTCCTCGAAGTCGATATCCATATCGGGCATCGACACACGATCCGGATTCAAGAAACGCTCAAAGAGGAGGTCGTATTTAATCGGATCCACATCCGTAATACGAAGACAATACGCAACAGCAGATCCTGCTGCGGAGCCACGTCCGGGCCCCACAGAAACATCCATCTTTCGCGCCTCGTTGCAGAAGTCCTCAACAATAAGCAAGTAACCCGGATAGCCGGCTTTCTCAATAACCGAAAGCTCGAACTTCAGTCGCTCACGAATAGATTCGTCGAACTCTCCGTAACGGTAAGTCGCACCTTTGAAAGCCAAGTGCTCAAGATATGCCGACTGTTCCGCAATGGTCTTTAACTTTTCTTTCTCTTGCGCAATGCGCTCCTCATCATATCCGTCTGCTATCCACTTTTCATTGCGCTGTGAAATCAAGCGTTCGTGAGATGAAACAATTTCAGTTTGATAATCCGAAATGAACGATTCTTCAATATCGAATTTCGGAAGTAAAATTTCTCGGTCGAGTTTATATCCATCACACTTCTCAGCAATCTCAAGCGTGGTCTCTAATGCGCCCGGATAAGCCGAAAAAGCTTGCGCCATTTCTTGAACATCTTTCAAATAGAATTCGTTGTTCGGAAATCCGAAACGAAATTCTCTTCCTTTCTTTCCAATGTATTTGGAAGGCGTGCTCACTTTCTCGCCGTCCTTCACGCAGAGCAAGGCGTCTTGCGCTTCCGCGTCGCTCTTTTCAGTATAATAGCTATTGTTCGCCGCGAAGTATTTCACGCTGTGCTTTTCGCAGAACCGAACAAGCGTTCGGTTAACGACTTGCTCTTCTTCCAATCCGTGATTGTTCAATTCAGCATAAAAATCATCGCCAAATTGTTCCTTCCAAAAAACAAAAAATTCTTCCGCTTTTTCTTCACCAATATTCAATATGGTTGAAGGTATTTCACCCCAAATTGAACCCGTGCAAAGGATGAGGCCTTCTTTGTATTCAACAAGAAGGTCTCTGCTAATGCGCGGAACATAATAGAATCCCTCGGTGTAGGCTAGCGAAGAAAGCTTCGATAAATTTTGATATCCTTTAAAATTTTTCGCCAACAACACAACCGGATATCCATCGTCTTTTGCTGAACGGTCCGTGTGATTTCGACACAAATTCAGTTCAGCACCTACGATGGGTTTAATGCCTTTTTTGTGGGCGGCACTCACGAAGTGAAACGCCCCCATCATGTTTCCAGCGTCCGTTACCGCAACAGCGGGAGAACCCATGGCGAGTGATTTTTTAATCAACGCGTCAATGGTCGTGGTACTTTGAAGAATGCTGTATTGCGAGTGCACGTGAAGATGCACGAACTTTTGATTTTCGATAATGTCAACTTCCGATAGAGTTTCATCAGGACTCTGGTCGTCAGTTTTTTCTGATTTGAAATTGCTGTCTTGTAAGATAGGCGCTTCATAAACTACATCACCTTTTGCAACGCCGTTCGCACTTGGAATAATTCCAATACGAATTAATTCGAAAAAACATTTACCCGTTGCATCTACGTCGTATGCCGCGTCGTGAGCCTCTTCAAACTTAACATGAAATAATTTTTCATGAAGTTCAGTGAGTGTTGGCCACTTGAATTTCCCACCTCTTCCGCCTGGAATAGCACAAAATTCGGTTCCAAATTCTTTGGTGTCCATGCTCGACATTTGCTCGAGCACATTGGTTCTTCCTTCACGAAGGAATTCACATCCGACAATGTTTATATCGAATTCAATATTGTGTCCCGCAACAAATTTTGTCTGAGCCAGAGCCTCTTCGAATTGATCCAAGCATTCACTCAGTGGAATACCTTCTTTCGTAGCGCGTTCGGTAGAAATTCCGTGAATCTTCTCTGAAGTATAAGGAATCGAAAATCCGTTCGGCTGAACAATTATGCTTTCTTGAGAAATTAAATTTCCACGCTCGCCATGAAGCTGCCAAGCCAATTGTACAAGCCTCGGCCAATTGTTAAAATCGGTTAAAGGCGCTTTGTAATTTTGCGGAAGGCCGGTGGTTTCTGTGTCGAAAATTAAATACATGGAAATTATTCAGATAGGAGCATAAAATTACTGCGTCCCTTTCGAATAATTAGCCATTGTGGAAATCTTTCCGTTGTCTTTTTTTGAACCAAGATGCATTTCGAAACACCAACAAAGAAAAAAGTCCAAGCCCAAGGAAATAGACGTAGTCAGATGTCCAAATAATGGCAACATCGGCATTGGTGTAAAAAGAGATGTAGTAGGCGTATGAGAGGTAAAGCACTGTGGTAGCAAGCTCAATGAAAAAACCTTGAATTGTTTTGCCCGCTCCCTCAACTGCTGCCAATAAAATGCTGGTAAATGCGAAGATGGAAATAGCGGGGAGGACAACATACATGCTTTTCACCGTGAGTCGGGTTGTTTCTTCATTCGCGTTGAAAAGGTGCGCTATGCTTCCGGGATACAGCCACAGGCCGTGTGTGAGAATGAGTATGAAGGAGAAGTTTAATAGGGCCAATCTTTTAATGACATGAAAAATTTCCGAGCTTCTTTTTTCAGCAAGTAATCCGGATACATACGTTTTGGTCGTGCTTGAAAATCCCATGACGCTGACCCAAGCGAGCATGTACATGTTTCGCACAATGAATGCACTTTGAAAGGAATCGTCGCCCTTCTTTTCAATAAACGCGAAGAATATGATCCAGATGCTCAAGGCAACGAGCATTTGAAGCATAATAGGAACTCCTAAGCGTAGGATTTCTTTGGTGTAATGAAAAGGAACGCGATAGAGATTGCGAAAGAGTCTCACCTCTTTGTATTTCGAATGAAAGATGGTGTAAAAGAACAAGACAAGAGCTGCAGCGGCTTCACCAATGTTGGTGGCAATAGCGGCTCCATGAACTTCGAGACGAGGAAAATTGAAATTTCCAAATATGAATAGATAGTCGAAGACTATTGTGAAAATGGCCACGGTGATCGTGGAATAGATCATACTTCTCGTAAGCGCAATTCCAGACCAAAACGATTGTAACACTTGAATGAAGGTGAAGAAAATGAATCCGTATGCGCGAGTCTCTGCAAAGGTTTTCATGTAATTCCGTGTTTCTTCATCCTCGATACTTCGGTCTAAAAAAGTGGGGATTAAAAAAGCTAAAACTAGAAACTGAATCAATACAATAAAAACACCTATGAACAAGGCATTCGCGAAGACGGTAGGAATTTCTTCGCTTCGGCCTTCGCCACGTTTTCTTGCAATGAGTATTTGCGAGGCATTCGCCAATCCAGCCGAAAGCATGGAAAGAGCAATGTAAATAAGTCCAACGAAACTTACAGCGCTCATGGCTTTTCCATTCAATTGCGCAACGAAATAATTGTCAACGAGCACAACAATGAATTGCACGAAAGCTCCCATGCACAAGGGAAGCGCCATTTGCAATAGCGCTTTGCTGGAAGTGTTTAATGCAATTTTTTCAGACATGCTTTTTGTTTTGCCATTCAGCCTCAATGTGCTTCCACCAGTGAATGCTGTGTCGAGCCCATTCAAGTTTTAGCGCTAATTTTTCTTGCTCACTCAATTGCCAGTCAATAGAACTGCGGCGCAAGTTAGTGGTCAAGTGCTGCAACGCAATGCTTGTTGCAGCAGAGACATTGAGACTTTCAGTAAATCCTTGCATGGGTATGTGCACCAGCACATCTGCCTGTTCAACCATGTACTCGCTTGCGCCGGAAAGTTCTGTTCCCATGACCAGCGCAGTCTTCTGAGAGAGGTCTAATTCAGCAAGAGGAATAGAGTTGCCGTGCAAATGCGTAACAGCCAAACGATAGCCTCTGCTTTTTAAATCACGAACACATTCAACGGTGTTGTTTCGTGTTGAATTATACCGGTGAAGGGAAAGCCATTTGCCAGCGCCTTTTGAAATGCGTTGTAAATGTTGAAATGGATTTGTGTTTTCAATTAAATATCCGTCTTGAACTCCAAAAGATTCCATGCTGCGCAGAATGGCGCTTGTGTTGTGGGATTGATAGAGATCTTCAAGGACAACAGTTAAATATCTCGTGCGCAGATTTACGACTTCGTCGAAACGTTGTTGCTTGAAAGGCGTGAGTGCTTCGCAGAAGAGCTCGTATAATTCTTGACTCATGGGGTACAAAAATAAAAAGGGCTGCCGAAGCAGCCCTTATATTTTTCGAAACTGAAAATTACTTCACTTTAGAAGATAACTCAGTACCAGCTTTGAACTTAACTACTTTCTTAGCTTTGATAGTGATCTCTTTTCCAGTTTGTGGGTTACGTCCTTTACGAGCCGCACGCTTTGAAGTAGAGAAAGAACCGAAACCAACTAGGGCAACACGGTCGTCTTTTTTCAACGCTTTTGTAGTCACTTCGATGAATGCATCTAATGCACGCTTCGAATCAGCTTTTGTAAGCTTAGAAGATGCTGCGATAGCATCAATCAATTCTGCTTTGTTCATTTTGTTTTGGTTTTTATAAATTAAACATTTGTTTGATACTCCAAATGTAAAAGAAGCATTTTCTAATTAGCAAGTAAATACTGAGAATAATTGTCATTTTGTTGAAAAAACCCCGTAGTTGTTCATAACCACGAGGTTTTCATTCTGAAACGCCTTGATTTACTAGCTTGTAGCGCATGAAAAAGCCCACCGAAGCGGGCTTTTAGTCTCTATTTGCCGAGTGTTATTTTGATTTTGACTTTCCGTAAACGTAATAAACAACTGCTCCAACAGGAATAACCATAAGTCCGAAGTAGGCCGCAGGATCATCGCTCAACGCATTTTTCACAATGAACCATGCAACTACTGCAATAAACAATACCGGTAAAACAGGATAAAGTGGCGATTTAAAAATGCCATCTGTTTGTCCCATTTTTTTCATTCTGAAAACAAATATTCCAGAACAGGCCAACGCCAAGAAGAACCATTCTGTAATTGTAACGTAGGTATAGAGTGCTTCGAATTTTCCCCAGACGAAGATGAGCACAATGGACCAAGCCGATTGCAATAGAATGGCATTTACAGGCACTCCGAATTTCGGATGTGATTTTCCGAACGCTTCGAAGAATAGCCCTTCATTCGACATCTGTTGAACAATGCGTGGAGTTGCAAGCACGTATAGACCTGCACATCCAAATACAGAAAGAGCAATTAATATCGATACTGCAAATGATCCACCTGGAATAATTTTCTCCATGGCATCAGCCGCCAATGTTTTACTATTCTGAATTTCTTCAATGCTCAACACATTCATGTATCCAATGCTCACCAATACGTACGAAAGGGTAACCACTAAAGTTCCGAGTATTAGTGCCAGCGGTACATTGCGCTTCGGGTTCTCCGCTTCGTTCGTTACGAAGCTTGCGTAGTGCCAGCCCGTATATGACCAAAGCACTCCAACAAACGCTTTCGCCCATCCGAATCCTTGAGCCTTTTCATTCGTGAAAATTTCAGATACGGCAATGCTGTTGTCGAAGATGTTATTCGTTCCTAGAAAGAGAAGTAGAATGAGCAGGCCGTAGATGCCAATGATTTTCAAAACGGTAGAGACATTGGCAAACCACTTCGAGCTGTCTAAGCTGAACATGTTGAACAGCGTCAGGATGACAATGGACGAAGCGGCAACGACTGGAATGAGTTGATCTGAAAATCCGACAATCTTTTGCGAGTAATCTGCAAATACAACAATCAGCGCGGCAATAGTTCCTGAAGAAACCACCGTGAGTAAGCACCAGCCGTATAGAAATGCGGGCAGTGGACCGAAGGCTTCCTTTAGATAAGTATATATTCCACCTCCTTTGGGAAAGCGTCCGCCCATTTCCGCGTAAACCAAGGCACCGATCATTGAAACGACACCACCAGCTATCCAAAGCACGGTCATCCACATGGGGTCAGGCACTGCCTGAGCAATACTGGTAGGGGTTTTAAATATTCCTGAACCAATGGTGCTGCCTATGGCAATCATGGTTAGTGCGAAAAGCGAGAGTCCTTTTTTATTCATAATTCATGTTGAATGGTTTCAAATATATTTCGCTTTTGAGCAATGACGTTCGAAATATAGAAAAGTGTTCGTAAATTTGTGAGAATGAAGTTTGTCGAAAAAATTAAATTGTCTGCCGGCCGTCGTGCATTAAGTAAGCTACCTGATGCCAAGCGAATTCGTTCAGGTTCGAATTTTCACGACGCACAGTCTATTGGTATTTTGTATGTCGATAACGACGAACGTTACTTCAACAAGATTAAAGCATTTGCCAAATACTTGAAGGATAAGTTTGGCGTAAGACACATTCGATGCGTTGGTTTTGTTAATGATTCCATTAAAAACTTATCCATTTGGCAATCGCAAAAATTGGAGTTTGAATACTTCACCAAAGATGACTTGAATTGGTATTTACGCCCGGTTCAAAACGTTTCGAAATTCATTAAAGAAGATTTTGATATTCTTATAGATCTGACTAACGGAGATCAAATTCCGGTGAATTTTATTTTCAAAGAAAGTAGAGCAAAGATGAAAGTTGGTCTCAAAGATTCACTTGCAGCGCGTCAGTGCGATTTAATGATTGACTTGGGAGATAATCCTACAATCGATAAATATCTGCAGAATCTAGACGTGTATTTAAGTAATCCGCAAATAAAGTAATGATGAGAGAGAAGTTGAGAGGATTAGGTGTGGCTATGGTTACCCCTTTTCGCAAAGATGGTTCAGTAGATTTCGCTGGACTGAAAAAATTAACTGCCCACTTAATTGATGGTGGTGCCGATTATTTGGTTGTTCAAGGAACAACGGGTGAGTCGGTAACTTTGACGAAAGAAGAGAAACAAGAAGTTTTAGACGCAGTTCTTGAAGCGAATAATGGCACGAAGCCACTGGTTTTAGGTCTAGGGGGAAATAATACATACGAATTGGTTCAGCAATTAAGCAGATTAGATACTGACGGAATTGACGCTATTTTATCTGTAACACCTTATTACAACAAACCAACACAAAATGGTTTGGTTGAGCATTACAAAGCATTAAGCGAAGCGAGTAAAATTCCAATTGTGTTGTACAATGTTCCAGGAAGAACAGCTGTAAACATGTTGCCCGACACGGTAGCTCGCATTGCATTTGAATGCAAGAACATCATTGGTATTAAGGAAGCAAGTGGAAGTGTTGAGCAAATAATGAATGTGCTCAACGTTACGCCAAAAGAGTTTATGGTTATCAGCGGCGACGATGCGTTGACGTTACCTCTTCTTGCTGCTGGTTGCGACGGTGTGATCTCTGTTGTTGGAAATGCCTTTCCGAAAGAGTTTTCTCAAATGATTAACGCTGCCTTGAATAACAATTACGAAGAGGCAAGAGCCATTCATTACAAGTTGTTAGATTTAATTCATTTGTTATTCGCCGAAGGAAATCCAGCGGGAATCAAAGAAGTGCTTGCCCACCTTGATATCTGTGAAAACTATCTGCGTTTGCCGCTTGTTCCGGTTTCGGAAAAACTCAGTGATAAGATTAGGAAGTACTTAGTCGAAGAAGAGTTTATGTCCTAAAGGACGAATGTGGCAGAGCCACGAATGTGCAGGCACGAATGTCCAAAGGACGAATGTGGCAGAGCCACGAATGTGCGAGCACGAATGTCTTCGACGAAACTATTTAGAGATGAATTTAACGAAGCTTTGCTCGATCCGCTTCGCGTTTGAGGTCTTTGTCTTTAACGTCGGCGCGTTTATCTCCAACATTTTTACCTTTTGCTAAGGCGATGTCTAATTTGGCCCAACCTTTTTCAGAAATGAATAGGCGCATGGGTATAATTGTAACACCTGTGTCTTTCAGCTTTCGCTTCAAGCGGTCGATTTCTGTTTGTTGAATAAGCAGTGTTTTCACCCGTCTTTCTTCGTGTTGAGCGTATCCAGCATTGCCGTAGTGGGCGATGTTCATGTTCAGAATAATCAGAGAGTTTCCATTCAATTTGCAATAGGCTTCCGCAATGTTTGCTTTGCCCGCACGAATGCTCTTGATCTCACTTCCAGTTAAAACAATACCAGCAGTGAACTCTTCCAATATAAAATACTGAAAGAGCGCTTTTCTATTTTTGATTTCCACTGCCATTCCGCGAATTTACAACGGAAAGAGAGGAAAGAGATTGAACGGCTTATTTATCGGAAAGAAATTGGGCAATTGAACGAACCTCATTTGCATTTGCACGAATATATTCCTTCGGCATAACGCCCAACTCTCCCACATGAACCAACTCTGAAGCACTTGTGTGATAACTTGAAAAACATTCGTCATAGACTTGCGCTATGTTCGAACTTCGAAGTCCTGAGCCTGGCATAATCTCCATGGTCTTCGTTAATGAAGCGTATCGTTTCAAATTATCAATTCCTTCAACACAAGTCATTTTTTTTCCGGAAGAAAGCAAGCGTTTGCACCCAACGCTTTCCAATTGCGCAATGGCTTCATCGCCATTGGTGCACACATCGAATGCACGTTGAAAGGCAACATCAATCCCGTTTGCAGCTTTTACAAATCGCTCCAATGCTTTGAAGTCAATGGTTCCGTCTTCATTCAACGCCCCAACTACAACGGCTTTAATTCCTTTATCCTTTGAACGACGAATATCGTTGCACATGATTTTTATTTCCTCTTCAGAATAAACAAATGATCCTTCGCGAATACGAATAAGCGCAGCAACATCGCATGCGGTGTATTCAACAGCGTATTCAATCAAAGAAAGCGCTGGAGTTAATCCTCCGATTTGTAATGCAGAACATACTTCCAAACGCGTTGCTCCGTTCTCGTTTGCAATTAAACACGACTCGGGATTTGTCGCTATTATTTCCAAATGAATATTTGACATTCTATGTAATTTTGAATTATGCCTCAAAGTAAACACCTCTTTATATTATTCGCACTTTTTTTTAGTTCGAAATTTTTAAGTGCACAAGCTGAACCGCCGCATGTCATGGCGCAGATGGAACGTCAATATAGACTCAGTCATGCACATTTCGAAAACCTCGCGTTTGAGGGCGGCGGGATTCGCGGAGTAGCTTATTGCGGCGCACTTATGGAAATGGATTCTCGCGGTTATTTGAAAGATATTCGTCGTGTTGCTGGCGCTTCATCAGGAGCAATTACTTCATGCCTGCTCGCAGTGGGATATACACCAACTGAAATTTCTGTGATTATTGGTGAAATGAATTTCGGTAAATTGAATGACGGTGGTGGATTGTTTATTGGCGGACTCCATCGACTTCGCAAGCGCATGGGATATTATCGCGGTGAGCGTTTTTTAAGATGGATGGAAGAATTGGTTGCTGCTAAAACAGGGAACAAGGACATCACATTTATGGACCTGAAAAAACTCGCCGATAAAGATTCTACTTATCGCGAATTGGTGGTTACGGCAACCTGCATGAATCATCAGAAGGCAGAGTATTTCGATTATTATCGTTATCCGAATATGCGCATTGTAGACGGCGTTCGCGCGAGTATGGCAGTGCCATTGTACTACGAACCTTTCGTAATGAATGACGAAGGGAAACGTGTTGATGTTCGTCATTATGCCGACAATGATCATGTTTGTTTAGACGGCGGATTTCTTTCGAACTACCCGATTTGGGTATTTGATCAAGCGCCCTACATCCAAGACCCCATGCTCACCCTAGGCTTCCGCATAGACAGTGAGTATCAAATTAACGTTGATCGCACCAAGACGAAAACAGATCCTTACTATCCTATTCACAGCACGAAAGATTTAGTTGGAAGTGTATATTATATCATGAAGGAAAACCTGAATCGCTTTATGCTAACCGAACTCGACTGGGAACGTACCATTAGCATTAGCGACGCTGGCATTGGTCCGAAAGTGAAGAAGCTTTCTCAAGAGCAGAAAGAGTCGTTTTTAAAGGAAGGGAAGAGAGGGGTGAGGAGGTACTTTGAAGAGGGGTATTGATGTGGCGGAGCCACATTAGCCTTCGGCAGTCTTCCGCTCGTTCCAATATTTCTGAAGTTCTCTCTTCACCTCATCTTTCAACACCCACAATCCAATGAGGTTAGGGAAGGCCATGCCTAAGATCATCATGTCGGAAAAGTCTACGACTGCGCCGAAACTGCTGACCGTTCCGAGAACGGTGCAGAACAAAAACAAGAGGTTGAACGATTGCTTGATCCACCATTTGTCGCCGAACAAATATGCCCAACTTTTCATTCCGTAATAAGACCAAGAGATCATGGTCGCGTAGGCGAAGAGGACGATGCAAATCAAAAGAATCCAGTCGGTCCAAGGGAAGACTGAGCGGAACGCTGCTGCTGTCAATGCACTTCCGTTTAGACCTTGAGGGTCTGTTGCGAATCCGGTGAACACCAATACCAACGCGGTCATGGTGCAGACAACAACGGTGTCAATGAATGGCTCTAACAACGAAACCATTCCCTCCGTTACGGGCTTATTTGTTTTGGAGGTGGAGTGCGCAATACTTGCCGATCCAATTCCAGCTTCGTTGCTGAATGCCGCTCTGCGGAAGCCCATCATCATTACGCCTAAGAATCCACCTTTCATTCCATCTGGAGAAAAAGCTCCGTTGAAAATCAATGAAAAGGCTTCGCCAATGTGCGAAATATTCATTCCAATTATAACCAGTGCAAATCCGCAATAAACCACCACCAATGCGGGAATCATCTTGTCTGTTACACGCGCAATGCTTTTTATTCCACCCACAATAACAAATCCCACTGAGATTGCGAAAACAACACCAATCCACAATGCGTATTCTTCAGAGCCAGGAATAGTGGTTTTCACCATGTCAAACGCCTGATTCGCTTGAACCATGTTGCCTCCTCCGAGCGTTCCGCCGACACACATAATGGCGAAGATTACTGCGAGAACTTTTCCGCTGCGTTGCCATCCCTTCTTAGCTAAACCAGCGCTGAGGTAATACATTGGTCCACCGCTTACTTCGCCGGTCGAAGAGATTTTTCTGTACTTCACACCAAGTGTACATTCAACAAATTTGGTGGTCATTCCAAATATTCCAGCGACAATAATCCAAAACGTTGCCCCCGGACCACCCACCGCAATAGCGACTGCGACAAGCGAAATATTTCCCAATCCCAATGTACCGCTTAGCGCAGCCGATAAGGCTTGGAAGGGAGTCACTTCTCCTTCGTCTGTTTTCTTAGTGAATTGTCCGAACGTGATTTTCCAAGCATGTCCGAATGCGCGGACGTTTATGAATCGGAAGTAGAAGGTGAAGTAAACGGCGCTTCCAATTAACAACACAACCACCAACCATACTTCTGACTTTACAGGATCTCCATTCGGATGCTTAATTTGATTTCCATTGTTGTCGTATAGGAATTGGTCGTATAAATTCAATGCAGCGAAGGGATCGAAGAAAAGGACCACTCCAAATGCATCCACAATAGGTACGAAGAACGAATTCATTTTTTCTTCGCTGGAAACTGCTGGAATAGCAAACGATTGTTCTTGAGTGTTCCCGTTAGCAAAAGTCACCTGCACGGTATAGTTAATGCCTTCTTTCAACCCGTCTGCCGAAATAGAATCGATACTCTGAAGATTAGACCAATGGGCAGAAGTAATGCTGTCGGAGCTTACCACAGAGGCTGTCCCGTCGCCAATGTTGTGGGTGTTCGGATTCAGTTGCAACTGGAAATTTTGGGCCTGAATCGTTGTTGAAGTCAAGGCAAATATTAGAATACTCAGCAATTTCATGAATAGGTTAATCAATCTCATGGGCTAAAAATAGGCTATTTCAGTAAGTTAGTTCGAGATGTGAATAGGTTGTGAATATTTGAATTGAATCAACCGCGATTTTTTCTTCATCTTTGTAACAGAATGGCAGAGAATTTCATCGTTTCAGCAAGGAAGTATCGCCCAGACAACTGGGATTCAGTGGTTGGACAAAAGTCCATCACCACCACTTTGCGCAACGCCATTGAAACCAATCAGATTGCACAAGCATATCTCTTTACCGGATCTCGCGGAGTGGGTAAGACTTCTTGTGCTCGAATCTTCGCCAAGGCCATTAACAACATGTTAGATGCCACACCGGAAGAGTTGGCGTTCACCATTTTTGAATTGGATGCGGCTTCCAATAACAGTGTTGAAGACATTCGAAGTATTGTAGATACCGTGCGCATTCCACCGCAAGTTGGGAAGTATAAAGTCTATGTTATTGACGAGGTTCATATGCTTTCTTCTAACGCGTTCAATGCGTTTTTGAAAACATTGGAAGAGCCACCCGCACACGCCATTTTCATCCTAGCAACAACAGAGAAGCACAAGATTATTCCAACCATTTTAAGTCGTTGTCAAATCTTCGATTTCAATCGAATCAAAGTGAAAGACATGACCGAACACTTGCAACACATTTGCAAGCAAGAAGGAATAGAGGCGGAAGAAGATGCATTACACATCATTGCTACCAAGGCAGACGGAGCCATGCGCGACGCTTTGTCGATCTTCGATCAGGTTGTAGCTTTTTGTGGAAGGAAATTAACCTACGATTTAGTTATTCAAAATTTGAATGTGCTCGACTACGAGTATTACTTCAAGTTAACCGATTTGTTTTTCAAAGAAGATATTCCAAGTGCTTTAATGGTTTTGAATGAAGTGGTTGAAAAAGGTTTTGATATCCACCATTTCGTAACCGGATTAGGAGCACACTTCAGAAACCTTTTGGTATGTCGCGATGCTCAAACACTTTCGTTGATGGAAGTGAGTGAAGGCGTTGCAGCGAAATACAAAGACCAAGCGGCTGCTAGTGATTTGCGTTTTTTAATTCAAGGAATTGATTTAGTGAACGACACCGATTATCACTACAAGTCTTCACGTCACCCGCGTTTGTTGGTTGAACTCTTGCTCATGAAATTGTGCAGCGTTCCGCAGAATTTGCGCGAGGGTGAAAAAAAAAAGTGAAGATCCTAGCGTTTCGCGGAGCTGAGAAGTTCATCGGCGCGCCTCAAGCAAGATCTTCCAACCCATCTCCATCTCAGGCTACTGAAAAAAAGGCAGACAACGAACTCGTTGTTGAAAATGACGATTCTACTGTTATTGCTTTCAACAACGAAAAGCAACTTCCAAATAAAACCACATTAGATCCTGAGAAAAGAAAATTAGCTGGATTGTCTCCCGACAATATTTCCATTCGATACAATCCGCAAATTCAAATTGAAACAGAGCCCGACGAACCGGAAGAAGAGGTGAAGGCCGAACGTATTTTCACTGAGGAAGAAATTCAATTGGCCTGGATGGGTTATGCGGAAGAACTCATGGATTTCAATTCACAAGCGGCTTCGGCGTTGAAGGTGACTAAACTTGTTGTTCTTCCTGAAAACGAACTGCATGTGATTTTTCCTGGAACTACTCAATCGGAATATTTCAATGAAGAGCGCTCGCCCCTTATGGGCTTCTTGCGTAAGAAGGGAATTGTTGGATTGAAGTTGAAATTGGAAATAGCACAAAACAATTCAGTTGCTCGAGAAATTGTAACAGACCGTGCGCGTTTCGAAAAGATGATGGAAAAAAATCCCGCCGTGAAAACATTGTGGGAGCGTTTCAAATTGGTAATCGATTAATTCATGCGCGTAGATAAATACCTGTGGTGCATTCGTGTTTTTAAAACACGCTCCATCTCCACTGCTGCATGCAAGGCAGAAAAAGTTTGGGTGAACGGTGAGTTTGTGAAAGCTTCGCGCGAATTAAAATTGAAAGACGTTGTTCGCGTTCGCAAAGTATCTATTCATTTTCAATTTGAAGTTATCGATTTTCCGAAAAGTAGATTGGGAGCGAAGTTGGTTGCAACAGTAACCAAGGATGTCACAGACCCGGAAGAATTAGCGAAGTTGGAACGAATTCAATTGCAAATGAAAGCCACTCCATACTTCGGTGTGGGAAGACCTACAAAGAAAGACCGTCGCCAGCTCGACGACTTCATGTATTACGAAGACGTAGATCAAGATGCCAGCGAATAACGGTCAAGCACAAATGCTTCAACCCGAAGAAATTCAGCAATTGCGGAATGAAGTGTTGTGGCCACACAAGACGTTTGAGAATTGTATTTTGGAGACAGATCGTCTTTCAACCACCTTTCATTTTGGGGTTCAATTAGACGGACTAACCGTTGCTACCGTTACCCTTCAACAAGAAAAATCAGATAAACTTCAACAAGAAAAGCAGTATAGACTTCGCGCGATGGCGGTGCATGAAGGGTACAGGGGACAAGGGTTTGGCGACGCGATAGTTGAAGCGGGATTGAATCATTTAAGAGAATTAGGTGTTGAAGTGGCGTGGTGCGACGCTCGCGTGGCAGCGTTGAATTTCTATCGAAGACTTCAATTCGAAGAGTTGGAAGATGAGTATGAAATTCCAATCATAGGCTTACATAGATTTATGTGGAAAGTATTAAGTTCGCATTCATGAATAAGATTGCTCTTTCTTTCCGAGCTCATTCTGCGGCTTGGATAACAGCCACTCTTGCGTTTGTTTTATTCGGAATTGTCTCCTTTACCAATCATATTTTATTTCGAACCTACGCGCTAGATCTCGGTCTTTATACGAATGCGCTTTACGATTATGCACATTTCCGATTTGCCGACACTTCTCTTTTCCTTCCTGAAAATAAAAATTTGTTAGCCGATCATTTCGATCTCTACCTCATGTTGTTTTCACCCTTGTCATGGATATTCAAATCTTACACGCTCTTGGTCGTGCAGAGCGTTGCAGTCATTGCCGGAGGGTTTGGGGTGTATTTTTTATTGAATGAAAATGAAGAGTCTCGCCCGTTTCGGATTTGGGGTATGGCGATTTTCTATCTGTTTTTCGGAACACTAGCTGCATTGGCTTATGATTACCACAGCAATGTTATTTCAGCAATGGTTCTTCCGTTTTTCTTTCTTGCAATAAATCGAAAGTCGTGGGGCAAAGCCTTCGCATTGCTTGTATTTATGTGTCTAGGGAAGGAAAATGTTTCGTTGTTTTTGTTCTTCGTTTCGTTAGGATTGTTCTGGAAATACTTCAAATCGAAAGAAAGTCGGAAATACATTTTACTTTTCGCTGGGTTCAGTCTGTTGTATTTCTTGTTTATGGTGAAGTGGGTAATGCCTACCATTGCTGGAGAAGAAGATTTTGTTCACTTCGGAAAGTACCCAGTTCTAGGCGGAGACATGACGGCTGCTATCAAGTTCATAGTCATGCATCCGCTTGAATTCATTCGCTTGCTCTTCGTGAATCACATGCCTGAAGATCCAATCTACAACAACGAGAAGGTGTTCTTTTATCTGGTTTTGTTTGTTGCAGGAGGTTGGGCGCTTTTCGTTCGCCCTTGGTACTTTGTGATGATACTTCCAATTATTATTCAAAAGGAATTGACGAATCAGCCGAGTACATGGGGATGTGTTTATCAGTATTCAATTGAGTTCGCTCCGGTTGTAATCATAGCCTTAATGGAAGTTGTTTCAAAATGGAAATTCAGTGCGAATCGGATAGGAGCAGCCCTTTTATTTTTCACACTTTCGAGCACCGTTTATGGTTTGGTTGAGCGATCGAAAGCTTGGGAAAAAGAACGCTTTATCTTTTGGCAGAAACCACATTTCAAATCGCATTATGATTTAACGGATGTTAAGCTTTTGATGAATCGAATTCCTAAAGATGCCGCGGTGATGGCTAATTCAGCTTATGTTGGACAATTAGCTTATCGCGATAAATGTTACACGCTGCCTTTTGTCAAAGATGCAGAATACATTTTAATTAGTTCAACGGAATCTACTTATCCTTTAAGTGTTGAGCAGACCAATGAATTTATTCAAGCACTGCAAGTGGATAGTGCGTGGAATTTAGTTGAACAGCGCGGACACGTTTATTTATTTCAACGCAAACCGTAATTCCAATACAGCGGAGTCACAGGAATTTCAGGCAACTGAATAGTCTTTTCCATCCACAACACGTCGTGCCATTGATTCAATTTGAATCCAACATTTTTATAAGTAGCAAATTTTTCGAATCCCAATTTGTGATGAAATCCAACGCTGGCCTCGTTCGGAAGGGCAATCACAGCCAAGGCTTTGCAAATGTGAATGCGTTTTAATTCCGAAAACAATTCGGTGTATAGCTTCGTAGCTACGCCAGATTTTTTGTTTTCATCTTCCACATAAATCGAAACTTCTACATTCCATTGATAAGCCAAACGATCGCGATAAGCTGAGGCGTATGCATACCCTAGGAGTATTCCATTTTCTTCTGCAATCAAATATGGAAAACGCTTTGAAATGGAATCAATTCGATCCGAAAATTCTTCTAATGAGGGTGCTTCTAATTCGAAGGATACGGCAGAGCCCACAACGTGCTTCGAATAGAGACTTAAGCAAAAGTCAGCATCGGAAATTTTAACCGGACGAATACTCAGGCTCATCTGCGAATCACACGTTCAAGCGTTCTTCCCTTAGAAGAATTTATCTCAATGAAATAGGTTCCGCGCGTCTCCGGCAATTGAATGCGTGCAACAACGCTTCCGATTTTTCTGCGCTCGATAAATCTGCCATCCAAAGAATAAATGGCTATTTCATCAACAATGATTCCGTTCGCCGTTAGGTTTACCCACCCATCTGTAGTTGGGTTTGGGAACAATAAGAAAGTAGGGATTCGAATTTCTTCCACACCAATGATTGTACTCATGAGCGTTTGAGCTCCAACTTGAATGGCGTCTGCACCTTCCGCGTCGTACATGCTGCGGAATGAGTTAATGGATTCATTGTCGAAGGCAAACATTTCATCTAAGTATCTTGGAGGAACCGTCTGGTACATCAATCGAGCGGTAACGTGAAGGTTTCCTGAGAATCCGTTTAACGGAATGTGCACGCGAATTTCATCTGTACCGCTTCCTTCATTTCCGTTTGGGAAATGATTAAAGTTCGGGTCATACAATGCGTCACCAACAATCTTGGTTGTGTCGTAGGCAGAGT
>JBIKZA010000043.1:0-21796 GCA_044354975.1 Flavobacteriales bacterium
AATCTGTTTGAAGTTCTTGCAGGTTGGGTCAGTGTTGCTTGTGTTATACTCTTCATTCGACGGAACGCCGGTCAGATCAAGCGCTTTCAATCGGCTGAACTCACGAAATGGCCAAAGTCAGATGCTAACATCATTCTTATTGTTGAGGTACTTCTAATGTCAGCACTTCTTATCATGAACGCGGCAGATAGTATTCTTACCGTTCGCAGCGCAACTCCTGCGCGTGTGCCTTCGTTTTGGGTTAGTCAGTTTTACCAGCCATTGCTCACAAGTTTTTCTACTCACTCAATAGAAGGTATAAGCCACTTTTTCTGGTGGTTTCACATTGTTGGAATTCTAGGATTCATCGTGTACTTGTCGTATTCAAAACACTTGCACATTCTACTTGCTTTTCCAACAACCTATTTCAGCAAACTGCAAGCACCAGGAAATTTATCGAACGACAAAGCGGTTACGAATGAGGTGAAGTTGATGCTCGATCCGAATGCGGTTATTGATCCTGTTGAATTTACTCGTTTCGGAGTGAAAGATGTTTCAGACATGAAACGCACTCAACTCCTAAGCGCATACTCCTGCACCGAGTGTGGAAGATGTACTTCCGCTTGTCCAGCGAACCAAACAGGAAAACTTCTTTCTCCACGAAAAGTGATGATGGATGTGCGCGATCGCATGGAAGAAATTGGAAATGCGAAAGCAGCAAACAAAGGTGTTTGGGTGGAAGATGGAAAGAGCCTCATTCGCGATTACATCTCTGAAGAAGAAGTTTGGGCATGCACAACCTGTAACGCTTGCACTGACGCTTGTCCAATAAACATTAACCCCATGGAAGTACTCGTAGATCTGCGCAGATATTTAATCATGGAAGAATCTAAATCACCTGACAGCATCACTTCAATGTTCAACAACGTGGAGAACAACGGAGCGCCTTGGGCTATGAGTGCTATGAACCGTGCAGACTGGACAACCGAATAATTCGAACAACATGGATTTCAAGATACGTACAATGGCCGATTGCATGGCCGAAGGAACAACACCAGAAGTGCTTTTTTGGGTTGGATGTGCTGGAAGTTTCGACGACCGCGCAAAGAAAATTACCAAAGCCATTGCGAAGATTCTTCACCACACCAACACGTCGTTTGCGATTTTAGGTTCTGAAGAATCGTGCACAGGAGATCCTGCAAAGCGAGCAGGAAACGAATTCCTTTTCCAAATGATGGCCATGCAAAACATCAGTGTTTTAAATGCCTATGAGGTGAAGAAGATTGTAACCGGATGTCCGCATTGCTTCAACACATTAAAAAATGAATATCCTGAACTGGGAGGAAACTACGAAGTGGTTCACCACACCCAACTCATTCAAGAATTATTGAATACAGGAAAATTGAAAATTGAAGGTGGGGAATTCAAAGGAAAGAAAATCACCTTTCACGATCCGTGTTACCTCGGAAGAGGAAACGGAGAGTATGAAGCGCCACGTCAATTGATTCAAGCACTCGACGCCGAATTAGTTGAAATGAAACGCTGCAAAACGAACGGATTGTGTTGCGGTGCAGGCGGTGCACAAATGTTCAAAGAAGCTGAAAAAGGAGATAAAGAAGTTAACGTTGAACGCATGGAAGATGTATTGGAAGTGAAGCCAAGCGTTATTGCTACCGGATGTCCGTTTTGCAACACCATGATGACCGATGGCGTGAAACACTTCGAACAAGAGCATACCATAGCAGTGAAAGACATTGCTGAATTAATAGCAGAAGCAGTAGATTTGTAAAAATAGTTTATCATGAAATTATTAGAAGGAAAAGTAGCCATCATCACTGGCGCATCTCGCGGAATTGGAAAAGGAATTGCTGAAGTGTTCGCAGAACAAGGCGCAACAATCGCATTCACATACGCATCATCTGACGAAAAAGCACGCGCATTCGAAGCAGAACTTGCTGCGAAAGGCGTGAAAGCAAAAGGATATAAAAGCGATGCTGCAGATTTCAACGCTGCGCAAACCTTGGTAGACGAAGTCGTTGCAGAGTTCGGAACGGTAGATATTTTGGTCAACAACGCCGGCATCACACGCGACACCTTGCTTATGCGCATGAGCGAAGAGCAATGGGACGACGTACTTCGCGTGAACTTGAAATCTGTTTTCAATTTAACGAAAGCGGTGATTAAGCCTATGTTGAAAGCAAGAAGTGGTTCAATCATAAACATGAGCTCTATTGTTGGAGTTACAGGAAACGCTGGACAAGCAAACTACGCTGCATCGAAAGCAGGTATGATCGGATTCACGAAAAGCGTTGCGCAAGAATTGGGATCTCGTAACATTCGTTGCAACGCTATTGCTCCAGGATTTATTGAAACAGAAATGACTGAAAAGCTAGATCCGAAAGTGGTTGAGGAATGGAGAAACACCATTCCATTGAAGCGTGGAGGAACACCGATAGACATTGCAAACACGACACTTTATTTAGCATCTGATTTAAGTTCTTATGTAACCGGACAAACTATTCACGTTTGCGGCGGTATGCACATGTAAGCTATGGCGCACTTAATCACTCAAGCATCTCCATGGCTTTTGAGCCTTTGTGTTTGGGTAGGATTGGCCTACGCCACCGGACTTTATTTTTTCGGAACATCGAAAGAATCTTGGTCGACAAAATTTAAATTTCTTCTAGCAGGTATGAGATTCCTTGTGGTCTCGCTTCTTGTACTTTTACTTTTCCAACCGTTATTGGAAACCCTTGAAACACGCGTTGAAAAACCTGTTGTGGTGTTGGCGCTCGACAACAGCCAATCTGTTGTTTCAGCAAAAGATTCAAATTTCGTTCGAACAGAATTTTTAAATAATTGGAAAGGAATTGCAGAAAAGCTGGGCGCTGATTACGATGTGGTTCCTTTGCTTTTTGGAGATAACATTTCTGAAGGAAACGATGCTCCTTTTTCCGATCAGATTACACACTTCGGAAAATTGCAACGTGCCATTGATGCGCGATTCAGCGGAAGAAATTTAGCAGCCCTCGTAATTGCCAGCGATGGACTTTACAACAAAGGTCCGCATCCAGTTTCCAATTTGAAGCAGCTCAATATTCCTGTGTTTACAGTTGGTTTAGGAGATACCTCACTACATCGCGATTTGTTAATTTCGAATGTGAGTGTGAATAAAATCGCCTATTTAGGAAACGAATTTCCCATTCGTTTAAACATTGAAGGAAGAAAAGCCCAGGGTTCAAGCACTGTTGTTACCGTTTCGAAAAACGGCGTTCAACTCGCTTCACAAAATGTGAGTTTCACTTCCGAAAGAGAATTTAAAAACATTGAATTCTCGCTTCCTGCCGATCAAGTTGGAATACACGCCTACACGGTCACTATTCAACCCATAAACAACGAAGACAATACGCGCAACAACAATGAACTCGTATACATCGAAGTTATAGACAACCGTCAGAAGGTTCTCATTTTAGCAAACGCTCCACATCCTGATATTACTGCCATTGCAGAGGCTATGCGCCTTCAAGAAAATTACGAAGTAACCGTTCAAACCGTTGATCAATTCACAGACAACGTGAACAAATTCGACATGCTCATTGCCTATCAAATTCCATCTTTAGGCGGAAGAGGAAACAACGTTATTCAAGAAGCATTCAAATCGAAGATACCTGTTTGGTTTATTTTGGGTGCGCAAAACGATTTCAACGCGTTCAACGCTTTTGGAAGTGGATTTTCATTGAACGGATATCAATCGAAACTTTCAGACATTAGCGCAACACTGAATCCATCGTTCAGTTATTTTTCTTTGTCGAATGAGTTCGCGCAAGCCTTGCCTCTACTCCCACCATTGGCCGTGCCTTTCGGGAACTATGCTGTTGCGCCGGAAGTGCAAGCGTTGCTTACACAGCGCATTGGAAAAATAGCGACAGATGTGCCTCTTCTCGGTTTTGGTGGAACACCTGAACATCGCATTGCGGTGCTTTGTGGTGAAGGCATTTGGAGATGGAAAGTGGGATTGTTCCAGATGGAAGAAAATCATGATGTATTCAATCAGTTCATCACACAAACTGCGCAGTTCATAGGCGTAAAAGAGAACAAAGAGAAATTCAGAATTCAACACAAAAAGAATTTTGCTGAAAACGAACTCGTTTATTTCAATGCGGAATTGTACGACGAAAGTTTCATGCCTGTCTTGAATCAGCAGGTGAATATGGAATTGAAATTTCCAGACAACAGTGTTCAATCGTTTCAATTTTCGCCTTCGAACACTGGCTATCAGCTAAACGCCGGAATGCTTCCTCCGGGCGCTTATTCTTACACTGCGAAAGCGTTCAACGGAACAACGGAGTTCATGAAGTCAGGCGGATTCACAGTGAACAACATTTCTATAGAGACAGCACGAACAATTGCAGACTTCCAGTTGTTAGAACAAGTGTCTTCCAGCACCAACGGAAAACGATTCAATGCAACGGCTCTCGATGATCTTGTGAATGAAATTCGAAACAGAAAAGAAATTACAAGTGTTTCTTTCGAAGAGAAAAAAGTGAGAGAACTCATAGATTGGGCTCCTCTTTTAGTTGCACTTTTGTCGTTGCTCAGCATTGAGTGGTTCCTGAGAAAGTGGAACGGCAGCTACTAACATGAAAGACAAAATTACACTACGCATTGGGGGTGTTCCCGAACACTTCAATTTACCCTGGCAACTTGCTTTAGAGCAAGACGTTTTCAGCGCTTTGAACATTCAAGTGTCGTGGACCTACTTCGCAGGTGGAACGGGCGTTATGACTGAAGCTCTTCAAGAAGGCGATCTCGATGTTGCGCTTATGCTTACCGAAGGATTTGTGAGTGCTTTTCATCGTGGATTAAAAGCGAAGATTGTCAAGGTTTATACTAAAACCCCATTAACGTGGGGCATTTACGGAGGATATGCAGACACGCCACGCATCACTTCCAACCACAACAGAAAATACGCTATTTCACGAAAAGGATCGGGCTCTCATTTAATGGCGAAGATTCACGCGAAGGAATTGGGTTTCCATCCTTCCGATGACCAGTATGTAGAAGTTGCGAATTTGAACAATGCTATTCAAAGTTTGAAGAACCGCGAGAGCGATTATTTCTATTGGGAAAAATACACGTCCATTCCATCCGTAAAAAAAGGACACCTTTGTTTTTTAGATACTTTTCATGCGCCGTGGTGCGGATTCGTTGCTGTAGCGAATAGCAATGCCATTGAACAAAAAAGCGAGTCCATTCAAAAAGTATTGCAGCTCATGAACGAGCGCTGCGAAGCCTTCATGAGTGATAAAGAAAGTATCTTTCGCGTTTCAAATCGATTCGAAATTTCAACGGCAGCCGCAACCGAGTGGTTCAACACAACAGCCTACCAGAATAATTTCGACATAAAAAAAATAGAACTCGATGCTATTCACGAAGCTTTGAATTTAGAAGCGCCCTCGGACTATGCAGCCATGCTTGGAGAAAACATTACTTTAGTGTAAAATTTTCAAATTGAAAAACCAAGAGAATCAGTCGTACACCTACTTCACCTCGTTTCCCACTTCGCAACAAATTCGCAAAGTTTGGAAATGGATTTCTCTTGGAGTAACCCTCACTTTTTTCATTTGTTTGTTCATTTACCGAAATTCTATTTTAGGTGGAATTGGACATTTTTTAACGGTGGCGGAATCGCCCGTAGCAACGTCTTCCAACAATACATTTTTTGTTTTAGGTGGAAACGGATTCGAGCGAGGAAAAGGAGCCGCACTGCTCGCAAACGAATTTCCAACTACACAATTTATTTGTACCGGCGGAGGCGATACGTTGAATGAAATGCGCGCTTTGGGATTGAATTTAACTTCTTCTAATCTTACCCGAAAATGCATGCTTGAAAACGGAGTCGATTCGCTTCGCGTGACGGAATTGGGGGTGGCAACCAGCACGTACGAAGAGTCGGAAGAAATTCTGGCTTATTGTATAAATAACAATTTGAAAGAAATTTCTGTGGTGAGCAGCGACTTTCACCTGCGTCGCATGAGCCTTGTATTCGACGAAAAGTTTCAAGAAAAAGGCATTGTGGTGCATTTCTTCGGCACTGAAACCAAGGACTTTAAGGCAGAGTCGTGGTGGACCTTTGAAGCTGGGCTCATTACTACCCTCAACGAATACATCAAACTCGTGTATTACGTGTTCAAATATTAATCGATATCTCGACGAAATATTGGTTATTTTTGAATTGAACTCTGAAATTACTCAATGAGCGAAGACCCATCAGATTACCACAACACAGGAGACCTTATCTCACGCTTCGAGCAAATGATTCAACAAAACGAATCATACTACTTCGACGTTGAACAACTTGAGGCCATTATAGACGGTTACCAAGCGAACCTCAGCTATCAAAAAGCCATTAAGGCACTTGAATACGGGTACTCTCTATTTCCAGACAACACCGCATTAATCATCAAAGAAGTGCAACTTCTTTCGGGTATTGGCCAATTATCAAAAGCGCTTTCACGTTTGAAGGTGCTAGAGAAATTCGAACCGAACAACGAAGAGATGCTGTTGACCATGGCCGCTGTATACAGTCAATTGCGCGAGCACAACAAAGCCATTCAATATTACAAACGCGCTTTACTTATTTGTGCTGAAGAAGAAATAGACGACGTGTATTTAGAGATTGCGCTCGAATACGAAAACCTCGAGCAATACGAAAAGGCGATCAACACCTTAAAAACAGGAATTGAACGAAGTCCAGAAAACGAAACCTTGCTTTATGAGATCGCCTTTTGTTTTGAAATGGCAGGACTGCCAGCCGTTTGCGCGACTTACTTCCAACATTTCATAGACGAGCATCCGTATAGCTTCGCAGCATGGTACAACCTTGGCAACGCTTTTCAAAAGCTCGATCGTTCAGAGGAGTCTATTGAAGCTTACGACTATTGTTTAGCCATTCAAAGTGACTTTGCTCCCGCTTATTACAATAAGGCGCATGCACTTTTCAAATTAGAAAAATATTCTGAAGCGCTTGAAGTGCTCGAAGAGTCTTATGTTCACGAGCCTCCTCAGGCTCCTATTTTCTGTCACGTTGGAGAGTGTTTCGAGAAGTTGAACGACTACGACAAAGCACTATTCTACTACCACAAGAGTATTGAAACCGATGAGTATTGGGCCGATGCCTATTTAGGAATTGGTGTGGTTATGGATTTGCAGGGAAAATTGGCGGAAGCCATTCCGTTCTTGGATAAAGCCATTGACCTTGAATCTAAGAACCCTGACTACGCCATTTACAAAATGGAAGTGTTGGTGAAAATGGAAAAATTCGAAGAATCTATTTCTCTTGGAGAAAAACTCGTGAAAGAGTTTCCTGAAAACGAAGAAACGTGGATGGCTCTTGCCGATGCGTTTTTCAAGAACGGAAACAATGAAAAAGCTTTGGAAATCATGCTAGAAGCCACATTGGTGCATTTGTCCAATCCAGATATAGGATACCGAAGAGCGGTTTACTTGGTGGAATTAGGAAAAATTCAAGACGCACAAGAACTTCTTCACTACCTTATGCAAAATGAAAGCGCACAGCTCTCCGAGTTGGAAGAGTACTATCCAAAAATTCTTCAATTACCATTTTACATTCAACTTAAAAGCGACCTAGGGTTAGTGTAATTTTCACACTAAGTTAATTTAGCCGATATTCGCACAAAATTAGAAACTATGAACATTCAACTAAGCCACATGCCTAGCCGCGAGAAGAAAGAACGTCAGTTCGGACTTACGATGGTTATGGACAAAGGAATCTCTCTTCGCCAGGCCGAAGAAATGGTCTCGAGCAGTTCTGAATATATCGATATGGTGAAACTTGGTTTTGGGACCTCTGTGTTTTCAACCCAAGTGAAAGAAAAAGTGAAGATGTACCACAATGCGAAAATTAAGGTTTACCTCGGTGGAACTCTTTTCGAAGCGTGCTATGTGCGCGGAGAGCTTGACAAGTATCGCAAATACATCGACAGCCTTGGAATTGAAATGGTTGAGGTTTCTGACGGAAGCATGGCGTTGGACCACAAAAAAAAATGTGCACTTATCACAGAATACGCAAAAAACTACCAAGTTCTTTCTGAAGTTGGATCGAAGGAAGAGGGAATCTTAATTAGTCCAGCCAAATGGATCAAAATGATGCAAGCTGAATTGGACGCTGGTTCATGGAAAGTGATTGCTGAAGCGCGCGAAAGCGGAAACGTGGGAATCTATCGTCCAAGCGGACAAGCACACGTGATGCTTATCAATAAAATCTTAAGTAAGATTAACGGAAACGATATTATCTGGGAAGCGCCGAAGAAGGCGCAGCAAGTATATTTCATTAAGAACTGTGGTTCGAATGTAAACCTTGGAAACATAGCTGAAAACGAGACCATCCCTTTGGAGTGCTTGCGTATGGGATTGCGTGGAGATACCTTCTTCGATTACCTTCCCGAAGAAATAGTTTCTAAAATGAAAGGATAATATGCAACATCTGCAGCCTGAAGAACTACTCAACTGGAAAAACGAAAACAGACCACATCTGTTGGTAGACATTCGTGAAGAATACGAAGTGGCCATTTGCACGCTCGGCGGAATGCACATTCCCATGGAGCACGTCATTGAACACTACCCTTCCCTTCCGAAAGAGAATCCAATCGTCTTTCACTGCAACAGTGGCAAACGTTCAGATGCGTTGGTGTATATGATTGAAAAGAAATTCCCAGGAGACGCTATCTACAGCCTTACTGGAGGTGTTCAAGGGTACGCAGAGCAATGCGCACCAGAAATCAAGTGTTCACTTTAATATGGAAATGATACAATCTTTTTTGCACTTCGTTCTGCATTTGAATGAAGAGCTTCCGCTTTTATTGAATGAATATGGCATTTGGTTTTACGCCATTTTATTTCTCATCATTTTTGTTGAAACCGGATTGGTGGTTATGCCCTTCCTTCCCGGAGATTCGCTGTTGTTCGCGGCGGGCGCCATGTGCGCGGGGGAAAACAATTTGAGTCTTTCCATTTTAATTGTATCGTTAATCATTGCGGCTATTTTAGGAGATCAATGCAATTATTTCATCGGAAGATTTTTCGGATCGAAAATCGTAGAAATGAAATTTCGCGGAAAACCGCTCATTGCTGAAAAGCATTTAACCAAAACCGAAGAATTCTTCACGAAGCACGGAACGAAAGCCATTATCATGGCGCGATTCGTTCCGATTGTTCGGACCATTACTCCGTTTGTTGCGGGGATTGGAAAAATGGATTACCGCAAGAAATTCCTTCCCTACGATATTTTCGGCGGAGCTCTTTGGATTGTCAGTATGTCGCTTGCAGGGTATTTCTTGGGTCAATTTGAATTCGTCAAAAAACATTTCGAGGCAGTTGTCATTCTGATCATTCTTATTTCACTTGCCCCAATGGTCTTTGCTTATTTAAAAAGCAAATTCGGTTCGAAAGCATGAAGACTTATGGGCTACTAGGCAAATCTTTAAAGCACTCTTTTTCGAAAGATTATTTTGAAAAGAAATTTGAGGGTCAACAGAAGCAGTATTCCAATTTAGAATTAGATTCTATTGACAACATTCGCAACCGCCCTGAATTATCTGGATTAACCGGCTTCAATGTCACCATTCCATATAAACAAGAAATTATTCAGTACCTCGATGAACTAACGCCGGAAGCGAAAGCGATTGGCGCGGTGAATTGTGTTGAAATTACTGAGGGGCGTTGGATTGGTCACAACACCGATTACATTGGATTTAGAAGAACATTACTTCCACTCATTGAAAACAGAGTTGAGAACGCGCTTATCCTTGGAACAGGTGGAGCATCGCTAGCTGTTGCATATGTCTTGAAAGAATTGGGCATTCGCTTTTTCTTCGTGAGTCGTGAACCGAAAAACGAACAAACATGTTCATACGAGCAGGTCACACCGTTGCTTCTCGAAAAATGTAAGCTCATTGTGAACACCACTCCGGTTGGGCAATTTCCGAATTTAAACGAGAAACCGCACCTCCCCTATTCCAGCTTAACCGATCAGCATGTCTTGTACGATTTAATCTACAATCCCGAAACGACGACCTTCCTTCAAGAAGGGATTTCTCGAGGTGCGAGATACTGCAACGGCCGCACGATGCTTGAAATTCAAGCCAACGAGAGTTATAAGATTTGGAATCTTCTTTCCGAATAAACAGCATATAACTTATACGATTTTGGCATAAGGATTCGAGAAAATCCTTTGGAAATTTGTTGCGGAATAACACCGTACGTACATTTGTAAAAAATACACGTATGGCGACTAAATTAACATTGATCATGGACGAGAAACTCATCAAAGAAGCGAAGATCTACGCCAAAGAAACACAACAAAGTTTGTCGCAATTAGTCAGCGAACAGCTTGAAAGAATTCTTTGCAAGAACGAAGACCCTGACAAGTACAAAGATCATCCAATGGCCGATCTTGTTGGCATACTCGATGAAAATTCGGAAGCCTTTAAAGGAAAATCGCACGATCAAATAATGTATGAACTCATATTAGAAAAACACGGATGAAGCACGTTTTTATTGATACAAATATTTTAATGGACATGCTCTTTCATAGAATGCCCTATAAAAACCATTCGCTTGAACTGTTTGCACTTCAAGAGAAAAGACTAATAACTACATATACTTCCACGAATACTATTCTCAGTATAGCATATTACTTAAAAAAAACCTATTCGTCCAAAATCGTTAAAGAAGTACTTTTCAAATTAATGGACAGCATTCAGATTATTGAGGTAAACAAAAGCATGCTCGCTGCTGGATTAATGAGTTTGACAGAAGATTACGAAGACGCCGTTCAAATTCATTGCGCGCTGTCTAATCGAAAAATTACTCACGTAATCACGCGAAACAAGAAAGACTTCAAAGATTGTCCTTTACTCGTTTGTACCGCTGAACAATTTAACAATCAATTTAATTCCTAATCACAATCTTCTTCCGAACGGCAGCTCCGTTCAATTTCAGAATATAAATCCCTTCCGAGAAGTTTGAAAGATTAACAAGCGTGGTTCTTGCATTCACGCGTTCCAACCAAACTCTTCTTCCACTTAAATCATACAACTCCAATGCTGAAACAGTGCTCCAGTTCGAACCCGCGTCAATAGTCAATTGCGTGCTAGCCGGATTCGGATAAACTTGAATATCGTTGAAGAGCGTTTCATTCACAGAAATAATTGTATCGCTTGAATAGAACCCCAGCCCTCCTCCTATTTGTCCAATGAACAAATCGCGTTTTCCATCGGCTGTAATGTCTTCAAACCACACCGCGCAACGTTCACCTTCGTTAATGCCTTGGAAGTCTGTTGTGTCCAATGTGAAATCGCCTAAAAGATTTCCAGACACATTCGAGAAGTGATTGACTTGTCCAGTTTCTGTTCCCAACAACACTTCCCATTCATTCACTTCATTCTTGAAAAAATGAGGCACACTGTATCCGAATATTCCAAGAATATTCGTCGCTACCATTCCTCCCAAAGTGTCTTCCTGGAAAACATACGAAGCCACCGTTGAACTTCCGTTGTTCGCATAATAATTCACGTTACCATTCTTCTCTCCGACTGCCAAATCTAACAGTCCATCTTCATTTAAGTCAACAAATTGCGGTGTCGCGAATTGACCCACATCTATGGTTAGACCGTTGTTGTCCTTCAACAATTCTCCATTGTCTGAAAAGGCATATCCATTCGCCGTTGAAGCTGCATTTTCATAACGAACGAGATATCCGTTTTGAACGCCGATTAAAAGATCTTTATCCCCGTCTCCATCGTCATCTCCGAAAGCCAGACACTTGCTATCAAGCGTATCCGTTGCCAAAGGCAACCAGTTGTTCGAATTGAAATCGAATGAAGGAACGGTGGGCGTTCCATTGTTGTAATAACAAAAAATTCGAGACGTGTGGTTGTTACTCGGAGTAATCGGATCGAAAGATTTGCGATTGGTAATAAGTAAATCTTTCAATCCATCGTCATTCACATCCTCTAAAATCGGATAAGCTCCAGTACCCAATTCAATCATATCGTGTTGAAGAAAATCGTCCATCACAAATTGAAATTGCGGAAATGTTTCACCGCCCATATTTTCATAATACCAAACGCTGTTCATGTCTTCCGCAGTGGCGTAAGAATTCGGAGAAACGAGTAAATCGCTGACACCAGTGTTGTTCACGTCTTCGTAATATGCTGCAGGAAACAACGGCAAATTCACAGGCAAGGCTCCACCCACTTGCGCAGGGAAATCGAACTGAACAGTTGTGGCGCTATCCAAACCATTGAACGCATTTTCGAAATAAATAGCAGCTAAATTATTTTCTGAAACATCTCCAATGACGAAATCTTTAATGCCATTGTTATCCAAGTCAATGGAACAAATCGAACTTCCTGTATGCAAATTATTTTGCGAACGCGGATCGGTTACGTTGAAGCCGCAATCAAAATCGGCCCCTTCTAAAATGGAGAAACTCTCCGGACTTTCACCAAACATTCCGTAGCATCTGTTTCCGCAGATGTAGCTTGTTGTTTCGCAGTTCCCTTCCTCCGACTGCATGGACTTAAAAAAGTAAACCGTTGTAGATTGCTCGGTGTAGGAGAAGATGTCTAGATCACCATCGTTGTCATAATCGGTGATAGATGGAACGTCTAGACTTACGGTATAGATTGGTGCCGCGAACGGACTTCCAAAATCGTAATTCGATTCAATGGTTGCTCCGTTGTTTACGGGTTCAAAAGACAATTCACCATTGGCTGAAGTGTTCTTCCACAATTTAATTCCGCTGTAATAATTGGTGAAAATATCTTCCTTCCCGTCGCAGTTGTAATCGCGCAGCAAAACCCAATTGGTTAATGCGGTTGGAAAAGCATTGTTGTATTCGCGCGTGTAACGGTAATAGGTATCGCCTTGCACATCGCCCATATTAATGAAAACCGAAATGCGCGAACCGATTCGATCGAAAACAAAAATATCCTTGTTCCCATCTCCGTTTGCGTCTATCCTTGAAATCTGACACGAGTTCAATCCGCCCGCCCAGGGATTCTGCATGTAGAATCCGTCAGCGCTCACCGGAGTGGTGTATGAGCGTGTAAGCGGCTGGGCTATGGCCATTCCGCAAGCGAAGAAGAAGAATAAAACGACAGAGTATTTCATACCCCTCAAAGATAGCATTTGCACGTTAACACTTTAAGAAGTTTCTTTGCAAGATGAACGCATCTCTTACATTTCTATTGGTCGCTATAAGCTTGATCATTGCAGGAACGATTATTTTCTTTTTAATGGAAAAACAACATCGTCACAATGAACAGCGCTGGCAGTTAGAATTGCGCAAAGCCAATGCAGGTGCGCTCGCTTCTTTGCGACTTTCTGCCTATGAAAGATTAATTGTTATGTTGGAAAGATCAAGACCGAGCAGTGTGGTCTTGCGTAGCAATCGTTCGGGAATGACATGCACGTTATTGCAGTTGGAAATGATTCGCAACATTCGCGAAGAGTTCGACCACAACGTTTCGTTGCAGATGTATGTTAGTGAACACACGTGGGCGAGCATTCAGCAAGCGAAGAGCGATATCTCTGAACTTTTCAAAGTTTCTTACTCGAAAGTGAATCCTAACGATAACAGTATGTACCTCAGCAATTTCGTTTTAGAAATGGAAGCGGCTGTGGGGAATCCGGCTATTGAAAATGCTCTGCGTTTGTTGAGGATTGAACTAATGAGTCATTACGCTTAAATCGCCCATGGCGATCAATCTGACTTCGTCAGATCAATTGCTCCGCAATCAATCCTACGGATTAATCGGAACGATTGATCGCAAAGCGATTGATTCGAAGAATTGATCACGAAGTGATTGATCTGAAAGATTGAAGAACGTGGTTCATCGTATTCTAATCACTCGCCCAATCTTAAGCTCCCGCTCCACCGCCGTAATCTCAAACTCAGCAAGTCTTTTCGAAGAAGAAATGTAAATTAGAGTTTCGCCATTCACATTTTTCAATACTGTATCAGGAAGATTTGCGAAAGAGATGCGTCCAGGAATCAGGTGATGTCCGATTTCTTTGTTCAATGCCACTCTATTCTTTGAAGGCACTAAGGCTTGATATTTATCGAGGCCCTTCACTCGAAGAACCGCATCAGAAGGGACTAACAACGTGTATTCGTTTTGCTTCAACGAATCTGCCCAAGTGCTTAACTCAACCAAGCTCGCCCAAACCGATATCTCATAATCCGAATTCAAAAACGTCAGAATATTCTCTTCCTTCTTCGAATAAACAGAACGATCATTCGAATTAAATGCCGAAACAGAATTGTCCGGTTCAGAAGTAGAACAAGCCAGTAGCAGAAGAAATAATCCAATGCAACAGGCCTGTTTCATTTCAATATTAAATTATGCTTTCACCTTCGGAGAAGCCGAAAGCAAGGCTTCACTTGCATAGTCCTTGAACTTCTCGAAATTCATTACAAACTTCTCTGCTAACTCATTCGCTTTCGCGTCGTATGCGTCTTTGTCTGACCACGTGTTGCGTGGATTCAACATTTCTGCAGGAACTTCTGGACATGCCGTTGGCATTGCCAATCCGAACACTTCATGTGTTGCGAATTCAACATTGTTCAACTTTCCTTCCAACGCTGCAGTAATCATTGCACGTGTGAAGCTCAATTTCATGCGGCTTCCAACTCCGTATGATCCACCGGACCACCCGGTATTAATCAACCAAACTTGTGCTCCGCTCTCATCAATCTTCTTACCCAACATCTCTGCATAAGCGGTTGGATGTAACGGTAAGAAAGGCGCACCGAAACATGCACTGAATGTCGTCGTTGGCTCTGTAATTCCAGCCTCTGTTCCAGCAACCTTAGCGGTGTATCCGCTAATGAATTGGTACATCGCCTGCTCCTTCGTAAGCTTGCTAATCGGAGGCAATACACCGAACGCATCGCAAGTCAAGAAGAAAATATTCTTAGGAATTCCACCCACACTTGGATTCATCGTATTATCGATGTGCTCCAACGGATAGCTCACACGTGTGTTCTCTGTCTTCGCGCTTTCGGCGTAATCGGGAGTTACTCCGTCGTCTTCAAAGCCAATGTTCTCTAACAACGCTCCGAACTTAATCGCATCGTAAATCTGAGGCTCTTTCTCGCGTGACAAATCTATCGTCTTCGCATAACACCCTCCCTCAAAATTGAAAACCGTTGTGTCGGTCCAACCGTGCTCATCGTCTCCAATCAATCTTCTATTCGGATCAGAAGACAAAGTCGTTTTTCCAGTACCGGAAAGTCCGAAGAACACTGCTGTGTCGCCGTCTTTGCCTACGTTCGCAGAACAGTGCATTGACAATACATTCTTCTCGTGTGGAAGAACGTAGTTCAACACCGTAAATATTCCTTTTTTAATCTCTCCTGTATAGCCGGTTCCGCCAATAATCGCCATCTTCTTGGTGAAGTCGATGATTGCGAAATTATGCTGACGAGTTCCGTCGATTTCTGGATCGGCCATGAACTCTGGCGCGCAGATGACGTGCCACTCAGGAGACATTGTTGTTAATTCTTCCGCAGTTGGACGCAAGAACATGTTGCTTGCAAACATGTTGCTCCAAGGAAATTCCGTTACCACACGCACATTCATGCGGTAGCGCGGGTCTGCGCAGACATAGGCGTCGCGCACATATACTTCTCGTCCGTTTAAATAAGCACACATGCGCTCATACAAACGAGTGAATTTTTCTGAATCAAAAGGAATGTTGAATTGGCTCCACCAAACACTGTTTTCAGTTGAAGCGTCTTTTACAATAAACTTGTCTTGTGGAGACCTGCCGGTGAATTCTCCGGTATCAATGGCTAAAGCGCCAGTATTCGTAAGTGTTCCCTGAGAAAGTAAAATGGTTTCTTCAACCAATTCTGCAGGTGTCATGTTCCAATATGCAGTGGAAACATGTTTAAGTCCGAGGTAGGCTAATGTAGCGCCTTCGGGACGTGTACCGATGTTTGTCATGAATAAAAATTTGGTTCGACTATCATTGAATCGTTTGGCAAATGTAAGAATAAAAAAAGGGCTGAGAATCCTCGAAACTCAACCCTTTCTCAACCATTATCGGTTTGAAATGTTGATTAATTACTCTAAGTATAACTCTATCAGTCCTTCAGGGGCTGAAGTAGAAATGGTTTTGCTCTCGTCATCTATTTCCAAAACGAATTCGGGTTGAAGGGGAAGTAAGATGAGTTTGCCCGTATTGTGACGAATTTCAAGCTGAGGATTCTTTCTGTTCTCCACCACCTCTTCCACTACTCCAATGCTGCCATGCGTTTGGTCGAAGACCTCGTATCCGACCCAATTCACCATATCTCTGCGATCTTCGTCTTTTACGGAAAGTTCGGTCAAACGCACATACACCATGGACTTCAACAAAGATTTGGCGGTGGATTCGTCGTTCACACCAGCCAAACGCACCTTCACGGAATCGTTGGTTTTCGGTTCGAAAAGCTCAATTTTGTATGGAACCAAACTGTCCTTAATTTCCAAAAAAAGAAATTTCAATTCCCTATAATCTCCCACCTTCGCGGTATCTAGAAAAACAGTCAACTCGCCTTTGTATCCGTGAAGCTTGGTAATCTTTCCCAAGCAGTGCATTTCGTCTTTGTTCATGGTGCGAAGATAATGATGTAAATTTGCCGAACTTATGAAAAGAACCCTTCAATCCATTATACCACCGCCGCCAACCAATTTCGTTGGAGACGGATTCAAAGTTCATCACTTCATTCCCGATTACTATTTGAGTATGGAAAGAATGAATCCGTTCATTATGTTGGATTACGCGGCTCCGCATTACTTCCCTCCGACAGAAGTTCAGAAGGGCGTGGGTGTTCATCCGCACAAAGGATTTGAAACTGTAACTATCGCTTACAAAGGAAGAGTTGCGCATCACGATAGCGCAGGAAACAGCGGAATCATTGGCGAAGGAGATGTGCAATGGATGACCGCGGCATCTGGTATTCTTCACAAAGAATATCATGAAAAAGAATTTTCAAAAGCAGGTGGAATATTTTCCATGGTTCAACTGTGGGTGAATCTTCCTGCAGCCGATAAACTTTCAAAACCGAAGTATCAAGAAATTTTAAATTCGGATATTCCGAAAGTACAATTGCCAAACGATTCTGGAATTGTTGAAGTCATTGCTGGAAATTATGAAGGCGCGAAAGGCGCAGCTTCAACCTTCACTGAAGTTCATGCTCTCAATGTGAAATTAAAAGCCGGAGGAACAGCGAATTTTTCATTCAATGAACGAAACAACACAGGAGTTCTCATAATTTCAGGAAGCATTACCGTGAATGAAGAACAAAAGCTCGCGACTAGCGAATTCGGACTATTCAGCAACGACGGAGAATTGTTTAGTATTTCATGCGATGAAGATGCGGTAGTGCTCATTCTTTCCGGAGAGCCGATTCTAGAGCCTATTGCAGCATACGGTCCTTTCGTAATGAATACGAAACAAGAACTCATGGATGCCTTCCATCAGTTTGAAAGAGGAGAGTTTGGAGAACTTGAATAAGTTCTACTGTTCAAAACACTTCTGCGAGCATGCATCGTGCACTCCCGCCACCAATGGTTTCTATAACAGGAATATTGAAACGAATAAAGTCTACACGCTGCTTCAGAAAATCAATTTGTTCACTCGCTAAACTCTGATATGCCGTTTCTGAAAGTACCAATTTATTGTTGTTTTGCCCGTCTCGAAGTAAGAGCATATTTCCCGCAAAGGCATTCATTTGATCCATTGAAATTTCAAGAACGCTTTTTCCTAAGCGACTAACTTCATTCACAAAGAGCCTTCTACTTTCCTCATCTGACATGCATTCCAAACAGACAACAACAAAATCATCGCCCATGCACATGACCACATTCGTGTGGTAAATGGGTTGACCGTTTTTATCAATAGCAGAGAACTTGAATGGTGTGTAATGAATTTGCTTGCAAAGCTCCTCAAACACAACTTCACTCGTTCGTGAAGAAATCGCAGCAAACGCAACTTTATGCTCATGATCAAAAACCACACTTCCTGTTCCTTCCAGAAATAAATTATCCGATTCGAAATGCGTTAAGTCTAGAACCTTTTCAAAATTGAATTTTTGTTGAAGTTCTAGCACAACTTCCAGTCGTCTTTCGCAGCGTCTGTTAAACGCTTCCATGGGATATAAAATAAGCGTGCCGTTCGGATGGAAAGAAATCCAATTGTTTGGAAAAACCGCATCTGGCTTTGTTGGAACGAGTGTGTCTTCAACTACATGAACATGAATTTCATTCGCGCGAAGTTGATTCACCACTCTATCGAACTCATGAATGGCCAATTCTAAAATCTGTTCTCTCGAACCATTAATCTCATGTTGAAATGAATTGCTTGCGGCTGTTTCTTCATTGAATCCGAATGCAGCCGGACGCACCATCATTACTGTATTCGCGAAGAAAGATTTTTCTGTTGTTACCAAGGAAGACATATCAAACCATATTTATTATTCTCAGCAGCCAAGTTAAAAAAAAAGGGAAGCAATTGCTTCCCTTTCACAAAACGTATAGACTGATTATTCAGCAGCAGGAGCTTCGTCAGCCGCAGGTGCTTCAGCAACTGGAGCCTCTTCAGCAGCAGGAGCTTCTTCAGCAACTACAACTTCAGCAGCAGGAGCTTCTTCAGCAACTGCAACTTCTTCAGCAGCAACAACTTCTTCTTCAACAACTGGATTTGCTTCTGCGTGAGCAGCAGCGGCTGCAGCAGCACGAGCAGCGATACGCGCTTCGTTTACTACACGCTCAGCCTTCAATTGCTCTGCCAATGCTTGCTCCTTTACAGAAGAAAGGCCATCGCGCTTCGCTTGAATTTTAGCATCTTTAGAATCTAACCAAGCGTTGAATTTCTCATCGGCTTGTTCTTGAGTTAATGCACCTTTCTTAACACCTTTGTCTAAGTGTGTTTTGTATAAAACACCTTTGTAAGAAAGAATTGCACGAGCTGTGTCTGTTGGCTGCGCTCCGTTATTCAACCAGGTAACTGCTTTGTCTGTGTCTAACACAATTGTAGCAGGATTGGTGTTTGGATTGTAGCTTCCAATACGCTCGATGAATTTACCATCACGCGGTGAACGCGCATCAGCGGCAACAATGTGAAAGAAAGGTTTACCTTTCTTACCGTGGCGCTGTAATCTGATTTTTACTGACATAATTTTTTGTTTTGTGGGTACGAAACCCGATTAACAATTTTTAATTGGACGGCGAATATACGAGATTTTCTTCAATTACAGGCAAAAAACTAGTTTTCCGCAACTATTGAAACCTTCGCCACGTGATCACCTATTCTTACAAAGTACATTCCTGAAGGCCAATGCATTGAGTTGAAGTTCATCGTTTCATTTAACACGACTCCCCTTTCCAAGCATTTTCCAGTCATATCGCAGATGGTATAGGCATTTCCCATACAGTTCGGACTCACCTGAATTTTAAAAGATGATGAAGCTGGATTCGGATAAACCGAAAGCGCAGAAAGCTGCAATTCCTCTTGAATATTGGAAGTTAAACACTGTCCAGGAATGTTCTCGTCCAACCAGGCTATTCGTTGAGTTATCCAACCCTTTAGTGTATCCAACTCCGCATTGAAGGTTGCAGGCATAGCGCCAATCTCAGGAGCTGGACCGCTTACGCCAAGTATTGGCCAACGTTGAAAGTGTCTGGCCTGTGCATTTTGAAGAAGGCCTCGACTGAATTCAATACTGGCAAAAATGATAGCAGTATCTAAAACATTCGTTCTGTAATATTCGTAATCGCAGCGCAATTCGTTTTGAAAAGTCGTGTCTTGTAACAAGCGCACGTAATAACCTGTGCCATAGTTATCGGTTCCACAATCGTTATTCAAATGTGCCCATCCTGAACCATCCAAATTCTCATACAACGAACAACCGTATAAATTCTTCCAAGCCCAATCGAAATCCCAAACGGGTCCGGCTTTCAATTTTCCTCCATTCGAATTTTTATCCTTGTTGAAGAATACACTCTTTTTAAATCCATCTGCATTTCGTGAAACTTCATTCACCAAAAGATAATCGATGAAAGATTTAGTATCTAAGTATTTTCGATAGCCCAATTCGGGATCTGCAAAATCGGCGCTGTATAGTGCCGTCTCTAAAGAATCTATGAAAGAAGCAATGTAGTCTTTCTGAGGTTGAAGCAATTCAAGTTCGTTCGGAGATTGATATATGAAATGAATATCAAAACCAGGATGATCAATGGGAGAATAATTAGACTGAAAACTGTTGTTCCAATCCCATAAATTTTGTTGAAGAATATATCCACCTGTAATTGAATCTCCGCCTAAATCGAGCGGTGTCAAATTTGCAATATCAACACGCGTCGAATCGCGTTTTATCTTTTCAGCCAACAAATAAATCCCTTTGTAAGAGCTGTCTACTCTGACTTCTACTAGGCGTGATCGAACACTGTAATTACCCATTCCTCCGAACATTTGAAATGCAAGTGCATTTCTTAGCATGGAACGGTCATTGTAATTGGAAATCAACACCCAATCATTCTCAGCCGGCATGCCCAATATTGAAACATTGTTATTTGTGCCATCAGCTAACCTCGTTTCAAATCCATAGGGCGTTTGCGGATATCCTGCAGAAGACGCCCCACGAATTTCAATTCCAATGTGCCCATTGTAAACATTAGCGCTGTCGTTCACATAAGTTAGATTGCCATACCCATTGTACTTAATCTCCATAGTGCAATTGACTTTCGTGTCTTGTACAATGGTTTGCCCTTGCGTATTGATTAACACAATCGGAATTTCCGAACTCTCAAAATTAACGACTCCCAAATCGGTTGCACACAAATCAAAAGTCCCTGTCGCACCCCCATATCCGAACACCTGCACATACAATGTTTCACCCGGTGTCATATCGAACAGGGTTGCAATTGAATAATAATCAACACCACTGTCATCGTCACATGCCACAACCCAAACACTGATGCAATCTACACCTCTCCAAACAGCCAATCCGGTATCGTTTAAACTACCACTAGCAGTATTGAAATTTATATTTCCCGAGGGAGGCACAACAACCGAGTACCATTGATCAGCTCCTGAAAAACTCGCACATCCTGGATTAAGTCCTGAGTTACCTGCATTCACATTGCTGCCTGTCACGCACGCCCCTAATTCCATGGGTATGGGATTGCACGGTTGATTACCAGGAGGTGCCAGCGAACTGCAATTTCCTATTCCAGAAAAAACGTTTCCAGCGGTGGGATATGGACCGTTTGAAAAAAGTAAATTCCATGAAGCGTCATATAAACTATATGAATTCTCATTTTCATAATCAGCTGCGGTATAACTCAATTCAATGGAATCACCGTCACAGATTGCCAGAGTGTCTTGACTTCCATATCCTGCTGCGAAGAACACTCCAGCATCTATTCCATTCACTGTAATTGTCAAATATCCCCCATTCCAACCATCGCCATAACTATCGAAAGTTAAAAGGGTATAATTGCAGCATTGTGCATTTGATTCAGCGAAAGAAAATAAAACAAGAAAAAATAGAAAACACTGCTTCATCAGATAAAGATAAGACCGTTTGTGAAAATTATTTAAATTGATCCAAAGCAAAAAGAATGTACCTCTCCCAATCCCACCGCAAAATCTCATGTTCTCCTGCTCGAAGGTGATAGGCCATATTTCCAAATTCAATGGACTCGTTCGCAGATGGGTATTTGTATGGAATTTCCAATGT
>JBIKZA010000045.1:0-21529 GCA_044354975.1 Flavobacteriales bacterium
ATGCATCCGCCGTATCCGCCGTTGGCTTTTTCAGATGGAATTTGAAAAATTATGAAACAACCCTTTTACCTCAATGCGGTGTAGCGTATGAACATCAAACACAAGATTTTTCATACGGCATAGTCGAAGTATCTACCGGTGGAACTCAAACCTGGGGCAACATCGCCATTGACATTTATCGCGGCAGATGGGCATATGGGATCAACCTTCAACGTAAAATAAGTTCTTCGCTTCCAGCAGGAATGGCTGAAAGCAATGTGAGATTTGGCCTTCAGGCAACCTACCAATTAAGAGCAAAGAAATAAAAGCAGTTTCTTATTTAGAATCGTTTTACTTAACTTATCTTCGCGGCATGATTCGATTAATCATTGCCGATAACAGTCAAATTGTCCAAACCGGACTGCATTCTATCTTTTCGAACTACGAAAACATCGAGATCATTGGCGATGCCGGAAATGCTGAGAGTTTATACGAATTACTCCTTTCCTTCGAGGCAGACGTTTTACTCATGGATTTTACTGCGCCAGGATTCTCTGTTGACACCATTACGAAAGCCTTGCGTCTTCAACCTAAACTAAAAATTGTTGCGCTTACAGCCGACCAAAGCGGAGCGACCATCGTGAATGCCTTGCGCGCAGGAGTAACAAGTTACATACGTAAGGATTGCGATGTGAATGAGATTCTTGATTCGGTTCGCGAGACTGCAGCTGGAAGCGTTTTCTTTTGTGGAAATATTGTCGATCGCATTCGCAAGGAAGCCATCGATGTTGAGGATTTAGCTGTGGCCACATACGACTGTGAACCCACAACCATTAGCAACAGGGAAAATGAAATCATTACTTTAATTGCTGAAGGCTTTACCAACGTCGAGATTGCTGAGAAATTATTTCTTTCCACCCACACTGTAAACACCCACAGAAAGAACATCATGCATAAACTTGGTGTGAAAAATACTGCGGCAATTGTTATGTATGCCGTAAAGAAAGAATTGGTTAGCCCTAACAAATTTCTGTTCGCGCCTTCTGCGAATAGCTAAAGTCTGAAGAAATGTGTTATTTTTGGTTTCCTGATTTTTAGGAAATCAATCAAACCGCTCAATGATAGCAACACAAAAACCGATTGAGATTCGCAAAGTAGCCGAGAGCCGCATTCACCAAGTAGATTGGGACAATTTGGGCTTCGGGCATGTTTTTTCGGATCACATGTTAGCCATGGAATACCACAACGGTGAATGGGGCGCGCCTGTTATTCAACCGTATGGGCCTCTGCATTTTTCTCCTGCTATTAGCTCTTTACATTACGGCCAAGCCATTTTTGAAGGCATGAAGGCATTTCGTAATACCGATAATGAAGTCTTTATTTTCCGTCCGGAAGAAAATGCGAAACGCATGAATCACAGTGCCGAGCGCTTGTGCATGCCTACCCTACCAGAAGATGTTTTTGTTCACTGCGTTGAACAACTTATTTCATTGGACCGCAATTGGGTGCCCACTCTCGATGGAGAGGCGCTATATATCCGTCCGCATATGTTCGCTATTGACGAATACGTGGGAGTTAAGCCAAGCGACAGCTATATGTTTGTCGTCTTCACCAGTCCGGTTGGAAGTTATTACACTTCTGAATTGAAGGTGAAGATTGAACACCACTACTCACGTGCTTCACACGGCGGCACCGGCTCTGCGAAAGCGGCTGGAAATTACGCTGCCGCATTGCTTCCAACTAAGAAAGCGCAAGCGGAAGGCTACCATCAATTGTTGTGGACCGACGCTGAAAGTCATGAGTATTTGGAAGAAAGTGGCACCATGAACGTGATGTTCCGTAAGGGGAACACCATTATGACTCCGCAACTTTCAGATTCTATTTTAAGTGGAATTACGCGTGACTCTATTCTTCAAGTTGCTCGCGACTGGGGATATGAGGTGGTTGAAAAGCGAATTGCTGTTGCCGAACTCATTGAAGGGCTGCGAAGCGGAGAAATAAACGAGGCCTTTGGGGCAGGAACTGCGGCTACCATTGCTCCTATTCGCACGATTTGCCTAGACGGTGAAGATCTTAATTTAAATGAATATTCCACTTGGGAATTTGCTCCTAAAGTAGCTTTATACCTCGACCGGGTGAAACGCGGTAGAGAGAAGGATACCCACAATTGGAATCACGTAGTGTAATTACTCGGCATAGAGATACCAATTGTTTCGACTTTCAAAAGGACGGTAGAGGTAATACACTCTACCGTTTTTTATTTGTGCATTGCGAATGTGCCTCCAATACAGGTTTTTCCTCAGGACAAGACTTCCGTCTTCCTTCAAAACATACAGCATGGATTCGCCCGTTCGAAGTTGGGTAAAGCAAACGACTTCCTTCGTTTCAGGATCGTATTGCACATTGAGAATTTTTTCTTTAACTGGTAAGTTGGAAAGGTTTCTTTCTCCAAGCATATTCACTCGATTTATAAATTCACCTTCTGCGTTTACATTCAAGACTTGCCCTTGCGAAATGTTGAAAATAGACCAGCTGTTTTCCAACTGAACAATCTTCGCGACAGGATCGCGATAAAACAGACTTTCTTTGAATCGCGTCATTTGTCCGGCTACAATCTCTTTTGGCACACCATAATCCAATTCATATTGATAAGCAATGCGCTTCGCTCTGCCGTCCATGTACTTATATTCCGACTTGAAGAGTTCCATGGTTAGCGAGTCTGCAACGTGCTCCAACTCTATGGGATCGTCGCTGTCTTTCTTCAAGAGATAAAAACTGAATTCGGGATATTCTTCCGTGAAGGTGTGAAAGACAATGTTCGAGTTTAGAAATCCGCAAATGGGCTCGAACTCTTGTCTGAAGGATTGATAGCTCAACTTATCTAGATGCAAGAACGGTTCAGATTGAAGTTGGAAAACTGAATTTTCTGTTAAAACAAAACAAGCACCTGTAGGCGCTAAATGAAAGCGTTCAGCAGGTTCGTTAATGTGAAACGAGCTAATTATTTTTCCGAAAGAATCGACTTGAGCAATCCACGCGTCTTCCCATAAGTCGCGTTTTTCGCTTGCAGGCTTAAACAATTTTTCATGTTCATAGAGCAGCATGGTGAGCTTCCCATTCCACCAAACAAAATCGCCTACAGAATATTTAATACTTCCGAAAATGCTATCGGGTTTATCTGTAATACTTAAAACGGGCATTTGGTAAATCTGCTCGGTCAATTCAATGAGCCTTCCAATTTTCGTAGTGGTATAATCGTAGTAACCGATGGATTGAACCACGTATCCGTTGCTGGAATTAGGAATGACGAATTCTCCCTTTTCATCTGTGACAGCGAATTGCTTTCCGTTGCTCCACTTCACTACGGCTCCACTAATGGGTTTCTTTGTGTTGAACGAAATGACTTTTCCTCGCTGCTGTGCCGAGCCTGCAAGACAAATGAAAACTGCAGCTATTAGGAAGGGAAACCTCATATTCATAAATGGAAATTTAAGTGGAAGGGAGCAGAATCTTCTTCCAATTAAAATTAAAAATTTCGTTTCTACTTCTCGAAATAATTCAAGGTCTCGTCAACAGTATTTTGAGTCACTGCGTGGTAATTACCTCTGCAGTGGGCGTAAATGCTCAATGCTGTGACGTGATAACCGCTGTTCTCCATGGCTTCGTACAACGGCGCGACGAATTTTCTTCTTCCTACTTTTTCTAAAAATGTAGCAAGATCTGCAAAGACCGCTTCGTTCTTCGCTTGAACAGAGAGCATGAACCAAGCGAAGAGCACTTCAGAATTTCCAATTTTCGAAATGTGGAAACTCTCGTCCAAAGATTGAATTTTATTCAGTGAAAGATTGTAATTCACATTCGATAAAAAACGATAACGCTCTTGGTAACTCCAGTTGTTCCAAGGAAGATCGCTGTTCTTTATCTCATCTCCTTCCCACTTCAATCGGAGTTCATCTACCTTTTCCAATTCGGCAGATTGAACAACCGCAGAATTGGCGGGTAATCCAGCCGAATAAATCCATTCATCAATTCCAATGGCATCTGCTTGCTCTTTGGTCAAAAGCTCAGTTGTTAGAATGTCTACGAATCCTTCTGTTGTCATGACTCCGAAAGCGTGCGATTGGAAGTAGTTCTTCAAAAACGCATCGAACTTTTCTCTTCCTACTTTCTCTTCAATAGTTCGAAGGAAGAAATAGCCCTTGTTGTAGGCGATGTCATTCATGCCGTCATCTGGACTTCTGTTTTCCAAGGCTAATTTCAAGTGTGTGTCTTCAGCTGGAAGTTCAGCCAACGTTGCGTTCAAATCTTGACGCGCCAAGGTTGCCAACATCTCTGCCTTCGCCTTTCCATAAAGCGATTCCATGATTCGTTGTTCGAAGTAAACGGTGAATCCTTCATTCAACCAGAAGTCGTTCCAAGTCGCGTTGGTGACTAAGTTTCCGCTCCAGCTGTGAGCTAGCTCATGTGCAATAAGAGAAACCAACGACTTGTCTCCAGCCAAAATGGTTGGAGTCGCGAAAGTCAATCGTGGATTTTCCATTCCACCGAAAGGAAATGCTCCTGGAAGCACCAACACATCGTAACGTTCCCATGCGTATGGACCGTATAATTCTTCTGCCGCTTTAACCATTCCGGGCATGTCTGAAAATTCATTGTATGCCATTTCCAACATATCGGTAGTGGCGTAAACACCGGTGTTTTCACTCAACGATTTAAATGCTACATCTCCAACAGCTAAAGCCAATAGATATGAAGGAATGCGTTGTTTCATTTCGAAGTGATACTTACCGTCTTGTGATTTCACTTGCGGATTTTCAGCTGACATTAACGCCATTAATTCTTTCGGAACTATCACGTCTGCTGAGTATGTGAAACGCACCGAAGGGCTGTCTTGACAAGGGACCCACGTTCTCGCCAAAATGGCTTGGGATTGAGAAAAAAGGAAAGGCAATTCGTTTTCTTTTTCCACCCACAACAACGCTTCTGCATTCGGAGAGGTGGTGTATTGAATGCTCACTAGATTATCGATATCCCGAATTTCGACATGAAGCGCTTGACCTAAAAAAGGCTTCTCATCATCCAAAGTGTAGCGAGCCATTCTGCCATTCACCTTCACCCATTCAATATTCAAATCTTTCGTGTCGAAAGAAATTTGCTGCGCGCCCTTTTCAGCCTTGAAATCGAAAGTTGCGTTTGCTGAAATGACGTGTGTTTCAACATTCACATTCGCGGTCCAATGAAGGTGAGTGACGCGCGCGTCAGACGTGGCTGCTGAATGCGGATCGAACAATTTCGATGTTGTCATGGGCTGAATGGTATGATTCGATTGAGAAACATTCTCCTTGACTTTGCACGAAGCGAAAGCCATTGCGACAGAAATAAAGAGGAATACTTTCCGCATGTGATTATACTTTTAGAATTCTTCCGAATACGCCTAAAGGCAGAAGCACTCCGCTTTCCGCGTTGAGATAAAGCTCTCCAATGGATAGATTCTTTCCAGCAAATGGACGAAGTAGATTTTCAACAATAAGCGGAGAAAGACCGAGGCTGTAAGCGTTCAAAACTAAGAAGTGTTCTTTCGGATCGAGCAATTGCAAAACACCGTCGAGCAATTCTGAAATATGCTCTTCCAACTTCCACTTCTCTCCTTTCGGTCCATGTCCGAATGCTGGAGGATCAAGGATAATCCCGTTGTATTTATTTCCTCTGCGCACTTCACGTTGAACAAACTTCAACGCGTCTTCCACCATCCAACGAATGTCTTTTGTTCCTGTCAATTGAGCGTTTTCATTCGCCCATGTCACTACTTGCTTAATGCTGTCAACGTGTGTAACATCTGCTCCGTGCGTTGCGCAAGCCACTGTAGCTCCGCCTGTGTATGCGAAGAGATTCAATACTTTCGGCTTTTCTATTTGCATCTTCTCCATAGCTGTAATGGAAAAGTCCCAATTGGCAGCCTGTTCCGGAAATATTCCAACATGTTTAAAGGAAGTCATTCCCAAACGCATGTTTAAATTCTTCCCGTTGATTAATTCATATTGAATTTTCCACTGATCTGGCATTTTTTTCAACTTGGTCCATTCACCTATGTTGCTTCCTTTCTGGACAAAGCGAACGTGCGCTCTTTTCTTCCATTCCTCGTCAGACAAGCGTTTTGGCCATATAGCCTGTGGTTCTGGACGTATCGTTATGAATTCACCGAAGCGCTCTAATTTTTCAAAATCGCCACAATCTATAAGGGCATAATCCTTCCATCTTGAAGGGGTATCGAGTTGAACCGTTAATGTCATGAAACAAAGGTACGCTTCTTCGCTTTATCTTCGCAGAGATATGCGCATAGCTCTTGTTGGAAATGGAAATTTAGCGTGGCACTTGAACGCTGCACTTCGCGAAATTAATTCGCGAATAGATCTTCATGTGGTTCGGGAATTACCCGTTTCAAGCCCTTGGAAAACGACTACGAATTTGAGCGACATTAATGACAGCTTTCACTTGGTTTTGCTTGCCGTTCCAGACTCTCAGATAGCTGAAGTGGCGGCACAACTTCCTGAAAAAATTATTGCAGTGCATTTTTCCGGAGGCACCTCAATGCTCTCGCTTCCGCAAAAAAACAGAGCCGTGTGTTGGCCTTGCCAGACCTTGAAGAAAGGAACGTCTGTGAAGTACAATAACATTCCGTTGTTGTATGAATTTTCGAATTCTGAAACGGAGACCATTGTGAAAGCGTTTCTTGAACCTGCCATTGGCAAATGGATTTCCGCCAACGGCGAACAACGTCAACTTGCCCATGTATCTGCTGTCTTTTCAAACAACTTCACCAATCACCTTCAACACATATCACAATCGTTGTTGAAGGAAGCGCAGCTTCCAACCGATTTATTTTACACCATGTTGAAGGCTCATGTTGAACTGTTGGAAACGAAATCGCCGGAGACTATTCAAACAGGACCGGCTCAACGCGGCGACCAAGGAACAATTGAAGCTCAAAAACAATTATTGAATAATCATGTTGAATGGAAGGAGATCTACACTCTTCTTTCTAAAAACATACTTGACAAATACCAATGAATTACAAAGAGAAATTAGCAAAGACGAAGATTTTTATCTTCGACGTAGACGGAGTATTCACAGACAACATTGTTTGGTTGTTCCCGGATGGTGAGCAGATGCGCACAGCGAATGTTCGCGACGGATATGCTGTTCAGTTAGCTGTTAAGAACGGATTTCGCATTGCAGTAATTAGCGGAGGAAGATCTGAAGCTGTTCGCAATCGTTTCGAAAAATTAGGTGTTCACGAAGTTCACTTGGGTTCTTCGAATAAACGTCAAGTGTATTTAGATTTAAAATCGAAGTGGCATTTCCACGACGACGATGTGTGTTACATGGGCGATGATATTCCAGATATTCCATTGTTGAAGATTGTTGGATTGGCTGTCTGTCCGGCCGATGCAGCGCCTGAGGTGAAGGAAGTATCACACTACATTTCCAACAAAAATGGTGGACATGGATGTGTTCGCGATTTAATGGAACAAGCCTTGAAGCTTCACGGACATTGGATGAATGAAGAATCTGTAATTTGGTAATCATGACAAAAAGAAATTTATTACTTCTAGCTTTTGCCGTTTTAGGTGGAAATGTATTCGGACAGTATTGGCAGCAAAATGCCGATTACACCATTGACATTTCATTGAACACCACGAACGACTCGTTCGTTGGAAAGGAAACGATTCAATACACGAACAACAGTAACGATGAGTTAACGCAGTTGTTCTTCCATTTGTACAACAATGCCTTCCAACCAGGAAGCGACATGGATGTTCGCTCCACGGATTTGCCAGATCCCGACCGACGTGTAGGCGATCGAATTTCGAAATTAACAAAAGAACAAGAAGGCCATTTGCATGTTAGCAAACTCCTGGTGAATGGTGAACCCGTTTCATTCATTGAGAACGAAACCATTTTGGAAGTTCAACTTTCGAGAGGAATACCTGCTCATTCTGTTGCTAAAATTGAATTGGAATTCAACGGACAAGTGCCTTTGCAAATTCGCAGAAGCGGAAAAGACAATGCGGAAGGCATTGAATATAGCATGAGTCAGTGGTATCCTAAGTTGAGCGAATATGACAATGACGGCTGGCATCCGAATCCGTATATCGCTCGCGAATTCTACGGTATTTGGGGAAATTTCAATGTGAACATTACCTTGCCTGCAAATTACGTGGTTGCAGCCGGCGGAGTGTTGCTGAATGAAGACGAATCTTTCAAGCGCGTTCAAAAAGTGGGAAAGAATTTAATTACTTGGAAGTACGAAGCGAAAAATGTTCACGACTTTGTGTGGGCCGCCGACCCCGATTATGTCCGCACAGAAACCCAACTGCGCGGCGGTCCGAAAATTTATTTCTATCACCAACCGGAAGAAAAGTACAACGAGGCATGGGACCGTCTTCCTGAATTCACGGCAAAAGCATTTGATCTGTTGAGCAGGAATTTCGGGAAATACGCATACCCTGTTTACAATGTCATTCAAGGCGGAGACGGCGGAATGGAGTATCCAATGGCAACACTCATAACAGGAAGACGCTCTCTTCCAAGCCTTGTGGGCGTTACTGTTCACGAAGGTGCGCACTCTTGGTATCAGTGTATGCTCGCCACCGATGAAAGTCAGTATTGTTGGATGGACGAAGGGTTCACGAGCTTCGCATCGACAGTGGTTATGAATTCTCTTTTCCCAGCGCAAGCAGATCCTTTCCACAGAGAGTCGATTGACGGATATCTCGGCCTCGTTGAAGCAGGAATGGAAGAGCCCTTGACCACGCACGCCGATCATTTCGAAACGAATTACGCATACGGCGTTGCTGCATATAGCAAAGGTGAAACGTATTTAAGTCAGTTGGAATACATCATGGGCTCTGAGCTCTTCAACCAAACCATGCAAACGTATTTCAACGAATGGTCGTTCAAACACCCTACTCCTGCTGATATTTTGCGCGTTGCTGAAAAAGAAAGCGGATTGGTGCTCGACTGGTTCGATGAGTATTTCGTTGGAACAACGAAAACCATGGACTACGCTATTGATACTGTATTGGCAGGTAAAGTAGAAACCGAAATTGTTTTGGAACGCGTTGGGCTTTTCCCCATGCCTTGTGAAGTAACCGTGAGTTTCGACAATGGAAAAGATTGCGTGTACTACATACCGATTGATCTCATGCGTGGAGAAAAATTCAAAGGTGATCTGCCCGAGAATTGGAACTTACAAGAAGACTGGCATTGGGTTGATAAAACCTATTCCCTCAAATTCAAAAATCAGAATATGAAAGTTGTGAAGGTGACTATTGATACGAATAATCAAACCATAGACACCGACAAGAACAACAACACGTATCCTATAATCAAATAAGCTGTGTTTAAACAATACTTTGCATTTACCAAGAGCGCTGCTCTTAACTTTTTAATCGGATTTGTTGTCTCTCTGGGACTCTTGATTGGACTTGGTCCGATGGATGTTTCTTATGGTAAAGAATTGCCATTTTCCATTTTGAGTTTAGTGGTGTTGTTCAACGCCATTTGGTGGGGATGGCAAATTGGATTTCTTTCGGCCTTGTTCTACATACTTCTGGGAATAGCCGGACTACACATTTTCCCGAATTATGAATTCGGAATAAAGCATGTCTTCACCATTACAAATTGCGGTTACTACTTCGGGTTCTTGGCTGCAGCATTGCTCGCAGGATATTTCGCAGAGATTCCTCGCAAGAAAAAGATGTTGAATGCACTAGCTGTTTGGTTCCTTGGACACGCTATCATATTGTTGTTAGGCGGTCTATACATTTACCGCATTAATCCCGAACGTGCGTGGGCATTTGTTCAATTAGACCTTTCGGCTTATGCTGTGAAAGCCACAGCAGGACTCATTATTACCGTTGCCTTCTTGCGATTTGTAGAAGGACGCGAGAACTTTTACAAAGCATCTTAAACTATGAAATTCATTCAACTCAGTTACAACGAAGGCATTGCTACCATTGCCTTAGATCGTCAAGAAAAATTCAACAGTTTCGTAATGGAAATGTCCGTTGAATTGCAAGGAGCATTGACCGAAATTAAAAACCGAACGGACGTTCGGTGTGTGGTGTTAACTGGAAACGGAAAAGCATTTTGTGCTGGACAAGATCTCGGCGAAGCCATTGCTACTGACGGTCCCGGATTGGAAAGCATTTTGAAAGATGGGTACAATCCGATTATTCGCATGATGCGCGAATTACCGATTCCTATCCTCGGCGCCATTAACGGCGTTGCTGCAGGAGCAGGAGCAAACATTGCGTTGGCCTGCGACTTGGTTGTTGCTTCTGAGAACGCAAGCTTCTTGCAAGCGTTTACCAAGATTGGATTAATTCCAGACAGCGGCGGAACGTATTTCCTTCCGCGCATTATTGGAACACAACGCGCGATGGCGCAAATGCTTTTGGCCGACAAGGTTACAGCCGCTGAAGCGAAAGCCATGGGACTTATTTACGATGTTTATCCGGTAGAAGAATTCCAAACGAAAGTTGCAGAACTTGCTGCGCGATTGGCTTCTATGCCAACGAAAGCCCTTGCTTTCACGAAGCAAGCCATTTATTCGGGTTGGAATAACACGCTCGAGCAACAGCTCGAATTAGAATTAGACCTTCAGAAAAGAGCTGGACAAACTGCCGATCACAAAGAAGGTGTTGCTGCTTTCTTGGAAAAGAGAATGCCTACATTTACGGGTAACTAATTCATTCAGAAATGTCGACTTGGATTTCAATAACTGATCAATTGCCGGAAGACGGACAGCGCGTGTTGGCGTTTGTTTCGAACAACTCTGTTTTCCTTCCGGGAAAAACTGGTGAGACCGAATTGCGCGAGGTCATTGTTCTTCATTTCCAAAAAGATTTCTATTTGCACGATAAAGAGAAAGCCGAAAAACACGGCATTCACTTTTGGAAAGGAGAAGGAAATTCAAATCAGTTCTTTCAATCGGTATCGCATTGGATGCCCATGCCTAGCTTGAATTCATGAAAGAACTGATAGAAAAACTGCATTTGAAAAATGTGCTGAAACTCTCGGCAGCTACTGCAGTTGGACAATTGATCACCTACGGAACTGCCCCCATTCTTTCGCGCATGTACAACGCCGAAGACTTTGCATGGTTCGCCTTATTCTACGCGTGGATTATCCCTTTCGCTGTCCTTGCTACATTCAGAATTGAATACAGCATACCGAATGCTGAAACAGAGATGATGGCGCGCGAACGCGCGAAGCTCGCCATCAATAACGCATGGAGATTAGCTTCTGGAATAGCCATTTTATTCAGTGTGCTCTATTTCTTCGGCATGCACATCTCAGCTTTCGAAGCGTTTCTTCCGATTGGAATTTTCAGTATTGCAGTTATTCAAACGTACAATTTTCTTTCCACCCGACTGAACAGATACCGCACAAACGCTGCTTATCGTGTTGCAAACAGTTTGTTCATTAACGGAAGCTCAATTGCATTGGGATACTTCTTCTTCGACTATTTAGGATTGGTTATCGGATTCATCATTGGCCAAGTAATCTCAATGTGGGTGCTGTTCAATGGAACTCGTCAAGATGAACTGACGGAAGAACCAGTCAAAGACATTTCGCTGAGGCCCTTCAAGCAATATATATTCTTCAACACACCGCAAGGCATTATTGAAACTTTGCAGTTGAGCGGAACCGTTTGGATGTTGAATGTCTGTTTCGGCGATTCAGCAACGGGTCTGTATTTCATGTGTTGGAAAATTATTCAAGCACCTGTGAACCTTATTAGTAACACGATTTTCCTGACGCACTACAACAAAGCTTCCGAGTTAAAAAAGAACGGAGAATCTTATCGCCCACTAATGCTCAGTACAGCTAAGGCACTCATGGCATTCAGCGGAATTGGAGCCATTATAATTGTTGCCTTCGCACCTTCCCTATTCGCGTTTGTTTTCGGAGAAGAGTGGCGGGCTTCTGGAGAAATGGCTAGATGGCTAGCACCGCTATTTGTGTTGAATTTTTCCATCTCGCCTTTTTCATTCACTGCCATTTTGGAAAACGTTCAAAACAAAGCGCTCGGACTAAACATTATAGATGTCATTTTAAAAATGTCCGCCCTCTATGTCGGTTATTTATTCAATAGCTTGTACTGGGCTATTGGGTTGTATTCTCTTGTAAGTAGCATAATGTATCTAATCACATTCGTGTGGTATTTGCATTTGGCAAAGCCTAAACATTCTGCAGAATGAAACAACTGTTGCAGTCTGCGTTTGTAAAGAATACTGCAATTCTGCTTATTGGAACGGCTTCGGCACAAGCCATTCAAGTGCTTGGAGCTTTCGCCCTAGCGCGAATTTATGACCCCACGGAATTCGCTGTATTCTCTTTTTTCACCGCATGCACTTCCATCATTCTGTCCTTTTCTTCTTTGAGATTTGAACTGGCCATTGCACTTCCTAAATCTGCTGAAGAAGCTGAACAATTGGTAGCACTTTCATTGCGCACCTTGTTGCGAGTTTTAGGACTGGTCGTTTTGGGTATTGTGTTCGTTTTTTCCGGACAAGGAATTTTCAATTATTCCGTACCGAGTGCAATTCTTTTGGTTCCTGTGTTTACTTTTTTCGCAGGATTCACGCAGATATTAAACTATTGGTCAACGCGCAACGGAACTTTCACGCGTAACGCTCTTTCTAAAATAAGCGTCGCTGCCGTTACTGTTGGAACGAGTTTGTTGTGGGGAATGCTTATAGAAGATCCCATTGGTTTAATTTACGGAGCCATACTTGGACAAATCATTGGCTGGATAATTATTGGTTCGAACTATTCGAAACTAGCCATTCAAGCGTGGAAAAAATTAACGAAGCAAGAAGCGAAAACGCTATGGAAATCATACAGCAAATTTCCAACATACAACGCGCCGAACGCCTTGGTAGATAACCTTCAGCAATATGGTATTGTGTTTTTATTGGGAACCTTTTTCGCGAGCGAAATAAGTTCTTACTACTTTCAATCGCTTCGAATTCTGGCAGCACCGTTGGCACTTATTGGCGCGAGTATTTACCAAGTGTTTTATCCGAAAGCAGCGCAAGCTTTTCACGACACCAAAAATATTCGCTCGTATGTCTTGAAGATTTACGGAGTGCTATTCGCAGTTGGATTCCCCATTTTCGGAATTCTATTTCTATTCACCGAAAATATTTTCGTTTTCCTATTGGGTGAAACCTGGCGAATGACAGCAGTTTATGCGCACATCCTCATCCCGTTTATTTTCATGAATTTTCTTATTTCTCCTGTAAGCGCTGTAACAGCTGTGGTGCACAAACAACATCAGTCGTTCGCCTTTTCGTTGGTTGGTTTAACCCTTAAAATTGTGAGCATTCTCATTGGCGGATTGATGAGTGATCCTATCCTTGGCTTCACGTTGTTCAGCCTTTCAGGCATGGGCATCATGTTGGCCGGAATGTTCTGGTATTGGTACATCGCAAAAGAACGCGAAACTTTGGAGCATTTGGGCTAAATTTGAACATGCTCAAACGCAGAATTCTTTTTTATTTATCGAAGTGGATTAAGCCCGTTATGATTGGACGGTACAAGCGTTCCGACGGAACGGTTCTTCCGCTTACGCGCATTTGCAGTTCTACTTTTTTACAAGGTGAAAAGAATCTCCATGTGGAAGACAACGTGTACATTGGTCACGCGAATTTCATAGATGCTTCAAACGGATTAACGATTGAAGAAGGTTGTCAGGTCACGAATTTCGTGAGTATTATAACTCATTCCAGTCACGACGCCATTCGTTTATACGGAAAGAAATACGCTTCCACTCCAAAGAAATTGGCCTACAACGAAGGTCAAGTAAAGATTGGAAAGTACTCGTTCATTGGTCCACACGCGGTTATTATGCCGGGAACAACACTTGGAAAAGGAAGCCTTGTTTCAGCATACAGTTTCGTGAAAGGTTCATTCCCCGATTACGCGATTATTTCTGGAAATCCAGCTGTTGTTGTTGGGGACACACGAGACCGCGACAGCAAATGGTTAGCAGACCACGCAGACCTTAACGCCAATTACCAATCTTGGAACGAAGGGTAAAATGAAGAATAAGAAATTGCTCATTATCGGGAGTACATCCATTCACACTGAAAACTTCTTTCAACTCATGAAAGAAGAGTTTAAGGAGGTGCAAGTAATTTCAAAATTAGACTTCAGCTTGTGGAGTCTTTCTGCGCAAATACGCACTCCGAGAACAATTCGATCAATAGTAAAGAAATTCAAACCTGACATTGTTCATATTCATCAGGTAAATAGTGTTGCCTACTATGCCCTAAGAGCCTTATTGCCATTAGGTATACCCAATGTACTCACTGCTTGGGGTAGCGACATCTATTTAACACCAAAAAGAAATTTCATTTTAAGAACGCTTGTCAGATGGAATCTCAATCACGCGGATTCATTTACTGCCGACTCGAATGACTTAGCGCAAGCGATGCAAGTGCTAATTCCTGAGAGAAAAATTGATATTCTCATTGCCAATTTCGGAATAAACCTAATACCGGTTCAAACTGAAAAGGAAAAGATATTTTATTCGAATCGACTTCATAAAAAATTATATCGCGTAGACTTCATCTTGCGCGCGTTTGCGAAATTCAAAAGCAAACCGAATCGCGAAGAATGGAAATTGATCGTGGGTGCGGTTGGTGAAGAAACCGATCAGTTAAAAGCGCTAGCCGCTGAATTGGACATTCTTTCGAGTACTGAATTTGTGGGATGGCTGCAGCAAGAAGACAACGCACGCAACTACGCCAAAGCCACTTACTACATTTCCATTCCGGAAAGCGATGCTACTTCCATTAGCGTATTGGAAGCCATGGCCAGCGGATGCATTCCCATACTCTCGAACTTGCCTTCGAGCGTTGAATGGGTTTCACACGGCACCACAGGATTTATTGTTGAAGACGTTCACAGGGATTTTATTTCGGAAGCTTTCGAAATGAATTTATCGAATGCCTCTGAATTGAATAAGCAACGTATTGAACGCGACGGAACGAAAGACGCGAACAGAAAAAAATTCCTTTCGCTCTATGAAAAACTTCTAGCGAAATGAAAACACGCGTCGCTCATTTCACCACTTTGCATCCGCCTTTCGACAGTCGCATATTCATGAAGGAATGTGTGAGTCTTGTGCAGGCAGGTTACGAAGTTTCACTTGTTGTTCCTCACTCGGAATCGCTCGTGCGCGAAGGTGTTCAGGTTGTTGCTCTTCCGACAACAACGAGTCGACTTAAGAAATTATTCATCACGGCGTGGCAAGGATTCTTCACTGTAATGAAATTAAATGCGAAGATTGTCCACATTCACGATCCTGAACTTATTCGCTTTGCACCGTTGTTTTGGTTACTCGGAAAGAAAGTTATTTTCGATTCGCATGAATATGTAAGTAGGCAAATTGAAAGCAAGCCTCTCGGACCACCTTTTCTTCGAAAAACATTCGGTTTTTTATATAGCTGCGCGGAACAATTTTACATCCTCTTTTGCTCTCGTGTGATTGTGACTGAAACCGAGCAAATACTCTCAAAACGCAAACAAGCAGTTATTCGCAACTATCCAATTCTTTCCCTTCCTCAAATAAAGCTATCTGAGCAAACAGGTAAAATCACGCGCTTTATTTATTGTGGCGGATTAACTGAAATTCGAGGTATCCACGAATGTATAGAAGCTATTTCTGAAATAGAAGATGCCACCCTTACCCTTATTGGAGCATGGGACTTCGAGGAATACAGACAAAAATGCGTTTCTTCTAAAGGGTGGGAAAAAGTAACTGAAGTTGGTCATTTGCCTGCAACAGAAGTTTATCAACACTACGTGAACTCACATGTAGGCTTAGCAATTTTATATCCTGAAAAAAATTATTTGAATTCAACACCTGTAAAGGTATTTGAATACCTCGCTTGCGGACTACCTGTAATCATGTCGAACTTCCCGTATTGGGAAAAAACATTTGTTGAAGGATGTTACTTCGTCACCCCTTCCAACAAACAAGAAATGATTTCTGCCATGAAGCAATTGCAAAGCGAATCGTGGCGTCTTGAATCTGGAAAAAGAGGAAATGTTTGGGTGAAAGAAAATTGCAGTTGGGAAAATGAAGCGCGCACGCTTGTTCAACTGTATAACGAAATTTCAAAATGAGTTCTCCTTCTGTAGGCATCGCCATTCCTTGCTTTCAAGAAGCAGTGCACATTGAAGAGTGTGTACTTTCATGTTTGAATCAAACCTATTCAGGCACTATCAAAGTGTACGTTGCCGATGGCGGAAGCACAGATGGAACGCTTGAAAAGCTTCAGCAGCTTGCCCTTCAACATGAAAATAAAATTGTTGTGTTAAAGAATGAACGTCGAGTTACACCTGTAGCACTGAACATGGGATTGCAAGCAAGTACCGAAGATTTCAAAATGATTCTTGGCGCGCACGCTGCTCTTCCGAATGACTACATTGAAAAATGTATGCAGACGTTTGAAGAAAATCTGGAAGCAGATTGTGTTGGAGGAATAATCATAAACGAATATCAAGACGCCACTTCTCAAGCCATTGGATGTGCCATGTCATCCTCATTTGGCGTTGGCAATGCACACTTCCGAACAGGAAATAAAAACGGATTTGTAGACACCGTTGCCTTCGGTATGTATCGAAAAGAAGTCTTTGAAAAGATTGGATATTTCAGAGAAGAGCTCATTCGCAATCAAGACGACGAGTTCAATTTCCGCATGGAAAAAAATGGCATGAAGTGTTATTTAAATACCGACTTACATTCGAAGTACTACGTGCGCGGAACGCTCAGCAAACTCATGAAACAGTATTATCAATACGGTTACTGGAAGGTGTATGTGAACATTCTTCACGGACAAATTACAACATTGCGACAACTCGTTCCGTTTGCTTTTGTTTGTCACCTTATTCTTTTCGTCTTTACCAATATATTTTTTCCGAAGTATGACGTTTATTTAGGAATTCCCATTCTAGCTTATTTCATTCTTGCGCTCCTATTCGCAGGACGGGCAAAAAGCAAAGAGCCCCGTGTAACCTTGTTAAGCTTTTTCATTTTACATTTAGGATATGGTTGGGGTTATCTCCGCGGATTAATTGAAATGAAAATTTTCGGAAAACGTCCATCACTTCAAAACGCACAACACAACCGATAGAATATGCGATTAGCACTTTTTATTTTATTCGCTTTTTTCATGAACACTCTTTCAGCGCAATCATTAAGCGTGAAGCAGAATTTAACTTCTCCCTTCATGCAATGGTATTTCAACGAAGAAGGAAAAACAGAAATCATGTCGTGCGCAGTGCCCGGAAACGTGCACCGCGATTTGGTCTTGAATAAACAAATTCCAGATCCGCTTATTGGAACCAATGAAACCGACGTGCAATGGGTTGGAGAAAAAAGTTGGGAATACACGTTGAACGGTTTCGTTTGTGAGCCGAACATTCTTCTTCAAGATAAAATTGAATTGCGTTTGAATGGAATCGATACTTACGCAAAAATTTTCTTGAACGATATTTTTCTTGGTGAAACGAACAACGCATTCGTTCAATTCGATTTCGATGTGAAAGGAATACTTCTTCCGAAAGGAAATAAGCTGCGCATTGTTTTCTCTCCGGCTGAAGCCTACGCGAAACAAAAATTAAGCGAACGCCTCTTGCCTCTTCCAGGAGACAGTATTCGGGCGGTGTGCCGAAAGCCGCAGTATCACTTCGGTTGGGACTGGGGACCGAAATTGGTGACTTGCGGCATTACCAAGAACATTGAGTTGGTTGGACATACCGACATGCTTTTCGAAACGTTTGGAGTGGAAACACTTTCGTTGAACGAAGGCAAAGCACAGATGCGCGCGCACATTCACTATCGCGCCGACAAAGAAGAAAAAGTTGCTGTAGCATTTAATTTCGGCGGACAAATTTTCAAAGAAGAATTCGTTTCGCGCAAAGGGGAGCACGATTTTATTTTTCCATTTGAATTGAATGAACCGAAGTTGTGGTGGCCGAATGAAGCAGGAGATCCGTTCATGTATTTGGTTCAATGCACCCTTCAAACTGCAAGTGGCAAAACGAATACGCGTGTAATTAAAACAGGAGTTCGTACCATAGAGTTGGTGAATCAACCCGATGAATTCGGAGAGAGTTTTTTCTTCAAGGTAAACGGAAAGTCTATCTTCATGAAAGGCGCAAACTACATTCCCTTGCGCATGTTGCCGGGTGTTTACAGCGAATCGGAATATCGAACGCTGCTTGAAAAATGCAGAGGAGCACACTTCAATATGCTTCGCGTTTGGGGCGGTGGCATTTACGAAAGCGATTTGTTTTATTCGTTGTGCGACGAGATGGGAATTCTTATTTGGCAAGACTTTATGTTCGCGTGCAGCATGTATCCGGGCGATGCGAAATTTTTAGAAAGTGTTCAAAAAGAAGCGGAGCAAAACGTTCGCAGAATTTCTTACCATCCGTGTACGGCCCTTTGGTGCGGCAACAACGAGAACGCAGAAGCTTGGTCGAATTGGGGATGGAAGACGGGTCTTTCAGCATCTTCTGTTTCTGCGATAGACGTCGAATACAATCAATTGTTCAATCAACTTTTACCTGGCATTGTCGGACATTATTCCAACCTTCCCTATTGGCCTTCATCTCCGCAATTCGGAAGAGGAAACAAAGAATCGTTAGACGTTGGCGACTCGCATTATTGGGGATTGTGGCACGACGAGCAGCCTTTTTCTGTGTTGGAAACGAAGGTTCCTCGATTCATGAGTGAGTTCGGCATGCAGAGTTTTCCGAGTGAAGATGTGTTAAAGTTAATGTCGCCTCTTGCTCCTTTCGATTTGAATTCTGAGGGAATAAAATTGCATCAGAAAAACGCTCGTGGCTTTTCGCTCATGAAGCAATACACCGAGCAATGGTATCCGGAAGCCAGCAAACTTCCTACTCAAGAATACGCGAAGCTTACGCAAGAAATGCAAGCCGAAGGCATGTGTCGCGCCATTGAAGTTCAGCGCAGCAGTCCGCGTTGTGGCGGCACTTTGTACTGGCAGTTGAATGACGTATGGCCTTCGTTTTCTTGGAGCAGCATTGATGTGTTAGGAAAGGAAAAAATCTTCCATCAAAAATTAAAAGAAAGCTACGCTCCGCAATTGCTTACCTACAAAATCGAAAACGATTCGCTTTATGTAGTTTGGGTAGATGATCAATATTCAAACTCCTACTTCGTAAATATTTCAGGAGAAATCAAACAACTTCAAAAGAAAAATGCGCGCGGCATTGGCTTCAGCGGAATTTCGATTTCTGTTAATGGAAAAATTTCAACAAGTGAAGGCATTTCACTTCGAGAATTAAAAGGGAAGTATGAGCGAATGCTTTTGCTTAATGCACAGTATAAAGACGTTCTTTTGGAAAGGAGTTTTACTATTCGCTAGAATGTCTTTCAGACGAATGTTGGCAAAGCCAACGAATGTCCGAAGGACAAATGCCCATGGCGAATGTTGGCTTTGCCAACGAATGTCCGAAGGACTTTAATTAATCTTGCGAAGCATCGTCGAAGACATTCGCCAAAGGCATTCGTTGGCTTTGCCAACATTCGTCGCCTAAAAAGGCGATTCCTCGCCGCCTGTGAACGTAAAATCCTCATCATCTCCTAAGTCATCATTCATCTTCGAAGAGACTGTAATGGTTGTAGCTCCGCTATCGAGGAAGGCATTGTTCGCAGGAATAGCTCTGGCTTCCGTTGACCCTCCGTTAAAATCGTTATTGAAGTTATAACCATCAACATCCGCGAACTTCGCAAGGTTCGCGATGAATCGCAGTCGAATGTTATCGAGTCCACCGTTACGGTGTTTCGCAATAATTAATTCAGCCAAACCTTGAGAAGGTGTACGTTCGTTGTCGTTGAATTCGGTTAGTCCGTAATATTCTGGACGGTATATAAATCCTACGATATCGGCATCTTGTTCAATCGCGCCTGATTCACGTAAGTCGGAAAGCATAGGGCGTTTGTCTCCGCCGCGTGTTTCAACAGATCGAGAAAGTTGTGAAAGCGCGATAACCGGCACATCGAGTTCTTTCGCTATTTGTTTAATGGAACGAGAGATAGCAGAGATCTCTTGCTCACGGTTTCCGCCTTTGCCTTCGCCAGCGGTCATGAGTTGCAAGTAGTCGATGATGATCAGTTCTATGCCGTGGTTCGACTTTAAGCGACGACATTTCGCACGCAATTCGAAAACCGAAAGTGCGGGAGTATCGTCGATGAATATGGGAGCTTCAGACAAGTTCACCACTTGGTGGTGAAGCTGCGTCAATTCATAATCTTTCAGCTGTCCTTTACGAAGTTTCTCGGAATTGATTTCCGTTTCGCTAGCGATCAAACGTTGCACCAATTGGACACCAGACATCTCTAGTGAGAAGACTGCTACAGGACGTTTGAAGTCAACCGCTACGTTTCTGGCCATCGATAGAACAAACGCCGTTTTTCCCATACCCGGACGAGCCGCAATAACGATCATGTCCGACTTCTGCCATCCGCCCGTAAGTTTATCTACTGCGTTGAATCCGGTTGGCGTACCACTAATTCCGTCTTTGTTCTTTCTGGCCAATTCAATCGCTTCCATGGCAGACTTCACGAGTGTGCTCATTTTGTCGGAAGACTTACGAATGTTTCCTTCTGCAACTTCGAAGATGTTGCTTTCTGCTTTGTCTAATAAATCGAAGGTATCGGTGGTTTCGTCGTATGCCGCTTTAATAATTTCATTCGATACGCGTATTAATTCGCGTTGAATGAATTTTTGAGAAACGATACGTGCGTGAGTTTCAATGTTCGCCGTAGATGCTACGCGGTTGGTCAGTTGCGAAATGTAAAGCGGTCCGCCAACGAAGTCGAGTTTCCCGGCTTTACGAAGGGCTTGTGTAACCGTAAGAATGTCAACTGCCTGTCCAGCACCGAATAGTTCACGAATGGCTTCGAATATGTCTCCGTTTGCCTCTTTATAAAACGAATCGGGTTTCAAGATATCGATAACCGCGTTCAACGATTTCCCTTCGAGTAGCATGGCACCGAGAACCGCCTCTTCCAAATCAACAGCCTGTGGCGGAAGTTTCCCCATTTCATTCGCTGGCATGAAGTCGCGAATAGCGGAAACTCTGTCTTTGCGTGGATTTTTCGGTTTGAAGTTATTGTCGGTTGCCATAGGTTTTCGGTTCTAGAAGGACCTCAAAATTAGTTCAGAGTATTTGAATGTGGGGCAAAAGTTTTACAACTTGGGTTTTTGATAGTATGTGAATAACTTGGAACTACATTGTTGGAACTTCGTTATTCCTACTGCGTAATGGGAACTTCGTTATTCCTACTTCGTAATTGGAAAATCGAAGATTTTATTCCTACTACGTAATTCCTATTTTATAATTAACCTGAAGACTTGAGATGTCGGATAGAAAGAGTTATTTTTACATAGAGTATGAGCAAGAGCAAAATTTCCATCCGATTCTTTAATGA
>JBIKZA010000086.1:0-6728 GCA_044354975.1 Flavobacteriales bacterium
ACCATTACTGTTAAGCGGGCAATCGCGATTAGACTACCATCATGATCGCGAATTTTCACATCCCACACTTGAGTGCTTTTGCCCAAGTGAATGGGTTCACCTACACCATATACAAAATCGGTTGTGGCCGACTTCAAGTGATTGATGTTTAGTTCGAGTCCTACGGCAATTCCACCCTCAGCCTTCACGGCTTCATGAGCACCGATGCTTCCAATTGTTTCTGCCAATACAGCACTTGCTCCGCCATGAAGAAGTCCGAAGGGTTGAATGGTTCGTTTATCAACGGGCATTCTTGCCTCAACACGGCCTGGTTCATTCTTCAATATTTCGATCCCTAAATGAGAGATCATATTTTCCGGATGGAATTTATGCTCCATAACTGTAATTTGCGTGCAAGGTAGCATAAATTTGCGGTGTGAAAAACACTCAGAATATCTATCGGTTATTGATTGCAGAAGACGAGAATTCCATTGCAAAAACATTAAAACTCAATTTCGAATTAGAGGGATTTGAGGTACATGTTGAGTCGAATGGCTTGTCGGCGCTTAAAAGTGCTCAAGAAAAATTCTTCGACTTAATCATTCTCGATGTTATGCTGCCTGAAATGGATGGTGTTTCCATTTGCGAAACTCTTCGACTTGGTGGTAATCAAACTCCGGTGCTCTTTCTTTCAGCCAAAGGCACAGGCAAAGACAAAGTTGAAGGATTGAAGGTGGGCGGCGACGATTATTTGGCGAAGCCATTTGAATGGGAAGAGCTTTTGCTTCGCAGTAAGAAACTTATCGTTCGAAAATCCGATGGCCATCGAACCATGGAAGACATAGAGACATTTACCATTGGCCCATGCGCTGTTCACTTCAATAAATATGAAGTAGAAACACCCGAAGGCCTTGTTGCCATAACCAAGCGTGAAATGATGTTGTTAAAACTACTTGTTTCCAAACAAGGCGAAGCCGTTAGCCGCGAAGAAATTCTTGAAAAAGTTTGGGGATATGATACGGTTACGCACAACCGCACAATTGATAATTTCATTTTAAATTTTCGGAAAATTTTCGAGTCGCATCCCAATGCCGACAAGCGGTTTTTATCGATTCGCGGTGTTGGTTATAAATTTCTTTAAAAAAAAGAGGCAACCCTGCCTTTAATGTTTCGTCTTACAGTTGGTTACGCAGTCCAAGCTGCGTGTTGGTTTCAAAATTCCCTTGCAGGTTTACAGAAAAGGCTCTCAATTTTTGAGTGCCTTTTTTGTAGAAGACCTTTTCTAATTTAAAACTTAACAAGTATGAACAAACTAAAATTAGCTTTCGCTGCAGTTGTAATCAGCGCTAGCCTTGCATCTTGCGGTTCAGCCGTAAAGTCGATTGGACACCAAGGAAAATTCAACCCTTGCTTTTTCAGCGATAAAAAAGGAACAATTCGTCCTTATGAGTCAAATAAAGACAGGGTAACGGAACATTACCATTTCAGAAATTCACTTGAGCAAAAATAATTATTGAGGAATATAGACGAGCTTCTTCGTTTCGAATAACTCTTGCGGGAAGTACTGAGACAAATCGAAGATTTCCGCATGCTTCTTAAGCGACTTAAGCTCTTCTTTTAAATCACCGCCTTTCAAACAAATTAAGCCATTCGGAACACCGTTCTGATCGGCTTTTTTGTACTTGCCTTGGGTCCAGGTTACAAGATCCTCTGCAGACGCAACTGCACGGCTTACCACAAAATCGAATTGACCTTTTACCGCTTCTACCCTGCCGTGAATCGTCTTTACATTTTTCAGGCCTATGAATTCTATGGCTTCGTTAACGACCATAATTTTCTTTCCGATACTATCTACCAAGAGAAATTCTGATTCTGGATTTGCGATCGCCAAAGGCAGCCCCGGGAATCCACCACCTGTTCCCAAATCAAGAATATGAGATTTAGGGGTGAAGGGTAAGAATTTAAAAATACTGAGGCTATGTAAAACATGACGCTCAACAAATTCACTTGTATCCTTTCTTGAAACGACGTTGACACGTTGATTCCAATCTAAAATAACATCTTCTAACTTTTGAAATTGTTCCCATTGCATTTCAGTAAAAGTGAAATAGGGAGATAGTTTTTCTCTTATTGACATTAAAAGTTACCCTTGGTAGTTTTCATTAATTCAAACATGAAATCGCGTGCACGGAAGAGCTGTGCTTTTACCGTTCCTAAGGGTAATTCTAAAATCTCAGAGATTTCCTCGTATGATTTTTCTTCAAAATATCTTAATTCAACCAAGCGCTTGTACCTTGGTTTCAATTTTTCTACAACATCACGCATACGCTGCACTCGCTCGTCTTTTTCCATGGACTCTTCAGGATCGAGACCTTCTTCCTTTACGGGAATTACGTATGATTCGCCATCTGCATTCGAATACCCTTGATCAATTGAAATTGCTTTAATTCGCTTCTTTCGAATAAAATCAATGGAATGATTGGAAGCAATCTTGAACAACCATGTTGAAAACGCAAATTGAGGAGTGTACTGATCCAACCTTTTGAAAGCTTTGCTAAACGTTTCAATGGTTAAATCTTCTGCATCATCGGAATTGTTTACCATTTTCAGCAACATGTAGTAGACTGAATCTTTGTACCTACCCATTATTTCGGTGTATGCACGCTGATCTTTTTCGTTCAACGCACGAAGCACAAGCTGGTAATCCTTTTTGGCTTTATCCGATAAATGATCTGTCAATTCCATTTCTGTGGTTTACGAACGAGGTTCTGCAGGTAAAGGACCGAATGTACTAAAAAAAGGTGATGCTCTAACACGGGGAATAACCAAAGAATATCTTTCGAAATTTTTAACTTGTTGCACGATACATTCAACACAATAAATTGAATGAGGTATCGAAGAAAAATTAATCCGCCTATTACTGCCCAAACAATTGGATTAGGATAAATAATATAAAGAGCTATGGCAGCCATCCACAGAAGAAAATATGTCAATGGCCAAAGCATCAGAGAGAATTTCACACTTCCCTTATAAAGCGGGGCTGTTGTAAAATGTCTTTTCTTTTGAAACGACCACTTCGCCCATGACTTGTGTGGTTCTGAAAGTGTTTGGGCTTCGTAATGAAATGCGTTCTGTGTATTTCGTGCTGTAGAAGCTTCCTTCACAAACAAATCATCGTCACCAGAAGCCAATTTGTAATGGGTGCGAAAGCCTCCAATTCGAAAAAATGCAGTTTTCGTGTAACACAAATTTCTTCCGACACCCATGTAAGGCCTTCCTGCTTTAGCGAAACCTAAATAATTAAGCCCCGCTATGAATGCGTCAAAGCGAATCAACTTATTTAAATAACCTGGGTATTTTTTGTAGCCGCTAAACCCCAATGTAATTTCTTTCCTCTCTCCTACCCCCCTTGTCATTTCGGTAATCCAATTGCTACTGGTGGGTCTGCAATCGGCATCGGTGAGAAGCACAACGTCATACATCGCCGCTTTAATCCCTAAGGTTAAGGCAAACTTTTTACCTTGCATTATTTGCTTATCCTCATTTATTTCAATGATGTGCATGCTGGGGTAAGAGACTTGCAATGCCTTCAGAATATCAGCGGTGTCGTCCCAACTGCTGTCGTTCACAACAATCAACTGAAATTTCTGAAACTCTTGTTCCATGATAATTGGAATCAACTCAATTAAGTTCGCCTCTTCGTTTCGAGCACAAACAATTACAGATACGCCATCTGGTGAATCACCATCTACATTCTTGCCCTTTGTTGCAGATAGGAAATACTTGAAATTGTAATACACCTGAGCAAGAAATGAAATTGCCACGACCGAAAGCAGCATCAATTCAATGGTTGAGAAATTCAAATTCCAGATTACGAATGTTTTTTCCATGAGTCATGCGAAATTACTCTGCACTTCGGCATGCAGCAATAAAAAAGGCCGGTTACCCAGCCCTTTTTATTCACAATAGAAGAGAATATCTTTACTTTTTAATGATAAGCGGAAGAGAATCTACTTTACCTGCAGAAACCAACTTCACGATATAGTATCCGTTAGCCAAAGAAGAGGTGTCTACTTTAATATTCGCGCTGTATGTTTTTGTTGAAACAACAACATTACCAGCAACGTCAATTATGTAAAGCGAAGAGTTCGCCAAAGCACCGATCAATTGAATTTCATTTTGCGCGGGATTTGGATAAAGTGTAATGGCCGATTCAGTCATACTGTCGACACCATTTCCTGAAACACAAAAGTTGGTTGTTTCAGAATTTGTGAAATTTCCGCCGGCAGCTAATGAAGTTCCTGCTGCGTTAGAAACCGCATAACTTCCGTTTCCATATGCACAGCAAAGTCCATCGCCATAATCGTCGCTAATTACAAAGTCATAGCAGCCCGGAGCAAGACATACTGATTCGCTTATTGAAGTGCCTCCGGCAGGATATAACCCATTTGATGAAGCCAGTACGTTTCCATTTTGAATAATTTCCCAAGAAGTTTCTTCCGAGTAATTATCGAATGTGATATCTACGGTTACGGTTACAGTTGGACCTACTATAGCGTTGCATGAGATTGAAACAGAGTTGTTGTTTGCGTTCTCATCGGTTGAACCGTTCGGGTTAACGACAGTCACTACAATGGTGTTCGCGCCGTTTGTAAGAGTGATTGCAGGAAGGTTTACGTTAGCCGATGCGTATTGCGCAATTGATCCTGTCCAGTTAATGGTTTGAACCGATCCTCCATTAACAGTATATTGAATTGTACAAGATGTTAGGGTTGTAGCTCCGTTATTCATTAAGGAAAAAACTGGAGATACTGAAGACCCACAAATATTCGAAGGGACATTGCTAATACTCGCAGCAGAAGCATCTAGCTGAACCGTTACCGAACCTGTCGGATATCCATCCATTATTTGTGCACCTGTGTTTCCTGGATCCAACCATTCTTTCAATCGTGAAGATGCCGAAGCCCCTGCGTCCCAGCTCACGCCAAATCTACCGTATGAATCGCCTTGACCGTTTTCAGTTGAACCGTTACAAGCAGAAGCTCCTCCAAACAACTGACCTATGATTCTGTGGTTTTGATCGAACAAGGGCGAACCTGAAGATCCTCCCTCTGTAATCCCATCGTCCCACTGCTGAACCTGCCACGTTTGAGCGCTTGACCATGAACCTTGAGGAACCGCATTGTTTTCAAAAGATATTTTTTTCAAATCACCTGATGGGTGGTGAATACATGTTGCTGAAGTCACTGTTGCTGCATCACTCGCATCCCATCCGGCGTATTGCACGTTATATGTTGCAGGAGGAGTAGAACTCAATTGAACCAGACAAAAATCGCTTCCTGCGTTCTTGGCTTTCAATGTGCAGCCCGAAATTGTTTGATTTGTTGGACCCGTTGTTCCGGTGCAACCTGCAGTTTCGTGATTAAAAACGAACACCCAACTTGGTGTTGATCCAGCTGAATAACAGTGATTGGCTGTTAAAAAATATGGCGTGCCATCATTGGCTGTGTTGTTCACTAATGCTCCCGTGCAGCTCGCACTTCCACCACTTAAAATTAAACCTACTGATTTCTTCTCAACCTGCCAAGCAGACCCTACCGCGCAATTCACGTTGTTGTTGCATGCCCCGCTTGTTCCGTATGGACCACGATCTTCATCGAAATCTGCAAAGTGGTTCATCAATACCGGACGATATCCGTGAACAACCATTGAAATAACAAATGACACTTGGTCCTTCACGGCATTGCTAGCTTGAACTTCAACGACTATTTTTTCGTGTTGAAGTATTGACGTTGCTAATACGCGATACTCTTGGTTGTTTTTGTGATTGAAGGAGCCCAAGAATTCTTCACGATCGGCAGACCAAATAAACATTTCAGCTCCTTTCGGAAGAAAGAAATCTTCAAAAATCAAGTTGATTGTTCTTGCGCCTGAACACTCAATTCCAAACTGCCAAATGCTCTTATCATTCTCGATTGATCTCCAAGAAGTTTGATTAATTCCAAATGCGGTTTCATGCTCGAAACCGAAGCGATAAGGCGCATCTTTGTATTGATCAACAACGGCATCTTCAGCAGCCAAAGTCTCCATATCTATGGCAGGCATTGACATGAATGAAATTTGTGAACTTACGTGTTTTTCTTCCCAATTATATGGAAATCCACCAAAAGAAACTTGAGCCATTGCTGCAAATGCAAAAGAAAAGGCCAAGAAGAAAAGTGCTTTTTTTATCATATGAATCCTTGATTTCAAAGGTGAAGATAATTTAATCCTTTCAAAACAGTGCAACAAAAAAGAAGAGCTCTTGGAATTCCTATTCCTGAGGAGTAACAAGGATTTTCCCTTCTATATTGCCATTCAAAATAACAACTACATCGCTTGAGGTATTCAAAAACAACTTACGAAGATCTATAGCGAACTCTTTTTCAATTCTAGCACGACAAGCATCGTCATTGTTGACATGCGTGAGTTGCACATTCACTTGCGGTGGTAAACTTTTCATGTATCGTTCGTCCCATGACGCTTCGAAAAAGTGCTCGTTACATCCACCTGAATAGGCAACTTTAACGATTAAGAATCCTCCATCCTGATGCGTTTCTAGCACTTCAAAATTATCTGTTTGCCCTTTGAAATTTATTTCGGTGGGCAACTGAATCGGAAGAATATTTTCAATGCTTGGGAAGTCCTTTACAGGCGCAGCTACCACCTCTTTGTTCCTTTTGCATGAAACAACCAACAACAATAAAAGC
>JBIKZA010000087.1:0-6721 GCA_044354975.1 Flavobacteriales bacterium
ATGAATGAAAACTATCAGCTCATCACTTCTACTTCTTTATCGAAATTGAATCCAATGGATCCGTGCGAGCTTACCTTTCTGAAGTTGGACATGACAGGCGAAATCATGAAGGCCATGCAGCCTGCCCTGCTTGATGTGTGCAAATACATTGATCAGCAGTGCTTACAAGTTGATTTCAAGAACTACGCGAACGAAGCTTGGAAGCAACTGAATAGCCAGATGGAAATTCCTGGATACGGCTATCTGACCTTCAACGCTTCTAATTTCAAGTTGGGTCCCATGTATGGATATGGTAACATTCTTCAAGTAAACTTGGGTATTGATGCTACTCCTGTAATGAGCTTGGATAAAAATGAAAATGCAATCGTTCCGCCGCTTCCTCTCCTGAATGTTCAAAATGAATTGACTTCAGGCTTTGTAATTGAGATGCCTATTAAATCGAGCTACGAAAGTCTTTCAATTAAAGTGAATGAAATGGCTGCTGGTAGCACCTTCGCCAGTGATGATAATAAAAAAAGCATAACCGTAAAACATCTGGCATTGGCTGGATTGGGAAACCAGAAAATTCAGGTGGAAGTGTTGTGCGATATGAAAGTTGGTTTCAAAAAATACAAGAACTGTAAGTTCTTCCTGGCACTTACTCCGAGCATAGACCCTTCAACAAATAAAATGAGTGTGAGTTCGATTGACATCGACAGTAAATCGCGACACGTACTTATGAATGCGGGGGTCGATGTTTTTCAGACCAAACTTACACAAACCATTCAAAGTGCCTGTAACATAGATCTTACGCCTACCCTTCAGTCTGCAAAAACAGAAATTGAAAAGCAATTGAACAGTGAACTAATGCCGGGAGTAAATCTTAAGGGCTTGCTCAATAATTTACAAATCACAGGATTCTATCCCACACAAAAAGAGCTGCAAATAACTGTAGCTCTTAATGGGAATTTACAAATCGATGTGGTGAATTATTCCACGAATTAGTTGTAGTCTCTTCCGTTACTAGAAACTTGGGCGTCCATGGTTTTCATCATGCGCCATAGAATGTGATCAGGACTGTCTGTGAAGTTCATTTCAAAATGAACCGTCATTCCGTCTGAAGAAAACTTCATGTTATCGAGCATCTCTAAGAAGCTTTTTGCCTCTTGTACATCTCTTGCATTTTCTCTTTCAATATCTGGATAATTCTTGTAGTTCAAGTCCATGTATCCTGAACCAGCGCTCTCTGTTAACATTTCTTCAAGCTCATCGTCCCACGAGAAACTTTGTGATGCGAACGCCGATTCATCGTTCGAAATAGAAAGATAATTACCCTCGTACTTGTAATACAGCTTAACATCTTCTGCTTCCATCACCTCAAGTCCATTGTATTGATAACGCTTTATTTTAGGTTCTTCAATTTCTTCAACGAGGTTTTCGTAAGGAGTCATGTACGAATCATAGCTCCCCCTCATCGAATCTTCAATATCAAACATTTCTTCGGTAACCTCTGGCTCATTGATTTTCGCAACGAATTTCGCAATGAGGTTTTCTATAATTCCTCTGTCCTTCATTCCTAAATTAATTTTATAAATTGGAGAAAGCTCGTAAGTGGTGTCCATTATCATAGGCACAGGAGTATCATAAAAACCGTTTGGTTCCCAATTGTCGTAATCTGCTACTTCGCGAATTTTCTGAACGTTCTTCACATCGATTAATGACAAAGTCATTTCTCCATTCAATCCATTTTTGAATTCATCAATTGAAAATCCGTCCTTCATCATCTCTTCATTTATTTGAGGATAAAGCCCTAGAATTTTTTCGAGATCCATGTTTGCTGCATAAAATCCTTTGGGGTTTGTTGGCGAAATTAATTTCATTAAATCAGCCGAAACACCTTCTTCTTTCATCATAGAAATTTCCTCTGGTGTAGCGCCTTCAACAGGATAATAAGTAGCGTCTACAAGCATTTGCTGATCTTCAAAAAGCATGGTCATACCGATACCCTCTGCTTTTTCCATGGACTTGAATTGATCCTTAATTCCTCCGCCCATTTCACTGGCTAACTCCTGAAACCCCTTCATGTTCATATACATGCCTAAATCGGCATCAAGAGACTCAAACTCCATATAGGTGTCCATTTCGAGCATACTCATGTCCTCATCTTGCGAGAAAGCTTGTTTAGCTTTTTCCATTATGTCGTCATCGTCTCTGAAGTAGAGAAGAGCCACATTCTTGTCCCAAACTAAAGCGACATCGTTCTTGTCTACTTCAGCCGTATAAATGCCATCTGTCTTTTGAACTTCAATATCGCTATCGATACTTTTCACTGTTTCTTCAAAATCTTTTGCGTCTTTAATTCCAAAAACAATTCCACCATACATTTCATCGCCTTTACCCATGAATCCGTATGCATTTTGCAAAAAGTTCACACCACTTTTTTTCGGGTTATCTAAGATGTCTTTGAATACGCCTTCATCGCCATCTAGTTTGTCAAACATGGCTAATTCTTTCCATTGTTTGAACTCGGCTTTGTCTGCAAGACTTTTCAAATCAGCTTTGAAAACCATTGCGGCATCCTTCGGGATTTTTGCAATGAGCTTATTGTTATTAGACATTCCGAGGTACCAGAACAATGCGGCCAGACCAAGAGCGAGAGAGGTACCACCGATTATAAATCCTAATTTTACAGACTTTTTCATAATGTATCAAATTTAAGCCATTCTCATTTTCACTTGCAATAAATTTGCGCAATATATTTGACCTGGAATACTACCAACATGACTTCAAAACACTACATAGAACAGCTTCAAATGCTTCCTCATCCTGAAGGTGGTTATTACAAAGAAAACTTCCGAAGCCCAGAATCTTTTCAATTCACTGGATTTGATGGAGAGCGCTCTATCTGCACCAGTATTTATTTTCTTCTTGAAAAAGGACAGACCTCTGCACTTCATCGCATTAAGAGCGACGAGATTTGGTATTTTCATGACGGGCAAACATTGGAAATTATTGAACTGGATTCAGAAGGCAATGAACAGATAACGAGACTCGGAAAAGACCTTTTGAATGGCGAAGTTCTTCAGCATGTGGTACCTGCGAATACTTGGTTCGGTGCACGATTGGCGGCGCATTCAGAGTTTTGTCTAGTGGGTTGTCAAGTCAGTCCTGGATTCGATTTTAAAGATTTTGAGTTGAAGTAAAAATTTCACCTTAAATTTGAAACGTTAACAATAAAAACACACACCATGGGAAAAGGAAAAGACGCTAAAAAGGAAGATAAAAAAGTTCCTACAAAAACAGCTAAAGAAAAGAAAGCTGAAAAGCGCGACAAGAAGCCGAAGTACGACTAAGCTTGCATTAGATCTCTGATTGCAACTGAGGCGACCACGCTTCCGAAAGTAGCCGGCATGTAGGATATGGTTCCATATGCCGACTTCTTATAATTCTTTCCATCTGTAAGCATTAGACTTTCTTTAATCGGAAGTTCGGGGCTGAAGACCACCTTCACTCCTTTGCGAATACCGCTCGATTTTAAATTCTTTCTTATTTGCTGAGCGAAGGGACAGTTGTATGTCTTTGAAATATCTACGACCTGAAGTTTCGTTGGATCCAACTTCGCGCCTGCACCCATGCTGCTTACCAGAGGAATTTTATGCTCAAATGCCATTCGAATAAAAGTGAGCTTTGGGGTTATGCTATCAATGGCGTCTATCAAATAATCGGGTTTGCTTTTCAGGTGTTCTTCTACCATAGTCGGATTCACAAACTCCTTCACAACAGTCAATTCAATTTCTGGATTGATCGCGCGAATACGTTCAGCCATGATTTCCACTTTCGATTCTCCGTGGTTTGTGGCTAATGCAGGAAGCTGACGATTTCGATTCGTTGGGTCAACAACATCACCATCTATAATGGTCATCTTCCCAATTCCCGAACGCGCAATAAATTCCGCAGCGAATGAACCTACTCCGCCCATTCCAACTACCATGACGTGCTTGGTCGTTAACTTTCGAAGAGTCTCCTCACCAATTAATAAACTTGTTCGTGATAACCAACTGATATCTTCCATTGTTCAAAATCTGAAGGCTAAAATAGAATGAAACTGCACGCTCAATTCGATTTATTTCTTTTCGAATTCGTGCGACTCACGTGCTTCTTCAAAATACGTTTCCCTTCCACCTTCACTTCATCTTTCTTTCTGAAACTCCACACAATTTCACTGGCATGTTTTCGAGTTTCTTCAACATCTACAATGGGTGACGGATAGTCCTTTCCAATGACACATCCGTACATTTCTTGCTCAATAACTGAAAGCTTGTGCGGTTCATGAACAAAAGCAATTGGAATGTTTCGCAATTCTGGGATCCATTGTTTAATGAAGTCGCCATTCGCATCGTGCTTCTCTGAATTTACGATCGGATTGTAAATACGAATGGTGTTGATGCCCGTGGTTCCGCTTTGCATTTGAATTTGCGGATAGTGAATACCGGGTTCGTAATCGAGAAACATGCGCGCTAAAAAATGAAGCTCTCGCCAGTCTTGCCACAAGTTGAAAACGAAAAACGAAACCACCATGGCGCGCATGCGGAAGTTAATGTAGCCTGTTTCCCTCAAACATCTCATGCACGCATCTACCAACGGAACGCCGGTCATTCCTTCCTGCCAGGCTTTTATGTACACTTCATTCTTCGGCTTAACCAAGACGTTGTAGGCTCGATTGATATTCTCAATTTCATACCGACATTCCGTTTCAAATTTTTGAATGAAGTGGCAATGCCAATGTAAGCGCGAAATGAAATTGGATAGTGCTCGCTTATTCGTTGAAGTCTGATAATGTTGAACGGTATACTGATAAACCGCTCGCATGCTTATGTTTCCGTAAGCCAGGTATGGCGAAAGACGACTGCAACCTTTTCGACTGAGTGAAGGGCTGCTGATGTGCTTGCTGTAATTAACACTTCGCTCCGCTATGAAATTCTTCAAATACTTCCACGCCCACGATTCTCCGCCGGGTTGAAAATTTGGATTGCGTTCTGTTATTTCTGTTGGAAGGGAATTTCGATTTGAATGAAAATGAATTTCAGAATTGAAATTAAAAACTTGAAGTGAATCTAACTGAACATTGAAGGAAGGTGTTCGCATGGTGTCTTCCCACATCTTCGGCCATTGCGGACGAGACTTCAATCTTCGAACAACGCCGTTGGTTTGAAATTCTTTCCATTGAATATTTTTAGATTGAAGGAATTCCGAAATGTTTATGTCGCGCTCATACGTCAGTAGGTTTCCCGATTCTTGCGAAGAAAAAACAGTTTGTATGTTGAAGTTCAAAGTCAGTTCCTCAAACACATGCATAGCTTCGTCGTGAAAGATTTCAATGTGTTTATTGAAAGGCTTCAGGCGTTGATTCAAATCTTGAATCGACTCATACACGAATCGCCAATGACGCACATCTGAATCGTGATGACACATAACCGAAGGTTCGAAAATGTAGAGAAGAACAAATGGCAAATCGGCTTCCTGCGCATGAAAAAGTGGCTCGTGATCTACGAATCTCAAATCGCGTTTTAACCAAACTACATTTATCGCTTGCACGGTTGTTCAATCTTTATAAAGGAACAAGTATTGAAAGCAAAAGTTCGATCACACCTTTTCTAAAAGAATAATGCTCATTTAAGATCAATCAAACCTTCTCGACTGCAAGCTTAAACACTGATAATCAACACCAATCCTGTTGAAATCTTAATTCGGATTTAACATTTCAGAATTGTATTTCTGAGTGTCTGGTTCAAGCGTCAAATACAATTATAAATACACAAATATCCTTTTCAAAATGAATGAAAATCAAATAGAAATTTATCAAAACAAGGAAGGTATAATTCTAAATGTCCAACTTTCAAATGAAACAGTTTGGTTAAATCAAGAACAATTAACACAGCTGTTCGAGAGAGACCAATCTGTAATTTCGAGACATTTGGCGAATGTCTTCAAGGAAGGAGAGTTAGACAAAAAAAGTAATATGCAAAAAATGCATATTGCAAATTCGGACAAACCGGTTTGGTTTTATAATCTCGATGTTATCATATCAGTAGGATACAGAGTAAAATCTATTCGAGGAACACAATTCCGCCAATGGGCAACCAAGCGATTGAAAGATTATTTAATCGAAGGAGTTGCCATTAACGAAAAACGTTTAGCAGCAAAAGTTCTATCACCGATTACGGTTTGAATAGCGAGCTGCCTTAAAGCTTTGAACATTTTTCATTGCGGGGGGGGGTGTATTTTAAACTACTTTAGAACACCATGAGCCAAGTAACGACAAGCACCTTTTTCAAAGTAGAAACATCTGCAAATAAATGGTGGGCGTTTAAACAAATGCAATTGGGGCACGATCAGCTAAAAAATATAGATGGACTAACCTTCTACAAAATATTGGGTTCAGGTGCGAAAAATGGATTTAGCGCTAAACCTAATTTTGGAACATACGTTCTGCTTTGCAATTGGGAGTCTGAGAGTCAAGCGCAATCCTTTTTCACTGAGAATAATTTCTTTAAGGAATATCAAGGACGAAGTTGCGAGCACATGACCGTTTACATGCACTCTGCTGAAGTGCATGGCACTTGGGATGGCAGAACACCGTTCCAAAAAAATGCTGAATTGGCAATGGACAAGCCCATTATTGTTTTGACCAGAGCTCGAATTCGATTTAGTAAACTTTGGTCTTTTTGGAGTCGCGTTGGAT
>JBIKZA010000046.1:0-21420 GCA_044354975.1 Flavobacteriales bacterium
AGATGCGTAGTAGTTCGCAACACCCGGAGTAATTTCCTCTGGCTTCACCACGTAAGGAATACTCTTAACTACAGGAGTTTCGCAAGCCGCAAGCGTTGCAGCCGCTACGCTGAATCCCATGAACTTCAAGAAGTCACGGCGTCCAGTGTTACTCTCTGCAAGCTTGTCATTGCCTAAAAAGCTTTCAACGCTTTCAGACTTTGCAAACTCGTTTGACATGCTTTCTTGGAAAGAAGAAGTGTTCTCCAACTCTTCCATTCCTGTCCAGTATTTTTTATTCATACCCATGATATTCAGGTCCAATCAAAATTAATAGTGACATTTTCCACATTCCCATCCACCCATTCCTTTTACAGAAATCTCTGGACGTAATGTATCTAACTTCTCTCCCAACTTCATTCCGTCTATGTTATCTTGAAGCAAAGCACGTAGAGTGCGCTTTCCAGCCTCGGTAGATTTGAAACGCTCATGCATTTCTTCATAGTATCCGCTTGAAGTCAAGTCGATTTTTTTCTCTTTGTGACATTCAATACACCATCCCATTGTAAGAGTTGGCTTGGTTAATTTAACCAATCCTTCAACGTCCTCTTGAAGATTAATTTCCGCAGTTGTCGCTTGACGGCCCGTTGTGTAAGTCTGAACCGGACCGTGACATTGCTTACAATCGATCTTACCCACAGCAACGTGTTGACTGTGGTTGAAGTAAACGTGGTCAGGTAAATTGTGCACCTTGTTCCAAACGATTGGCTTTTGATCGTAGTTTGCAATGTATTGCTTGGTAATAGTATCGAAACCAATTGCCGCGTAAATCTTCGCAATCTCTTTAGCTCCTGTGATAGGACCTTTGTTTATACCCTTGTGACAGTTCATACAAACGTTAACGGAAGGAATGCTCGCGTGCTTCGATTTAGCAGCGCTACTGTGACAGTATTGACAATCAATTTCGTTTTTACAAACGTGACTCGCGTGAGAGAACCAAATAGGTTGCTCCGGGTTGTAGCCTTCGTAAACTCCAATATCCATTAAAGTTCCGTAACCTACTACAACGAAATAACAAACCAAGAATACACCAATGATTCCAACGAATCCTTTGTTCTTCCACATCCAAGACTTGATCGATGACCAATACCCTTTGTTTTCCTCTTCTTCTGAAATATCTCCCTCTGCGTTCGCTGCTTTCAATGAACGTGAAATGTTAGCTGCAGAAACCCCAACGATTGCTAGAATTAAACCGATAATGATGATCCAAATTACTCCACCACCACCGTTGGCTTCTTCTTCCAACGCCTTCATCTTCGCCATGTCCTCAACGGTAATGCACTCCGGACCCGCATTGTTTGTTGCGCCACCAGCAGCAGCCCCACCTCCTGATTTAACGTAGGTTAAAATGTGATTGATTTCCTCTTTACTAACTGCCTGAGCAGCCATCCAACCGTAGGTTCCAACATACTTGTCAACCAATCCTTTCACATAAGCGTCACCCGATGCAGCAGCAGCTTGAGGATTTTGAATCCACTTAACAATCATTTCATCCTTACCCGCCCAACGGTCTGAAATACCTTTCAAACCTGGCGCAGCCAAGATTTCATCTGTTATTTTGTGACACGACGCACAATTGGCGTTGAAGAGCTCGGCACCCTTTATTGGGTCCCCACCTTCGTGAATGTTAGCAGCGTAAGACGCTGAAAACAAGGATAGGTTAGCAATCGATAATAACGCTAATCCTTTTAAACTTGCTAGAAGTCGCTTCATTCCTGGTCTTTTTACAAAAATCCTTATTTAATGCGACGCAAATTTACTTCACGAGGTTTATCACAGAAATGTCATTTACATCTATTTATCAATTTATACCTATTCTAAATAAGGCGAGCAGTCTTTTATTCTCATACTCTATTGATACAATGCTATTTATGTTTTGAAGTTCACTAGGCAACACCTACTTTTGTTGAGAAATGTACTTTCTAATGTTGAAACAATTCGTTTTCGTTATTTTCTTCTTGCCGTTGCTCGCGATAGCACAACCTGGACCAACCAATTCTTCGGTAGTACCATATAGAGCCGTTGCAGATAGCCTCGGCCGCGGAATCGTTTCATTCGTTGCTTCTCCTAGTTTGATTGCGCTTGAGAAGAATTCCAGAGGGCTCAACAACTTACAAGGCTATCGAATACAGATTTTCTTCGGGCCGTTAGATCAAGCCAAAAATAAACGTCAAGAGTATATGACGAAGGGCATAATTCATCAAGCATATCTTGAACAAAACGTTCCCGACTTCAGTCTGCGCATCGGCGATTTTCTTACTGAAAGTGAAGCACGACAAGAATTAAAAAACCTTCGCTCTATTTACCCGAATGCCTTTCTAGTAAAAGGACATATTGAGCCTCCTAACTTGAACTACTACATCAATACAATTAAGGATTCCGAAAACTGATATCTAACCTTGAGAAACGTCAGTTGTCGAATTGCATTTACTCATGTATTTTTCTTTCCCCTTCATTCGTAACTTCGCCCCATGCCTATTTACCATTCACTCGGAAAAATACCCCCAAAACGTCACACAACGTTTTACAAGGAATCTGGCGAATTGCATTACGAACAGCTATTCGGCACAGAAGGATTCACCGGTATGTCATCGTTGCTCTATCACTTGCACAGACCTACTCAAATTAAAAGCATCAGCGCTCCCGTGGACGTGTCGCCTAAAGCAGCGGTACATCATAACATTGAGCCAAGAATGCTTAGTGGATTCAACGTTGCTCCTCAAGACGATTTCTTAGATAGCAGAACGGTATTGCTGTTCAACAATGACTTGCACATTTCAGTAGCCGCGCCACGCAAAAGTTTAACGGAATACTTCTATAAAAACGCAGATGCCGACGAGGTTATTTTCATACATCGCGGTTCTGGAAAATTGCGCACATTCTTGGGAAATATTCCATTTGAATACGGAGACTATTTAGTCATTCCAAGAGGAATGATTTATCAAATCGATTTCGACACGGAAGACAATCGCTTATTTATCGTAGAAAGTTTTTCACCCATTGTAACGCCGAAGCGATACAGGAATCAATTCGGACAATTGTTAGAGAGCTCGCCGTTTTGTGAACGCGATATCAAGCGTCCGTCTGAAATCGAAACGCACGACGAGAAAGGTGATTTCACCATGAAAATAAGAAAGGAAAATCACATGCATACCCTGGTGTATGCAACACATCCTTTCGATGTTGCAGGATGGGATGGTTATAACTACCCCTACGCATTTTCGATACACAATTTCGAGCCCATTACTGGACGCATTCACCAACCACCTCCGGTTCATCAAACCTTCGAGGGACATAACTTTGTTATTTGCTCCTTCGTTCCAAGAATATACGATTATCATCCGCAATCTATTCCTGCTCCATACAATCATAGCAACATCGATTCAGATGAAGTTTTGTACTACGTAGACGGTGATTTCATGAGTAGAAACCACATTGAAAAAGGATTTATTTCCCTTCACCCAGGTGGAATTCCACACGGACCGCACCCTGGTGCTTACGAAAGAAGTATTGGTCAAAAAGAAACGCAAGAACTTGCGGTTATGATAGACCCTTTCAGACCCCTTCGAATTACCGAAGCTGCCCTTCAAATTAACGATCCAAATTATATTAAAAGCTGGTTATAATGAATGTTTACGACTCTGGTTCAGAAATAGAAAAAATATTTCCTGACGCACAAGATTTTCTACCTCTATTAGGTACCGACTATGTTGAATTGTATGTTGGAAATGCAAAACAATCCGCGCACTATTACATGAGCGCATGGGGCTTCAAACCTCTTGCTTATCGCGGATTAGAAACCGGATCGAAAGATGCTGTTTCGTATGTTCTTCAACAAGATAAAATTCGCCTGGTTCTAACCACTGCTCTTGGTCCTGGTGGTCCAATTAACGAGCACGTGAACCAACACGGAGATGGTGTTAAGGTCATTGCTTTAATGGTTGATGATGCTACCAAAGCATGGGAAGAAACTACCCTTCGCGGAGGTGAAACATGTCTTGATCCTATTCGCTTGAACGATGCGAACGGAGAGCTTATCCTAAGCGGAATTCGCACCTATGGTGAAACCTTTCACTACTTCGTAGAACGCAAAAATTACAACGGTGTATTCATGCCGGGTTATGTGAAGTGGGAACCAGCCTATAAGCCGAAAGAAGTTGGATTGAAATACATTGATCACATGGTGGGAAATGTGGGTTGGAATGAAATGAATAAGTGGGTTGAATTCTATGCAAAAGTGATGGGATTCACACAGCTTGTGAGCTTCGACGATAAAGATATTTCCACCGAATACACCGCTCTAATGAGTAAGGTAATGTCGAACGGAAACGGTCGTGTTAAATTTCCAATTAACGAGCCCGCTGAAGGAAGAAAAAAGAGTCAAATTGAAGAGTATATCGAATTCTATAATGGCGCAGGCGTGCAGCACATTGCAGTTGCAACGAATAACATTATTGAAACCGTTACCGCTTTAAAAAACAACGGTATTGAATTTTTAACGGTACCCAACACCTATTACGAAACCGTTTTGGATCGTGTTGGAAAAATCGATGAAGACCTTGCTCCGCTTCAAGAACTCGGAATCTTGATCGATCGTGACGACGAAGGATACTTGCTTCAAATCTTCACTAAGCCTGTTCTCGACAGACCAACCATGTTCTTTGAAATCATTCAAAGAAAAGGTGCGCAATCTTTCGGAAAAGGAAACTTCAAAGCACTTTTTGAATCCATCGAACGCGAACAAGAAAGACGCGGAACACTCTAATTCGTGAAGCTATCGCTCTTCATTGCTAGACGCTATTTGTTCGCGAAAAAATCGCGAAACATTATAAATGCCATATCGCTCATCTCCATGAGCGTTGTGGCATTTGTTGCTTGTGCAATGATCCTTGTAATGAGTGCCTTCAATGGCCTTGAACTTCTTATTGAAGATCTATTTTCGAGCTTCGATGCTCCCATAACCATTGTTGCAAAACAAGGAATTCAAATCGAAGAGAAATCCATTCCCTTCGAAAAAATTCAACAACTCGAAGGTGTTACTGTGATTGGAAAAGTGATTGAAAACGACGCGTGGCTTCAATACAATAACTCCAATACTGTCGCCACCATAAAAGGAATTGAAGCAACGTACGTTAAGACTTTACCTACCGACAGTATGGTCTATTCGGGAGCGTTTTTGTTGGAAGAAGATTCAGCCAATTATGCGGTGGTTGGACTTGGTGTGCGAGGAGAATTGCAATTCCCATCTTCCCTTCAACCACCAGTTATTCTAAACATTAAAACACCCGTGGCAGGGAGAAGACTTTCCACCAATCGTGAAAACGCATTCAATGAAACGAATCTGCGTGTAACCGGAATCTTCACAGCGAATGCTGAACTCGATAAGAAGTATATTTTCCTCCCTTTCCGCCTAGCGCGAGAGCTGTATGAAATGGATTCTACGTTTACTGCTTTGGAAATTCAGACTTCACCAAATACGAATTTGAATAAGTTGAAAGAAGAACTTCAAGCGATGCTTCCCAACCTCAACGTTCAAACAAGAGAAGACAAAAACGCATTGGTGTACAAAACCAACGAGAGCGAAAAATGGGCAACCTACCTCATTTTGGTTTTCATTCTCATCATTGCAAGCTTCAACATCTTGGCTTCACTTACGCTGCTCATTATTGAAAAGAAAAAAGACATTCACGTTATGTACAGCATGGGCGCTACCAAAGCCACCATTCGTAACATTTTTATTCTAGAAGGAGTATTCATTAACCTAACGGGCGCACTGGTTGGAACCGTACTCGGCTTAACGCTTACCTACCTTCAACAAACAGTGGGGTTGGTTCGTATGCAAGGAGCAGTGGTTGAGTTCTATCCGGTTCACATTATTCCTTCATCCGTGGCTCTTATTTTCCTAACTGTCTGCACCATTGGAAGTGTTTTCTGCCTTGTCTTCGTTCCGGCTTTATTGAAAAAATTTCAATACAACAAGTCACAGGATTAAGCCAATTCAATTTTGTTTCCGGGTAAACAGCGTACCACCCCTTTCAATTCTAATTTCAACAAATGAAGCGCTAGATTTTCACCTTCGAATTTCAACTTCAAAACATCTAAATCTAACGAGTTTTCTCTTCGAAGCAAATTGAAAACCTTCGTCTCTTCCACACTCAATTCCGGAATAACTAATTGCGTTGCCTTGGCATCCAACTGCCAATCCATAAGCAAACACAACTCCTCAGCAGAGGTAATCAAATGGGCCTTTTGTTGACGTATGAGATTGTTACAGCCTCTGCTGTATGCATCGTTCGCTCGACCGGGCAATGCAAAAACTTCCTTGTTGAAGTCGTTCGCGAAATTCGCTGTTACAAGCGCTCCACCCTTGGACGCTGACTCCACAACAAGCACCGCATCCGAAAGAGCTGCTATGCATCTGTTTCGCGTTTGAAAATACTCTCTTTCAGCCTTAACATAGGGCGCCAATTCCGAAAATACCAATCCGGTTTCCTCAATACGCTGAATGAGTTTTCGATTCTCTTTCGGATAAATATTCTCATGTCCGTTGGCTATGCACGCCCACGTGACCAATTTGCTTTCTAATGCCGAAGTGTGAGCCTGAGCATCTATTCCAAGAGCCAGTCCGCTTATGACTACCACATCCAATTCACGAAGCGATGCAATGAGTTCATTGCAGAACGATCTGCCATAAGCCGTTGCGTTGCGCGTTCCAACTATGCCTATGGTTCGGGCTGGATTAACCTGTGCATGGCCTCGTTTAAAAAGAAAAACAGGTGCATCGTCGAAGTACTTCAATCGCTTGGGATAATTGTCACAGGCATAAGTTACTATTTCAATTTTATGTTGAAGGGCATCGCTCATTTCGCGCTCCGCTTTGAGCAGAAATTCAGTTTTCTTCTCCGCATCGAATTTGAATCGAATAGGAAGCTCCCATTTGAAAACAGGAGTATGAAAGGCAGCTTCCGCCGAACCGAACTTTTCAATAAGCTTACGAAATCGAATAGGACCTAAATGGGGCACGTTCGACAGTGCTAGGGTATAGTGGAGTTGATTTACGTGTATCATGAATACAAAAGTCATGAAACGCATTCAATGCCTTCGCAAACACTTATGCCATAAAAGAGAATATTATTTCTGCTGAATGAACAATTCGATAGCCTTACTCATGCTTGGAGCCTTTGGGTTCGGTGCCATAACATCTATGCGAAGCTTCGCATTTTCAACCGCCAGAGCAGTGGTTTGTCCGAATACAGCAATCTTGGTTGTATTCTGTTTGAACTTTGGAAAGTTCTTGAATAACGACTCAATATCTGAAGGAGAGAAGAATACAAGCATGTCGTATTTCACATCGGCCAAATCACTTAAATCGCTGCAAACCGTTTTGTACATGACAGCCTTTGAGTAGTCAATTTTTTCTTTCGTTAAAATTTCAGGAATACTTGGCTTTAGCATATCTGAACAAGGCAGCATAAACTTTTCCGTTTTGTGCTTCTTCACGTAATCCATTATTTCTGCAAAGGTTCCGTTGCCGTAGAAAATTTTTCTTTTTCTAAACTGAGTATACTTCTGAAGATAAAAAGCAATGGCTTCACTGAGACAAAAATATTTCGTTGCGTCGGAAACAGTCATGCGTAATTCTTTCGCTAAACGAAAATAATGATCCACTGCATTTCTGCTGGTGAACAACACTGAGGGGTGTTCAGCGTAATCTATGCGTTGCTGACGGAAGTCTTGTCCACTAAGGCCTTCAACATGCACGAAAGGACGATAATCAATTTTTAGCTTATGCTTTTTAGCAAGATCTACATAAGGGTTCTTGTCGGACCCAGGATCTTGTTGCGTAATTAAAATTGTTTTAATTTTCTCTGCCATTTCTAAAAGTTGAGGATATCCTCTAAAAAACGTTAAGCCAAATTAGTTTCGAAAGCACTGCCCAAGGCAGAACTTCGAAGGTGCAAAGGTAAAAAAAGATATAGAAAAATGGTACACCCATTTGCATTGCCGAAAACATAGCCTGGATTGCACTTAAAAACGGAACAACAATCAATAAACCAAGAGATAAATTTAAGGCCGTGTCACTCACATTTCCAGTTGAATATACCGCCAATGACAGGGGTACTGTTAGGGCTATCACAGCAAACCTTGAAGTTAACGCCAAGTATTTATTGTAGTCTTCTAGAGCAGATGATGCCCCGCCTGTAAAGAAGGCAATCAACCACGTCATGACCCATTTGAATCCAAAAAGAGCTACAACAATAGCAACACTAATGAGAAATTGATAAATTGAAAACAAGGTAAAAATGTCGGAAAAATAGCGTTTACTCAGAAGAGTTAGCACCAATCCGCCCATGAGAAAAAAACAAACTAACATTCCGAAATTTTTCCAGCCATGCCCTTCTCTTCGTTCTTCCTGCTTGAAAAATCTTCTACTTAATACCGAACGTAAAATCGCACGCAATACCGTGTTATCGCGATTTACCCACGCAACAACTCCCAAAGCAAAGACGAAGATGAGTAACATCCAGTCTTCAGAAAGTTGATTGGCTATGCGAACGGTAGGGTTCATTAACGAATCATTTTCAAGAATCCGATTTCACCTTCCGTAAGTGGTCTATATCTTCCTCTCGTTAGTTCCTTCTTCGTTAAACCGGCATACATGACACGATCCAATTTTACAACGGTATAACCGAAGTGTTCGAACATGCGACGAACAATTCTATTTCTTCCGCTGTGAATACGTATACCCACTTGCTTTTTAGCGTTCACCCCTTCCACATACTCTATCTCATCTGCCTTAATGAATCCGTCGTCTAAGACAAACCCTTCACGCATTTGATCCACGTGCTCAGATCTTACTTTCTGATCGGTTTCAACATGATACAATTTCGGGAACTCGTGTTTCGGATGCATGAGGCGTTTCGCCAATTCTCCGTCGTTCGTGAATAACAACAAGCCCGTTGTTGCTCTATCCAATCTTCCGACAGGATAAATACGTTCAACACACGCATCTTTCACTAAATCCATTACTGTTCTTCTTCCTTCAGGATCTTCCATTGTTGTAAGGAATCCTTTCGGCTTATTCAACAAGAAGTAACGCAATTTTTCTGGACGAAGAACCGCGTCGTCGTATTTCACAACGTCATTCTTCGGATCTATTTTCAATCCCAATTCTTTCACCACAACACCGTTCACGTTCACCAAACCCAGTTCAATCAACTGATCGGCTTCGCGACGAGAAGCAATTCCTGCGTTGCTTAAGAACTTATTCAAACGAATCAATCCTTCGCGCTCGGTCTTGCTTATGTATGCTTTTTCTGGAACGAACTCCTTATGAAGTCCCCCACTTTTTTCTTTCTTCTTTTCTTCTTTTACACGCTCACGTGCGTTTGAACGATATGGCTTCGGCGCATCTTCGTCGCGCACAAATTTCTTCGGCGCTTCTGTGCGTTTAGGTCTTGTGCCCAAAACATTCTTTCCTCTGTCGTGACGGCTCGTGTCCTTCGGTGCCTTTGCCGGGCGCTCGGGGCGAGCTGCTGGCTTGGGTTCTGGACGTTCCGCGTTGTAACGACTTTCGTTTCTTCCGCCTGTACGGTTTGAACGTCCACCGCCTGTAGGTCTTGCGCCACCTCTTCCACCTTCACTTCTCCCTTCGCCACGTGCTGGACGGTCGGAAAAAGCCGGACGATCAGGACGATCACTGCGCTCTGGTCTCGTTGAAGCACCTCCACGTGCAGGACGATCTGGCCTGTCAGAACCTGAACGAACAGGACGATCTGGTCTCGACGAAGCACCTCCGCGTGTTGGACGATCGGGTCTTGAAGAAGCAGGGCGCTCTGGACGAGCTCCTCTTTCCGGACGTTCCGATTTTGAAGAACCCGAACGAGCTGGACGCTCGCTGCGAGAACGATTTGGTTTTGGATTAGGCATAATGAATTATTAATGCAAAAATAAAGGGACACCTTCAAATTGAGGTGTCCCTTTTTTAATTGGGCGAAAATTATTTTTTCTTCTTTCCTTCTGGTGCTTTGTCTGCAGTTGCAGCAGCAATAGAAGCACGAGTTGCTTGAACTGCAACAACAGCAGCAGCATCAGCTTCCAATACTTTACAACCTGGAATAGCAATTTCACGAATACGAATCATATCACCAATTTTCAAGTGTGTGATATCAAGCATAATTTCGTTTGGAAGTTCTTCTGGCTTTCCGAAAACGCGAACCTTACGGTAGTTGATCGCTAAACGACCACCCGACTTCACACCTTCAGAGTTACCTGTTACACGAACGGGTAATGCTGTTTTAACTTCTTTTCCAGGAACTAATTCCAAGACATCCAAGTGAACAACTTTGTCTGTCACTGGGTGACGCTGAACTTCTTGAATAAGACCATGACGAACTGTTCCGTCGATTTCGATTAACAATTCCAAGGTGTCTGAAGACGCCATGATTTTGTCCATTACTTTGGTGTTAATGCTAAAGTGTGTAGAAGAGCCACCACCGTAGATAACGCCAGGAATGTCTCCTTTGCGACGTAGTTCTGCTGCATTTTGTCTTCCTACGCTCTCGCGGAGAGAGCCGCTCAATGAAAATTGCTTCATGTTATTTGATTTTAAGAGATAATAAATTTCGAACTGATACTTTTGTTTTCAATCATGTTTTGAAGAACACTTGCGAATAATTCGGAAATGTCTAACACCGTGATTTTATCTTTTTGCTTTCCTTCTTTCAAAGGCACGCTGTTGGTCACAATTAATTCCTTCAACACAGAATCTTGAATGCGCTCATAAGCTGGTCCACTCATTACAGCGTGTGTGCACATGGCTCTTACGCTTAACGCGCCGTGTTCCATCATCATTTCAGCGGCTTTACACAACGTTCCCGCAGTGTCTACCATGTCGTCTACGATAATGACATCTTTTCCTCTCACATCACCAATAACGGTCATGCTTTCAATTTGGTTAGCGGCCTTGCGTTGCTTGTAACAAATAGCAAGATCACATCCCAAAATTTTTGCGTAAGCACTCGCGCGTTTTGTTCCTCCGGTATCAGGTGCAGCAATAACCAAGTTGGTCATGTTTTTTGCCTGAAGGAAAGGAATCATAATTGTGCTTGCATACAAGTGATCCACAGGCACTTCAAAGAAACCTTGAATTTGCTCTGCGTGAAGGTCCATGGTAATCACACGGTCAACACCAGCAGAAGTTAGTAAGTTGGCTACAAGCTTGGCTCCTATTGGAACACGTGGCTTGTCTTTTCTGTCTTGTCTTGCCAATCCGAAGTAGGGCATAACGGCAACAATACGCTTGGCAGACGCTCGTTTCGCGGCATCTATCAAAAGTAAAAGTTCCATTAAGTTATCTTGAGGAGGGAAGGTAGACTGAACAATAATCACGTCTTTTCCACGCACTGTTTCTTCAATTGACGGAGAAAATTCGCCGTCGCTGAAGCGCTGAATCAATACGTTTCCGAGCTCTGTTCCGAAGGAATGAGCAATACCCTCGCCTAAGTATTTAGACGCGGAACCAGAAAGAATTTTAACCATGTCGTTCATAACAGTACCTTAAAAAGGAGTGCAAAGATAGTTAATTTATTGAGAATGACAAGGGGAACGGCACGAATAACCTAATTCGAAGAGGTTCAATAAAGTTTGTCGAAAAATTGAAACCAGTTTCGTTTCAAGACCTTGCCTAGCACGTGAATCCAAAACAAAACACCCAAGGGAACAATAATAAAAGAAATTTTATTGAATTGCCAAGCCTTCGTCAAGTCGAAATGAATCAAGTGCATCACTCCTCTCGTTAAACCGCATCCAAAACACTCCATGTTCAGGAAGACTTTGGACGGACAGATTGAAGTTCCGTAATCGAAATAATCGCCAGGAAGAAATAGCAATAAAAAAGGCCCGAGAATGATAAGCATTCTCAGGCCGAATTTTATGTAAATCAAAGTTTTACTTTTTTCCAAAAATGGTAACTAAAGCGTGAATCAAACCTGGGATTCCACAAAGTAAAGTAAGAATTAAATTAGTTGTAACCTTTTTGTTCCAAGTTCCTTCATGCAAATAAACCGCGATTGTAGTTCCGAAAGGCACTAACAAAATCAAAAGTACGTATACCCAAGATTCTGGTTGGCTTGCATCTTGGCTGTTTGCGCTAGCTGTTTGTACAGACGCAACTGCAGACTCGTTAGAAACTATAGCAGCAACTTCCTGCTTGAATTCTTTAACTGCTTGCTTCAATTCTTTCTTTGAAACCTTTTGCTCTTTTTCAACAACAGCTGCAACTGCAGGCTCTGCTGTTACAGAAGCTGCAACATTTTCAGTAGAAGCAACTACTTCATTTGAAACTGCTACTTGAGTTTCTGTTGTTGTTGTTTGAACTGCTGCATTTTGTTCAACATCTGATTTTGTTTGTCCTTGGTGAATACCTTTCCATTCAATAGACAAACCTGGTTGATAAACACGTTGTTGAATCGTGCAAGATGCTAAAAGCATTGTGATTGCCGTTAAGGCTAAGAAGAGATTTTTTTTCATTTTGATTTTATTTTGAGGTTAAGTGTTTAAACGGCTGGGTCGGATTAGACGTTATTTAAATTCAACAACGTCGGCTGTTACGGTGCAAGTTACTGTAACGATTAGTCCGAAATAAAAAGAATTTTTAAAATTTACTGTGGTATTTACCAACGCCTGATTGTCTTTTAACAATGCTACGTCCATCATATTCATTTTTGCTGTATTCACGAGGGTTTCTTTTCCCAAACCGCCAATACCTAAAACGTATGTAGCAGTTGAAGATCCCTGAACATTTCGTTGAACATACGTGAAATTAGGTTGAGATAACGCCGCTGAATCGTTCATGTAACCAGAGTGCAGGGCTGAACAAGATGCCAAACTGATTATCAAGAGAAATGAGAAAAACGCAAAAAATAAGTTTCTTTTCATTTGGTTTTTTTATTAAGGTTGAACAATTATACAATAAATCCCGAACTATACAACCGCTGTTAATAAAAAAAATCTTGCTTTAAATGATAGAAATTAATCTTTGATCTACTTCTCTATTTCAGAATTTCTCAGTTTACTGCATGGGGTCAAAGCAAGCCATATAAAAAAAGTCGAAAGAAAAGCGCCGAAGCGCTTTTCTGAATCAAACTTTCTATCCAAAAAATCACTACACAAAGGTTCAATCGTGAAAACCGCTCAAAGCAAATCTGGCTACTAACACCCCTGCCAATTGAACACTGAAACCCGCGAACTCCCTGCCAATTAATGTCTTTTTAGCTTCTCTCTTGTAACACATTAAATATAAAGCATCATTGAACTGATCTTTATTTTGAGACAAACCCACGGTATTGTTATTCTCGGCGTTATAAGGTGTTGGATTTGCTACAATTGCAGTTCCAATAATAGCCCATGGACCGAATAAAAGACCTAAAACCAAATGCCCTGCTTTTTTGCCATGATACCTTTGTGCGTCCATTTGACCATTCATGCACTTATCTGCAGAATCTGCAGAATTCAGAATAGCAATGTATTCCAAAAACTGCTCATCGTTAGGATTTTCGAATTCAACTGAATAAATATCTTTTGCGGGGACTTCGACTTTTCCAACCTCTGTTTTAAACATCACGCTAAAAGCTTTAACTTTAACAACATCTCCCTGAAACTGCATTCCATTGGTTAATGTTAGTTTATCAAAGGCCTGCGCCGAGATTACAGTTACTACTGTTAAAAGTGATAAAATCAGTTTTTTCATACGGTTGTTTATAAATAAGGTGGAACAATGATACACCTAAATCACTCGGAACCAATTTTTTATATAAAAACAACTCGTGGTGTTTTAGAACAACACCCTAACATAGTCCTGAAGAAATAATCTACTTCGAATTAAACGTGTTCATGGTTAGAGCCAAACCAATGAACGCAAAAGACAAACATCCTTGTGCCGATTTCTGAACAACCGCTTCCAAGCCTTCCTTCTCTTCGCCGGTCCATGCGCCGAGAACATAATCCACCTGCTGACCTTTATCGAATTCCTTCCCTACACCCACACGAATACGGGCGTAATCTCCCGTATTTAATATCTGTTGAATGTGCTTCAATCCGTTGTGCCCACCGTCGCTGCCCTTCCCGCGCATACGAACCTTTCCGAAGGGCAAAGCCAAATCGTCAGTCACCACCATAACATGCTCCAAAGAAACCTTCTCTTGCTGCATCCAATAGCGCAAGGCATTTCCAGATAAATTCATGTAGGTGGAAGGTTTAATGACAATGAATGTCTTTCCCTTCGAACGAAATTCTGTTTTGTCGGCGTAACGCTCGGTAGAAAAAGTTGCGTTGTGTTTCGCGGCTAACTCGTCGGCGACCAAGAACCCAATGTTATGACGGGTATTCGCGTATTCCGCGCCTATGTTTCCCAATCCAACAATTAAGAACTTCATCTTACTTCCAAGCTTTAACAATTAACCCAGTGCCTGTGCTGTGCGTTCCATTCACATCAAACACATTTAACAATAACGCGAAGGGCATAGTTACCAAATAATAAATCGGCAACACAATAAAAAACGCCTTCGATTTATTCAATAGTAGCATGGGATACTTCATTGACAACTTCCAAGAAATCTTTCCGGGAGCGCCATAGCTGTAACGTGCGTCTACTTTCGAGAATCCGGCACGAAGGCATTTCTCTTCAATCTCATCAATACCATATCCGTCGCGAACATGCTCTTCAATGAACGAGGTCTCGCCGTCGTCGTGCACATCGCTTCCACCCATATTACTCGGAGTACTAATTAAAAGCATGCCTCCAGTTTTCAAACTGTTGCAATAGTTCGTCAGCACCTGAACGTCTTCTTCAATGTGCTCCATAACGTCTACACACAATACCAAATCAAATTTTTCAGGCTGAACAAACGTCACCAAATCTCCCACTTCAAACTTCACTTGACCCTTTCCAATTCGATTGAAAAACGCGTTGCAATCGGCGACTTGCTCTTCCTTCACGTCTACCGCTAAAATATCGGCTTGAGAAAACTCTTTGCTCATCCAGAAAGAGTACTGCCCGAAGCCAGATCCCGCATCCAAGATATTCTTCACGCCACTTCCATTCAGTTTTCTAAGCTCACTTCGTATGTGCCATGAACGAAGAAGCAACACATCTAACAAAAAATAAAACAACTTACGCAAAAACGGAGTGCTATTGAAAACACCTCCTAAACTGCGTTTAATAGGATCGTAATGCATGCTTATTTCTTCAATAAATTATCTATCGTCTCGTAATAGTCGAGCGAATCGTCAATGTAATACTGCAACTCCGGAACCTTTCGCATTTGCTTTCCGACCTTCAACCCCAATTCTCTTTTTACAGAAGAATGGTTCTGCTTCAACAATTTCAACGCCTCATCCTTCTTATCTGAAGGAAAAACGCTGATGTAAATGCGCGCTAAACTTAAATCGGGCGCCACACGTGTTTGCGTTATGGTTACCATGCTTCCCCCCAACCATTCGCGTGCATTTTGTTGAAACAACACTGCCAACTCGCGCTTAATTAGCGAACCAAATTTTTCTAAACGTACTCCTGCCATAATGCAAAGGTACAACAGGATGTATTTCATTGTTTTTTGCTTTTACTTTGCGGCATGGAAATGACCCACGTTCGAAAAGGAACGAAAGCCGATCTGAAGGAATCACTTGCGCTTATTCAAGAATTGGCGGTATATGAAAAGGAACCCGAGGCCGTTGTGGTTTCTGTTGAGCAGATGGAAGCTTGGGGATTTCAGGACAATCCATTTTTTGAATTTTACGTCGCAGAGCAAAATGAACAAATCGTAGGCATAGCTTTTTACTACATTCGCTACAGCACTTGGAAAGGCCCTATGATTTATTTGGAAGACATTGTGGTGAAGGAAGAAATACGCGGAAATGGAATTGGCGCTCGTTTGTTTGAAGCAGTGGCTATTGAATGCGCGAAAAGAAATTTTCATGGCATGACATGGCAAGTGCTCGATTGGAACGAACCCGCGATGAATTTTTATAGAAAGTACAACGCTACTTTTTCAGGAGAATGGTTAAACGGATATTTATTTACTGAACAAATAAGACAAGCATCATGGCACAAATAACCGTGCATAAATTCGGCGGGGCTTCTGTGCGAAATGCTGAAGCAGTGCGAAATGTATGTTCCATTTTGAATCTATTTCCAGAAAACAAAATTGTGATTGTTTCTGCTATGGGCAAAACAACCAATGCGCTGGAAACCATTCATAAGAAGCGCTTCGAAAGAAAAGATTTCGAAAAAGAACTTCTGGAAATATTTGAATTTCATTTCAACATAGCCAAAGAATTAGAAGTAGAAACCGACACCGATTGGTTGCAGGTTTTCGATGAACTGAATCAAATTTGCAATCGTGAGATCACCGCAGGTTTCGATGAAGAATACGACCGCATTATCGGATACGGCGAATACCTATCGACTGCCATCGTGAATGCGTGCTTCAACAAAAACAATCTTTCTTCGAAGCGACTTAACAGCAATGATTACGTGATAACCGATGCGCGCTTTCGCGATGCGCGAGTGCAGTGGGAAATGAGCGAACAAAAAGTTACGTCCCTTCAACATGAATTTCAATCAAGTTCTACGCTTGTGCTTCAAGGATTTATTGGCGCCTGTGCTTCGCACGATGCGTTGCAAGATTCTACGAAAGATGTTGCACAAGATGCGGAGCAAGATTCTGCGAAAGATGCTTCGCAAGATTTCTTCGAAAAGAAAAAATTGACTTCATTAGGGCGCGAAGGATCTGATTTTTCAGCGGCGATATTCGCATTTTTATTGAATGCTGAATCGGTAACGATTTGGAAGGATGTACCCGGTTTGTTGAACGCCGATCCGAAATGTTTCCAACCTACCCAATTGCTGAAAGAGATTTCCTTCCGCGAAGCCGTGGAGTTAGCATATTACGGAGCAAGTGTTATTCATCCAAGGACTATTAAGCCGCTTCAAAACAAAAACATTCCACTTAACATTAAATCGTTCTTGAATCCTACCGCTCAGGGAACGCGCATTGTAGAGAAGGCAAATACCGAATTGGAAGTGGCTTCGTATATATTGAAACAAAATCAAACGCTAGTTTCCATTTCAACCAAAGATTTCAGTTTTGTGGTGGAAGACAATCTCACTTTCATCTTCAACACCTTTGCTAGCTTGGGCATTCACGTGCACATGATGGAAAATTCAGCACTCGACTTTTCAGTTTGTATTCCGTCTGATTCAGATAAATTAAACGCGCTCGTTGAACAGTTGAGCGATTTTCATGTTAGATATAACGACAACGTGTCGATCTTAACCATTCGTCACCCGAAGCCAATGGTTATGCAACAGCTCTTGCAATACAAAGAAGTATTGCTTGAACAGCGCAACCGAACGACCGTTCGGTTTGTGATTCGAGGAACATGGAATTTACCAGAACCCATTAAAGAATAAGAGAATGAAGATTTACACGAAGAAAGGAGACGACGGAAAAACGATGTTGTTAGGGGGAACAAGACTTCCCAAGCATCACATACGCATAGCGGCATACGGTGACATAGACGAATTGAATTCGTTCATTGGTTTAGTAGCTGACTTGCTTCCATCACACCAGCAAACGCTTCGTGAAATTCAAAACAATCTTTTTGTAGTTGGAAGTCACTTTGCAACCGAGCCTGATCAGGTAGAAAAAATTCAATTGCCCGCGCTTCCTGAAGATGCAGCTGAAATTCTTGAAAAAGAAATTGACCGCATGACTGCTGAGCTCCCTGAATTGAAGCACTTCATACTTCCTGGCGGACACCCAACTGTTTCGCACATTCATGTGGCACGCACTGTCTGTCGACGAACAGAGCGCATGGCTACTGCCCTTGCAGAGCTCTCTACCGTTAATCCAGTTTTCATTCAATACTTGAATAGACTTTCTGATTATTTGTTTACGCTTTCGCGCGCAGCAGCGCACGAATTGGGCGCTGAAGAAAACAAATGGCTTCCGAAAAAATAAGTTTAAAAACTTCGTTCTGAAACTAGCTTACCGTCTTTGAATAAACTCTGCTTAACTAGTTTCCCCTCTTCGTTATAGTCGAGAAATACACCGTTCTCTTTGCCTTTGGTGTAATACTGATTGCTCTTCAATTTTCCATTCGGATAATAATACTTCCACGAACCGTCTTCAATGGAGCGTTTGTAAAATCCTTCCCATTCCAAATTTCCATTTGAATAATACACCTCTTCCTTCACAATTTCTCCGGTCGTGTTTTTCATATACACCACAACATATGGTTTGCCATTCGGATGCTTTCGGGCAACATCGCGAGTCGTATTTTCCAACTGAGCAAAAGCAGTTTTTCCACCTAGAAAAAAAGCTAAGGAGAGAAGAAAAATTTTAATTGAACTGTTCATGATTAATTGAAATCGGGGTATAATAAATATTTCTTACGGATGACTTTATAGCTATCTAAATCCTTTTGCCAAGAAGCTCGAATATCATCTTCAGAAACACCGCTTGCAACCTGCTTTCGAAGAAAGGTGTTTCCGGCTAATTTATCGAAAAAAGCAGGAGATGAAAAGAACTTTTCCTTATTCGGATAACTGCTGTACATGTTCATTAACCAAGAAAGATTCAATTGGGTTGGACGCTTTTCGAAACTCACTTTGATTCCCTTACACAGTTGATTTTCGAATGGTGGGTTGGAAGACACTCCAGGAATTTCTTTCGGGGTGAAAGATGTTTCAGCCACTTTGCAATTCGGGAATCCAAATTGTTGAAACGGAAAGTTGGTTCCTCTCCCAATACTAATGCAAGTTCCTTCGAACAAACACAAACTAGGGTAGGCATAAATAGAAGTCATGTTGGGCAAGTTTGGCGAAGGCTTAATTGGCAACTCAAAATAAGACTTGTGAGTGTATTGGCTACATAGAATAACAGTCAATTCGCAGGATTTCTTTCCTGTTAACCAACCTTCTCCATTTATCATTTTTGCTAACTCGCCAAGTGTACATCCATGCACAATGGGAATAGGCAGCTGTCCAACAAACGAATACAATTTCGGATCGGTCATTACCGGCCCGTCTATGTAATAGCCATTCGGATTCGGGCGGTCTAAAACAATTACCGCCTTTTTGCTTATTACAGCTGCCTCCATAACCTCTTGCATGGTTGCCAAAAAAGTATAGAACCGCACACCCACATCCTGAATATCGAAAACAATCACATCGACACCTGAAAGCATTTCCGCAGTTGGTCTAACATGGCTTCCGTACAATGAAATAATCGGAAGCTTGGTTCTCTTATCTACGCCATCGTTTATATGATCACCGTTTCCCGCTTCCCCTCGAAAGCCATGTTCAGGTGCAAATATTTTCACGACTTGGATTCCGCTTGATAAAAGTGTGTCGACTAAATGAACATTTCCAATTAGACTGGTCTGATTGGCAACAACTGCCACACGTTTGTTCTTCAACAACCCAAAGTAATCGACAGTATTTGAGGCGCCAGAACTTTGTGCAAACATGCGAACAGTGTTTAGCACTAAAACAACAAAGAATATAAGATGAAAACGAACGTGTTTCATGGGCAAACAAATTTTGTTCATTCTTAACCAAAATTGAACCGAAATAAATGAAGTTAGTAACTTTCCAATGTCGAAGTCCTAACTTTGAGCCGCAATGAAATCTTTTAAGCTAGCCTCTTTCTTAGCTTTTCGCATGCTAAAAGCAAGCGACAATGGGCGTATTTCAAAGCCAATTGTCCGCATTGCTATGTGGGGAGTGGCCATTGGAATTGCGCTTATGATTCTTGCATTGGGCATTGTGAAAGGCTTTCAGTCAGAAGTGCGACAAAAAGTAATTGGATTCGGTGGACATTTTCAAATTGTTTCGAACGGTGATAACGCTGCGCAAGAATCTGTGCCGTTGCTTTACGATAAATCCTTAATTCAAGAATTAAAGAAAATTCCAGGCATAAAAAACATTAGCGTTTACGCTCAAAAGCCTGCCATTGTGGAGTCCAAGGCTGGATTGTCAGGAGTTGTTGCGAAAGGTATCGAAGAACAATACGACACGACATTTTTGCACAGTGTTCTTACACAAGGTCGTGTGATGCAACTGAAGTACAACGCAGACACACTTCCTGTTGCTGAAATTGTATTGTCGGAATACATTGCGAATCGCTTAGCGCTTCAACTCGGACAGAAAATGAGTTTGTACATCGTTAACAGCGAAGACGACATTCAACAGCAAAATTTCACACTGGTTGGAACATATAAAACAGAGTTGGAAGAGTACGATGAAAAATTCATTTTCGTGCATCTCGCTTATCTGCAGCAGTTCGGAGGTTGGGGGCTGCAGGGACAAATAGTCGTAGATACCGCTACGGTTCCTTTGCTCACTTTCATTTCTCCGATTGGCTTCGGTAATAACGGAGAATTCGAACAACACTGGCTCGACGGAACGCCCGCTAAGGATCCTATCTACTATCTGGAAATGCGCGACACTACCTTCGGATTAATAACGACCGCGCCATATCAAATTCCCGACACCACTTATGTTCACTTAAAATTTCCACCTCACGGCGAGAATGAATTCGTTACTCCGCGATGGACCTATTCGAACTTGCGCGGAAGCGAAGTGAATTACATTGGTGGATATGAAGTTCAAGTTGAAAATTATGAGGCGCTTGAGCAAGTGAGAGATCCCTTGTGGGAAGCCATTCCATATGACTTATTCGTTATACCATTAACGGATCGCAATCCAGAAATTTTTGCTTGGTTGGAAATGCTCGATGTGAACGTAGTCATTATTGTGGTGCTCATGGTAGTGCTATCCATCGTGAACATGACATCTGCATTGCTAATTCTCATTCTCGAAAGACAATCGTTCATTGGCACGCTAAAATCTATGGGATTACCCAATCCAATCATGTTGCGTGTCTTCTTATGGCATGCAGCACACATCATTGGCAAAGGCGTTCTCATTGGAAATATCCTCGGCATTGGAATCGCTCTGTTTCAGAAATACACCGGATTTTTCAAATTAGATCCTGCTAATTATTACGTGTCTGAAATTCCAATTCTCATGAACCCGATGGAAATTGTTGTGTTGAATGCGCTTACGCTTTGCGTATGTGTATTGGCTATGATTCTTCCTTCGCTATATGTATCAACCTTCCGACCAGCAGAGTCGATCAGAAAAAATTAAATCTTCCAACCTACCTTCGCAGCATGAAGTATCACGAAAACATTCTCGGCACCATTGGCAATACACCTATGGTGAAATTAAACACCATAGTGAAAGACATTCCAGCGTTAGTGTTGGCGAAAGTGGAAACCTTTAATCCTGGAAATTCAATCAAAGACCGTATG
>JBIKZA010000047.1:0-21335 GCA_044354975.1 Flavobacteriales bacterium
TCCTACTGCGTAATGTGAACGACGTTATTGGAAAACCTTCGGTTTTATTCCTACTGCGTAATTCACAATTGATTTACAACGAAGTTCCAATTATTAAATAGGAATAAAATCTCTGATTTTCATATTACGAAGTAGGAATTACGAAGTTCCTATTCTATTTCCAACAAAACACTCAACAACACCTGCAACTCCCTAACCTTATCGGCATTGTTCTGTGAGATGTAATGATGACTAAGCGCATTAATGTTGCGAGTAACAACATCGGAGCTTGAACATGGATCGAAGAAACGCTGATCCAAAGGTAAATGCTGACTGGTAATAAACTGCTCAATCTCTTCGCGGTCTAGGATGGAGCCGCCTGCAGCTGGATTAATGTAAAATAAAATTTCGTCTGTGTCGGTTTCGCCTTCGGGTAACAACCACTCGGGCATTTGTTCAACATAACACAACAAGAAATGTCCAGGTAAATTCACACCGTAAATAGGTAAGTCTAAACTGCGAGCCAACAACAAATACAGTGTGCCAATGCTTAACGATGTTCCTGTCTTCGTGTTCAACACATCGAACAACGAATGCGGAGCGTTCTGAATTTCTCCAGAGACACTCGTGTATCCGCAAAGCTTAAAGATAATATGATTCAAAACGTTAACCGTTTCCAACGCGGTTAAGCGTTCGTTCAATTCCAACCAAATATCCTGACGCAATCTCGAGAACAAATACGTAATCTCTTCACTCGGAACGTTACGCTGATAGTACTTGTTCAAGATTAACATTCCTTCAAACAAATCCTGCTCACCCAATTGCCAGTCTTTAATCGCTGAATAAGTAGTCTTGTATTGAATGTTCGCAATAATTTCCGATAAACGCTGAAGCGCAAGCTGATCGCCACTTCCAATAATGAAATGATCTTCTAACGTATGCAACACAGCTTCGCCCTTCTCAGTAATGGCTTCGCGAACCGTATCGAAGACTACTTCGTCGGGATCATCGAGCAATTTTATTAAAGCGTGAATATCAGATTGACTCATGTTGGGTGTGTAATTAACAAGGTCAAATCTATTTTATGCTTTATACTTTTACACGGCCGTTTTAAGTCTTTATTCACACTGAATTTTTAGTAAGTGGAAAAGGAACTGACAGCTTGTCTCTATTATTCATGAATCTTCGTTTTGGAATAGCTGTTGCTAATATGATCGCATGATTTTACCTCAAGACCGAATAAAACTTCTCGACGCACTCTTGTGGTCTTCTATTTTTGTGCTGCTTTTTGTGATTTCATTTTACGGTTCGCGATACATGAACGTTTCTCTTTCCAATTTCGGAGTTGAACCGCGCACCTGGAAAGGTCTTCTTCATATGCCAACCATGCTCTTCGTGCACGCTTCACCCGAACACCTGTGGAACAACGTTCTAGCCTTCTTCATTCTAACAATCACCTTGTTTTTTTTCTATTACGAGATAGCCATACCCGTCTTCCTTATCATGTGGGTGTTTTCCCCAATTCTTCTTTTTGTAATTGGAAGGGAAAACGTTCACGTCGGTGCAAGCGTGCTCATCTATGCCGAATTCGCTTTTCTTTTCTTTAGTGGAATATTTCGAAAGAATCTAAACACGAAGCGCATCTCCATGGCTGTCGGATTTGTCTACGGATACACCGTCTGGTATATGTTTCCCATCGAACAACAAGTTTCGTGGGAAGGACACATTAGCGGATTCATATGCGGAATTATGCTAGCGTGGTATTTCCGGAAACAAGGTCCGATAGAGCCGGTATACCAACATGAAGTTGAGCCAGAGCTTAGCGATGAAGATCCGTTTTGGTTAGAACCAATTCAAGAAAAAGATCAAAAGCCTACCTTATCAGATTCGAATAGTGAATAAGTTCATATTTAACCCCTAATTTATTTCGAAACGGACTGCTTTATATTTGTCCCGTAAACTAGATTAAAGACAACACATGAAATTCATTGTCAACTCCCTCGGCCTTTTAAAACAATTACAATTGTTAAACGGCGTATTGAACTCAAACAATACCCTTCCAATCCTCGATAACTTCTTGTTCGAAATGAAACAAGACGAGCTGACGCTTTCCGCGTCGGACTTGGAAACAAGCATGAATACCCGCATGGCTATTCAATGCAAAGAGGAGGGAATGATAGCAGTGCCTGCAAAATTATTGTTAGATATTTTAAAGAGTCTTCCAGATCAACCATTGACATTCGATGTTGACGGAAAGACATTCGGAATTGAAATCACCAGTGATAACGGTAAGTACAAACTAACCGGACAAAATGGCGATGAGTTTCCAAAGGCCCCAGCAATGGGAGCTTCAAAGGCGTTGTTAATTGGTGCCGATGTGTTAAACAGAGCAATCTCTAAAACCATCTTCGCTGCAGGTAACGACGATATGCGTCCTATCATGTCAGGTGTGTTCTTCGAAATTGAACCCGAAAGCGTTCGCTTCGTAGCAACAGATGCACACAAGTTGGTTCGCATGACGCGTTCTGACATTGGCGGAGAATCAGCAGCATTTATTGTTCCTCGTAAACCTTTGAACTTATTGAAAGGCGCTCTTTCTTCTTTGAAGTCTGAAGTGAACATGCAATACACAGAGAACAACGCCATGTTCACGTTCGACAACGTAACATTGATGTGTCGCTTAATTGAAGGGAAATATCCGAACTACGAAGCGGTAATTCCAAAAGAGAATCCTTTTAAATTGACCATCGATCGTTTAGACTTTTTGAATTCTATCAAGCGTGTAAGCATCTTCGCAAACCGCTCTACGAATCAAGTGCGTTTGAAATTAACTGGAAGTGAAATTCAATTGTCTGCGGAAGATTTAGACTTCGCTAACGAAGCACACGAGCAATTGGCTTGTACATTCGTTGGAGACAACATGGAAATCGGATTCAACTCACGCTTCTTGCAAGATATGTTGAATAACCTCGATGCAAACAACGTGCATGTGGAAATGAGCGCTCCAAATAGAGCCGGTATAATCACTGAAGTAGAGAAGTCGTTCGAAAACGAAGACATCTTAATGTTGGTTATGCCAGTTATGTTGAACGGATAATATCATTCAAAGAAATATAGTCAAACGCCCGTTCTTCGGGCGTTTGTTGTCTCCACACGTTTTTAATCTATCTTTAATTCAATGGTTACAAAAGAAGAAATAGTAAAAGACTGGCTTCCCCGTTACACGGGAACACCCTTAGAAGGATTTGGCGAGTACATTATACTCGTGAACTTTCATAAGTACCTCGATATTTTTTCGAAGGAAAATAACGCTCCAGTTATTGGTGAAGACAAACCCATGCAAACGGTTACTGCCAATAACATTACCATTATTAACTTCGGAATGGGAAGCGCTATGTGTGCGACCATTATGGATTTACTCTCTGCCATTCATCCAAAGGCTGTTTTGTTTTTAGGCAAATGTGGCGGATTGAAGAAGACGCGCATAGGGGATTTAATTCTTCCCATAGCTGCCATTCGCGGAGAAGGAACCAGCAACGAATACATGCCTCCCGAAGTTCCAGCATTGCCTTCCTTCCGCTTACAGATGGCCGTTTCAGCAGCCATTCGTTCGCATGAGTGCGACTACTGGACAGGCACTGTTTACAGCACGAACAGAAGAGTTTGGGAGCACGATGAAAAATTCAAACAATATTTAACCGACATTAAGTCTACGGCCATTGATATGGAAACAGCCACGCTGTTCACCGTTGGATTCGCGAACAAAATTCCACGCGGAGCACTGTTGTTGGTGTCAGACAATCCTATGGTCCCAGAAGGAGTGAAGACTTCGAAAAGCGATGAAAACGTTACCGTGAATTACGTCGCGCTTCAACTTTCAATAGGCATTCAAGCATTGAATGAATTGCGCGATTCTGGAGATTCGGTGAAGCACATGCGCTTCGAATAAAGTTAGACCAATCCGGCAATCATGAGTGTTCCCATTACGAATAGGAACACCATAACTGTTTTTCGAATCCACTCAATACTGGTTTTCTTGAGGAATTTATTTCCAATCAAAGCCCCGCTCATTCCACCCAAGAGTGCTAAGGCCATGGGTAAATATATTTCATGTTGAAAGAATAACTGGAAGGAAGCCGCGTACGTAAAAATACGAACCGCGTCTACAATGAAGGCCAGTGCTGCACGTGTTCCAATAAAGACTTGCTTGTCTTCAAAATGATTCATTAAGAACGCACTTCGAATAGCTCCTTGTTGTCCGCTTAACCCGCCGAAGAACCCACTGAATATTCCACCCAGCCAAAGAATGCGCGGTGCTTTGTTTACACGCACCAATGCATTCGAGTATTCCATGGCTGCAAGGAGAATAAGCACAAATCCCATAACCACTCCAAGGAACGTGGTGTCAGTTTCAATGAGCCAAAATTCAACATGCAAAGGTTGCTGCAGATGTGCTAAGTAGTTCAGTGCTTCAGCGCCAAGGAATGCACCAACGGCCGAAGGAATTCCAAATTGAATCACAGTTTTCCAATGCGCATATTTTCCAACTAAAGTCAACTTAAAAACATTGTTTAAAAAGTGAACAATGGCAGTAACGAATACAGCTGTTTGCAAATCGAAGAACATCGCCATCACTGGAAGAAGCAACGTTCCAAATCCAAAGCCACTGAAGAAACTGAGTCCAGAGCCCAATAGCGCAACAACCAAAATGAAGACGTATTCCATTCAACAAAAATAATCTTCTTCGTCTGCTAATTTTTTCTTTTCTTTGAAGTGTCCATGAATGCCAAGAACAACGCCCAACTTCAATATAAAAATAGACTGAAAGAACGTCAAGCTTCTTTTCAATCCGATGAGTTGGTCAATGGCATTTTAGCGCACGACCGCTTGGCGTTGGCTTCGGCCCTAACGCTTCTAGAAAGCAACAGGGGAGAGCACATGCAAGTCATGGACGAGGTGATTGAACGCATTCTTCCATACACAGGAAACTCTTTGCGCATAGGAATTACAGGTGTTCCCGGTGTAGGAAAGTCAACCTTCATTGAAGCGCTCGCTCGCGAAGTATTTCAAAATAAAGAAAATAAATTAGCTGTTCTCTCCATAGATCCTTCGAGTCCAATTTCAAAGGGAAGCATTTTGGGCGACAAGACACGCATGAACGAATTGTCGTTGCATCCGAATGCCTATGTTCGTCCTTCTCCGTCGAGTTCTCATCTAGGCGGAGTAAATCGCAGCACGCGTGAGAGTATTTTGCTATGCGAAGCAGCGGGTTACAACATTGTGTTGGTGGAAACGGTAGGAGTTGGGCAGAGTGAAACTGCTGTGCACGCCATGACAGACTTCTTCTTGTTGCTCATGTTGGCTGGCGCTGGAGATCAGCTGCAAGGCATTAAGCGCGGTATCATGGAACTGACAGATGCCATGGTCATTACGAAGGCCGACAGTGGAAATGAATTGAAAGCTGAGCGAGCGAGAGGCGAGTACATTTCCGCCTTGCATTTATTTCCGCAACGCGAAAACAATTGGATGCCACAAGTCTTCACTACCTCTTCTTTGGAGGCGAAAGGAATAGATGTGGTATGGAATGAAATTGAAAAGTTCCAACGGTGGAGTATTTCCAACGGATGGATTGAAGAGAATAGAAAAAGGCAATTGGTGAGTAGTTTCGAAGAACAGATTCATCAGGTGTTGTTGCATCAGCTTCAAAGCAAGCCGCACTTCAAAGAGAAATATGAATCGACATTGAATCGAGTGATTTCAAAAGAATTGTCCGCGCACAGAGCCGCTGAAAGTTTTATTGCTTTGTTCTTCACGGCGTGATTAATTTAGCCGCATGAACGATATTCCCGGTAAAGTATTAATTCCTTTTGCATTCATTGCTTGCACGTTTTTCAATGTGTATTTTTACGTTTCGAAATTCATGAGCGAAACAAGCACGTTTTGGCTGAATGCATACGCGGAAATTAGGGCGCATTGGGCCTTATTCATGTTTTTGAATTTTCTTGGAGTGGCTTCTGTTGCGGTTGATCACATTGTGAAATACGACAAGATTAAAAAGCCGAAGCGAACCATTTTGAATGCCTACGTAGTGCTTTTGTTAGTGGCATTTTTTACCCAGATCGTTTGGGGAATTTTAGAGATCTACATCACCGGAGAAATCAACTAACTGTATTTCTTCCTCAGATCAATTTTTAGTTGCATCCGCTCAATTGCTAATTCAAGCAACTGGGCTGCCGCTTCCGAAGGAATGTGCGAAGTGACTTTATTTGCAATTGTACTTTCTGTAATGTCTGCGGTGTAAAGAAACCTTCGCAAATTTGTAGGAGCAGATTTCAATTGGACTTGAAAGAATTCGAAGAGATAATCATATCCGGTTTCAAATTCGGGTACATTCTTCATTTGAAACCCCGCCAAGGTTAAGTCCTTCAGTATTTGAAGAAATACACCTTCAGTTATTTGTTTGGAAGGAAGATTCACGACTCGCGTTCAAGCAGGAAAGAAGCCAGATTGCGCAAGGCCATTTTCTTATCATCAGAAACAGAGATGGCGTTCAGATGATCAAGTGCACTCGCGTAATACGATTCGCTCTTTGTTAAGGTCACTTTATCTGCCTTCGACTTAGAAAATAAATGAAGGGTAGAAGTGATTTTCGCATTTGGGTCTTCTGAATTTCCGTGAAGCGATTTCAATTCAGCAGGAATGCTTGAGTCTTCGTGATTGGCAGTGTGCAAATACAAATATGTTTTCTTGTCGGAAAGAATATCTCCGCCTACCTGCTTTCCAAATTTTTCGGGATCTCCGTATGCATCTAAATAATCGTCGCGAAGCTGGAACGAAAGTCCAAGATGCTCTCCGAAAAGTCGCAAATGCTCTTGATCTTCCCTCGAAGCGTTAGCTGCAATGGCGCCCAATCGAAGCGCGCATCCTAACAACACAGCAGTCTTCAAACGAATCATTTCAAGATATTCATCTAAACTTACATCTTCGCGTTTCTCGAAATCCATGTCCATCTGCTGTCCAACACAAACTTCCCAAGCCGTCTGATTGAAGCAACGAAACAATTCAACAAATTTATCTTCTTGATTCTTCAATAATAAATCATAAGATAAAATCATCATGCCATCACCACTTAACACGGCCGCATTGATGTTCCATTTTTCATGAACCGTTTGCTTTCCGCGACGCATCGGTGCATTGTCCATAATGTCGTCGTGCATGAGTGTGAAGTTGTGAAAAACCTCTACAGCAAGGGCTTGTGAAATAACACTTTCCGCTTTTCCGTTGAATAGCTCGTGACCTAAAAGAGTAAGGATAGGACGAATTCTTTTTCCACCTAAAGACAATAAATAGCGAATGGGATCTACTAGGTTTCTTGACTCTTGGGGAATATTCCAATGAGACAAAGCTTGTTCAACGGAATGGATATGATGATCGAATTTCATGATAAGAAGAAAATGTTGTCCTGTTTTGTTTAAAAGGGCTTAGAAGTTCAAAGATAAGCCTACTATTTTTTTGTATGTTCATGACCTTATCATTTATATTGTAAAATATTTTATTTTGCATGCGGAAATTATACACTTCAGTATTTCTCTTTAGCGCATTCCTTGGACTGAATGCACAAGACAAACAACAAACTTTTTTGTTGAATCCGGATATCATTCAAGTCGAATACTTGGGAGAGACAGTTGCCTTGCGTGACTTTGTTGCAGACCCGAATTTTCCGAATGAACAAACGAAGGAAAATAAGATTGGCTATCACCCTAAAAAGAGATGGTCATTATATCCAGAAATTAATGCAGACGCATTGCCCAAGGGAATGGACCCCGCGTTGCAAACCGAATATCCGCACCCTGCAACAGATGACAGAGGCTTAACGCTCTCCTTCAACGGTATTGGGAACACGAGTGTTAGCCCAGCCGACCCATCTGTAGATGTCGGACCTAACCACGTGATTCAAATGATCAACGGAATTTCCGGAGCCTATTTCAAAATTTGGAACAAGGCTGGAACACAAGTTCAGGCACAGACCTATTTCGACACCTTCTTCGGACAGCCGGGTGGGGCAGGAGATCCAATTGTCTTGTATGATGAATTAGCGAATCGTTGGTTCTTGAGTGAATTTACAGAAACAGGAAACAGATTCTCGATAGCCGTTTCATCAACGGCAGATCCTTTGGGAACGTATTACAAATACACGTTCACGGCTCCAAATTTTCCGGATTACCCGAAATATTCAATTTGGAACAATGCCTATATTATTACTTCGAACGAAAACAGTCCTGCCGTATACGCCATCAACAGAACAACGATGCTTGCAGGTGGCGCGACCACAACCGCTCAACGCTTCACTTTGAACTCATTTGGAACCATTGGTTTCCAAGCCGCTACTCCTGTTAGCTTGAACGGAACAACACTTCCTCCAACAGGAACACCGGCTTATGTAATGCGTATGCGCGACGATTCTTGGGGAGCAACTTCAGATGCCTTGGAGATGTGGGCGTTCAATATTAATTGGACTACACCTGCAAGTTCTTCTTTGACCCAAGTTGCAACTCTTCCTATTGCTGCCTTTAATTCTTCACTCTGCGGATATACTGCATTTGCATGTGTTCCTCAGCCGGGCTCTGGAACGACATTGGATCCCCTTCGTGAGGTATTAATGAATCGTATTCACTACAGAAACTTCGGTACGCACGAGAGTATTGTTTGCTGTCACGCAGCCGATGTAGATGGAAATGACAAAGCAGGAATTCGTTGGTACGAATTACGCCGAACGGGTGGAACTTCAGGAACATGGAGCATTTACCAACAAGCGACTTATTCTCCGGATGCCAACCACCGTTGGATGGCCTCTATTGGTATTTCAGCTTCAGGAAATATTGGTTTGGCTTACAACGTATCAAGTAGCACGGTTTATCCTTCTTTGAGATACACGGGACGTAAATCCTGTGACGCTTTGAATACCATGACCGAACCGGAAACGGTTATCGTTGCTGGAACTGCTTCAAACAACAGCAATCGATATGGCGATTACAATGCCTTGGGATTGGATCCTGCAGATGGCGAGACCTTTTGGTTCACAGGAATGTACAATCCAGCAGCGAACTGGTCTACGCGAATAGCAGCATTCACGATTCCTGGTTGTTCAGCTGCTGTTCAATTTTCGAACAACACAACTTCTGCAAACGAGAGTGCTGCGAACGTGAATAACAATTGTTTAGATTACGTTGTCGTGAATATTCCAATTTCAATTGGAGCTGCTCCAACACAAACAACAACAGCTACGGTGAATGTCACTGGAGGAACCGCGACGAACAACCTAGACTATGTTGTTGCCACTCCGTTGGTTACATTCAATTCAACCACAACAACTGGGAACATTGTTATTCATGTATATAACGACGATTACATTGAAGGAAACGAGACCATTACATTAGGTTACACACTCAATGCTAACGGAGGAAACGCACAAGCAGGAACGTTAAATCAAACGGTTACGGTAACCATTAACGATGATGATGTTCTTCCTTCAGCAGTTACTGTTCCAACAACAGTGTTTACACAGAACTTCAACACCGGCTTGGCTCCTTTCACAACAGTGAATCCATCTGGAAACACTGCCTGGCAAGTAGGTTTAGCGGCTGCGGCTTCAACAACGCCTTACACGGTTCCTGTGACAAACACAACTCAATTTGCATGGATTAACGACGACGCTTGTAATTGTACCCAAGCCAATGTTGATCTGAAATCTGCAGTATTCAGTTTGGTAGGATACACCGGAGCTTCGTTGACATTCGATGCGTTTTTCTTGGGGAATACGTGGCAGAACGTTACTGAATCTGCAAGGGTGAAAATCTCTACAAACGGTGGAACAACATTCACAAACATCTTCACGCTTCCGGGCAACACTGCTTGGGCTCCATATACGGTTGACTTAACTCCGTATATTGGAAATGCAAACGTTATGATTGCATTTAATTACGGTGATGGAGGTGGCTATCTCTACGGATGCTCAATTGATAATGTTGTTGTCACTGGACAAGCAGCTGCGGGTATTCAAACAGCTGTGAATACAGCATCTCCTGATCAGGCGTATTTGGGTCCGAACGGAACCGTTTATTTCTCTGATCCAACATCATCGAAGATTATGATGAAGATTCAAAACAACTCTTCTTTCGATTACGGTTGCGTAGATGTCATGGTAGACCGTCAAGGAACCACTCCAACAGCATTGGCTTTCACAACGAACAACGCTCCTAACTATTTAATGTCGAAGACTTTCAAAGTTGTTCCAACAAATAATTCGGCAACAGGAAACTATACGATAACACTTTATTATAAAGAGAATGAAGTGGCAGCATGGGAAACCGCAACAGGTAACAGCCGCAATAACATTGAAATGATCAAAGTAAACGGAAACTCAAGTTCAATATCTGCTGTAACTCCAGCGAACTTTGGAACCTTTACAATCGTTGACACGCCTGTTACGCTTGGAGCATTCGGAACCGATGTAACATTCACTTCAACTTACACAACGGGATTCTCTGGATTCGGAATGGGTATCTACAACTCAGCTCCAGTTGCTCCAGTTGCGAGCTTCACGGCGCCGACTTCAGCTTGTGTGAACACAACGGTTTCTTTCACAAGTACTTCAACAGGAACGCCAACTTCTTACTTGTGGAATTTCGGAGATGGACAGACTTCGACACTAGCCAATCCAACACACACCTATGCAACTTCAGGAACCTTCACGGTGACTTTAACAGTTACAAATACTGCAGGAAACAACACAACGACATCTTCAATTGTGGTTCAAGCTTCCGTAACATATTATGCTGATGCAGATGCAGATGGTTTTGGAAACAGCGCTGTTTCAATTGCGGGTTGTTCTGTTCCATTCGGATATGTAGCAAGCAATACTGATTGCAATGACGCTGCAGCTGGAATTAATCCAGGCGCAACAGAGATTTGCAATGCAGCCGATGAAAACTGTAACGGTTTAATTGATGAAGGAATTGCAACGAATCTATACTACGCAGACATTGACGGCGATGGATTCGGCAATCCGAATGCATCAGTTAGCAATTGCGCGCAGCCGGTAGGATACATTTCAAACAACACGGACTGCTCAGATAACGCAGCTGCGGTTAATCCGATTGCTGTTGAATTGTGTAACAACAACATCGATGATAATTGCAATGGATTGATCGACGATGCGAACGGCGCTGCCACTCAACAGAACTTCATCTTGTGTGATGGAGAGTTTGTTGTGGTTGGAAGCAATACTTACACAGCCCCAGGATCTTATACAGATGTGTTGGTTGCAGCAAACGGATGCGATAGCACAGTGACAACGCTGTTGGAAGTGATTCCGTACCCAATTGTCACCTTGACATCTTCTGCAGACACGTTGTGTTCAAACTTCCTTGATGTTGCTCAGTTAACAGGAACTCCGGCTGGAGGGGTGTTTGGATCACCTGCCAGTTCAACGGGAGAAGTTAATTCGGCAACAATCGGCGACGGAGTTTACGATATTTCGTATACCTATGACATGAACGGCTGCGCTACAACCGAAACAGTTTCTGTTGTGATTGAAATTTGCGCTGGAATAGAAGAGAACAGCTTATCCATGGTTGTGGCTTATCCTTCTCCAGCAAATGAGAATATCTCGTTCAAAGGATTGGAGTTAGGTGCTCCCATTCAGTTGTTCGACGCAACGGGTAAGCTTGTTTACAGTTCGAAAGTGAATAAGGACATCGTTACCTTAAACGTGAAGAACTACGCCGAAGGAATTTACACATTGAAGTCTGAAAAGGCAGGGAAAGCGGGAAGCATAAGCTTCTTAGTGAAACACTAATATTTGTTTATTGCCCGAGAGCAATAACAAGAGTTTGCAAATGCGTTGCAGTGGTCTGAATAGATTGTTGTAACGCATTTGCTTCTTTCTGCTGAGCGTTAACAGCAGTTTCGGCATCGGTTACAACTTTCCAATCGCTGCTGCACGAATAAATCTTGGTCTTTCCTTGCGTGTTTGTTTTGAATGAATTCACAGCCATTTGCAAGTTCATTTTAATGCGACTGATTTGCGTAACATCGGTGTTTATTTTTTGAAGATCAGCACTGAGCTCTTTGCATAACGCAGGCTTCGACGCAGAATACTTCGAGATTAATTCTGTTACTTGTTTTTGATATTGAGTCAATTCAGTTCCAACTTTTTTCTGGTTAAGCGTTAAATCGGAAATTGCTTTTTCGAATTGAGTGGTGTACACCGCAACATCGCACAACTGAATGGTTGGAACAATGCTCTTCGTTACAAACGTGTTAAATGCAGTTGCATTTTCGACAACGGTATTACCTGCATTTTGAATATTTTCGAGAGTAGATTTCAACGCAACTTTCGCATCTTTTACTTTTTCCCACTCAGGTGTGCCCGATTGAATTTTGTCTTTTCCTTTGGTGAATTCTTTAAACTGAGCGTAAATCGAATTCACGGCCAATCTCTGTTGGGTAATTTCTTTCATTTCAGCATCAATGCCCGTAAGCATTTCATAGGCTTTAATAAAGTCAGCCGATTTTTGGTCGCAATGAATCTCGTTGAATTCTTTTTCCATTGTTGCCACTTGTCCGTCGAGCTTTTGAATAGTAGCATTCACCTGATCAACAGTGGACTTCAAATTGGAATCAACTTCAGAAGTGGTGTAGTAAACAGAGCAGCTGGTTAGTGAAAAGGCGAGGACACCGATAGTTAAAAGCGTAGTATTGAATTTCATAGGACAAGAATTGTTTGGTGAAAGTAAGGATTTCGATGATGTCATGAATTTTTCACCTGAAATTTCTCAGAATTCGATTGCGGTCTTCTAAGGCTTTTTCGCTCTTATGATAGAGCTCAATCAATGTTATTAAATGTTTGTCAGGGAACCATGCATAAACAAGTCTAAAGCCAGAATTGCTTCCACGACCTTTAAAATTATTACTTGTGATTTTCTTCACTTTTATTATACAAGTCTGGATTCCCAAACCATTTATTCGAAAGCTAAATGGCGGGTTTTCATCAGGAAAAAGCATCAATAGATTTTTTACTTCTTCAAGGTTTTTATCTAACGACCTGTACCTCTTGAAAAGTCGCTTGAAATCTTTATTAAATTCATGAAGTTCTACAATTTCAATCTTCTTCATCGTCTGAATACGTTCTTACGGAATGAAAACCCCTGCGATAGAAGGCTAGATTGTAGCTTATGAGATTCCCGGTTTCGGTAACCTTAAGCGGAATGTCATCCATGAGGTATTCAGCGATTTTCTGAGCAGACCATCCCTGGAATGAAACAATGACCTGCTGAATAATTTCAAGTTCTGCAGCATTGAGGCATTTCAGATTCGGAGAAGAAATTGCAAGAAGTTTTTTTTCTTTGTTCTGATCTTTTTGAATTTCAATTCGAATGAGATTCTTGTTTTTAATGAGCGCAGAGATTACTTGTTGGAAATTTTCAATTCGAAGGTTATTGTTCATTTTGAAATAGCTGGAACCGCTCAATTGCTCTTCGTAGATTTCAAAATAATTGAAATCACAGAAGTACATAAGTTTTGGTATTTCCTTTTCAGTAATATTCATATTCCCCGCGGTCTGCTGAAGCAGATATAGAAGTAGTGCGATTTGTTTTTTTTGTTTAAGAATGGGCTCAGAAATGCGAAGGGTCTCATATTCTGCTTCTCGCTCATTGACCATACTTTGAATGGATGCCTCATCATACGTCGATAAGAAGAAGTAATCCATTGGCATTTCTAAGATCTCTGAAATGTTATACAGTTCGCTCGCTGAGAGTCCTCTTTGACCACGTTCAACCTTCACCAGTGCTGATCTAGATAGACCGAGTTGTTCTGCTAGTAGCTCCTGCGTAATCCCTTTGCTTTTGCGTGCTTGTGATAAGCGAATACCGATGTGTTTATTGTTTGTTTTGAATTCCATAATGATTTTTCATCTATGTTGAAAGTGCAAATATAGAACATCATAAAGTTCTTTAAAAGAACTTTATTTGTTTTCAGATTACACAATAAAGCAATACTAAAAACTGAGAATTATGCTTAATTTTAATCGCCTTCAACCAAAATCAATTCTTAATTATTATCGAATGAAGCCTCTTACTTTTCCGCGTTTCAGCATAATCAAAACAGTTGCATTGTTTTTCCTATGCGCAAGCGTTTCATTTCAAGCATTTTCACAAACAATAAAAACCAAAACACCGAAGCGCCCGAAAGGACAACAAGATGTTTTGCGTCTCGCATGCGATCCTATTCCTGTTGTGCGCGTGGCCGTTATTGGATTGGGAATGCGCGGCTCGGAGGCGGTAAGCAGATTGACATACATAGACGGAGTAGAGGTTGTCGCGTTGTGTGACATGGTGGAAAAGAATGCGAAAGCATGCAATGAAACATTAAAAGAACGAGGACTTCCGCAAGCGCAGGAGTTCGTGGGTGAAGATGCATGGAGAAAAGTAACGGCACTTCCGAATGTTGATCTCATTTACATCTGCACCGATTGGTTGAATCACGCAAAGATGGCCATTCAAGGAATGAAAGATGGAAAGCATGTGGTGGTTGAAGTGCCAGGTGCACTCACGATGAATGAGATTTGGGAGCTCATCAACACTGCTGAGCAAACGCGCAAGCATTGCATGATGTTGGAGAATTGTGTTTATGATTTTTTCGAATTGACTTCGTTGAACATGGCGCAGCAAGGACTCTTCGGAGAAATTCTTCATGCGGAAGGTTCTTACATTCACAACCTCGAGCCGTTCTGGAAATACTATTGGAACAACTGGAGATTGGATTACAATCATCACCATAGAGGAGATATTTATCCAACACACGGAATGGGCCCCGCTTGTTTTGCGCTCAACATTCATCGCGGTGACAAAATGAATTTTCTTGTTTCCGTTGACACGAAAGTGGCGAACATTCCAGCGCACATCAAACAGAAATCAAATATAGAATTAAGCAATTTTCAAAACGGAGATCACACCACAACCATGATTCGAACCGAGATGGGGAAGACCATTGAAATTCAACACAACGTCGCAACGCCTCGTCCGTATACTCGCATGTATCAACTTACAGGAACCAAAGGATTCGCGAATAAATATCCCGTTGAAGGGTACGCCCTCGATTCAAAAATGCTGAGTGAAGAATTGAATCCGAATCATCTCAAATTCACGGCACACGATTATGTTTCAGACGGAATGAGAGATTCGATTATGTTGAAGTACAAACACCCGATTGTCATTGACATTGAAGCGAAAGCCAAAGAAGTTGGTGGACACGGAGGCATGGATTACATCATGGACTATCGACTCATGTATTGTCTTCACAACGGATTGCCTTTGGATATGGATGTATACGATTTAGCAGAGTGGTCATGTTTGGGACCACTCACTGAAATTTCCTTAATCAACAATTCCGCTCCTGTTGAAATTCCAGATTTCACAAGAGGTGGTTGGAATAAGTTGAAGCGGGTAGAGTTTGCGAAATAGGTTTAAACGAAAAAGCCTCGATCTCTCGAGGCTTTTCTTTGTGGACCCGGCGGGGTTCGAACCCGCGTCCAAACAAGGAATCAAAAGGGTTTCTACATGCTTAGTTATTTAGTGGTTTTCGACAAGACGCAGTTTAATAACATCCAAAATCTTGCTTATCCTGTGTTTTTAACCTCCGACTACAGAATTTGTCTTTGGCGATCTCCCTTCGGCGAAGCCTCATTACCAACTACCAGGAGCGGGGTCGTTGGCGAGACTTACTCGTCTAACTCCTTGAGCTAGATAAAGCGTAATCACATACAGTGATTAGGCAGCAAGTGCGTATGAATTGTTGTCAGTTATGACTGATACCCCGAGATTAAAGAGCGAGAATACCAAGCGCTCTGCATGCTTACAAATTGCTTCTTCTTGCTGTCAAATCCAAGGTCGGGCCCTAAACATTAGCAATGAATTGCAATGCAAAATTAGTCTATTTGAAAGGCGAATGCAAGAGACTTGCAACTTATCTTCGCAAACCTATTTTCAACTCCATGACGAAAATTCAGATCGGTATTATACAAGAGCGGAAATCACCACCTGATTTCAGAGTTCCATTGACCCCAGCGCAATGCAAGCAAGTCATGGAACAATTTCCGCAAATTGAAATTACCATTGAAACAAGCCCGCACCGCTGCTTCGCAGATTCAGAATATACTCAACATGGAATTGCTGTTTCTGACAATCTTTCTGATTGCGATTTTTTACTCGGAGTGAAGGAAGTTCCCGCTGAGGCGTTAATTCCAAACAAAAAATATTTCTTCTTTTCACATACACTGAAAAAACAACCCTACAATGCGAAGCTTCTTTCAACCATTCTCGAAAAGAAAATTTCATTGATCGATTACGAGGCGTTAAAAGGTGCAGATGGAAAACGTATTATTGGTTTTGGTCGATACGCCGGTATAGTTGGTGTGTATGAAGGCGTAAGAACTTTCGGATTGAAACACAATCGATTCAACATGCTTTCTCCAATTACGTTAAATGGAAGGGAAGAGTTCGATACCATTTTGAAAAGTGTTGATCTTACAAATGTTCGAGCAGTTCTTACCGGCTGGGGTAGAGTAGGGAACGGCGCGCAAGAAATGATGGACATCATTAACCTTAAACGCGTTTCTCCTGAAGAGTTTTTAAATAATACAACCCAAGGAGGTGTGTACGTGCACATAGACACTCCCGAGATGTATAAACGCATCGACGGAACGCCTTTCAACAAATCAGATTTCTACGCAAATCCGAATTTGTACACGAGCGCTTTAGGCGAGTATGTTCAGCATGCCGATATCTATTTCGCTTGTCACTTGTGGAACGCGAAGAATCCAATATTACTAGACCAGTCTTTCTTCCAACTATATACGCGATGCAAAGTGGTTGCCGATATTTCGTGCGATTTGAACGGTCCAATTGCATGCACCATCAAGGCGAGCAAAGTGAGCGATTCTATTTTCGGATATGATCCTGCCACAGGAACCGAAGTTGATTTTCGAAATGAAAATGCCGTGGCGGTGATGTCCATCGACAACCTTCCATGTGAACTTCCAAAAGATGCAAGTGAAGATTTCGGAAATGAAATCATTAAGAGCATTATACCCGCTTTGCTGAATAACGATGCCGATGGAATTTTGTGGAGGGGAACGGAGACAACGCTTGAAGGAGAATTAACTCCCCACTTCGAATACCTTGAAGATTACGTGGCTACTGCGCGCTGAAGGTGAAGGAGATAGTTCCCGATTGCGCTTTGCTTGAAGACCCACTGAACAACCAACGTTGCGCATAAGCAACAGATTCCGCCGACAAACACGCATCTTTAGAGGAACGCGCTTCGTCCATTTTCGCACTCGCTACTTTTCCCCATTCATCAACGGTAATGTTTATGACAACCGTCCCTGCTCCTTTGCACTTGTAGGTGGGCTTTGGCGCCTGCTTAATGCTTCTTCCAGCCAACGTAAATGTTGCGGTAACCGGACCTGAATAACTGGTGTTTCCACCTTGCTCGGTTGCTTTGTTGTTATTGTTGGAAGTGGAACGGTCGGGACTTGTCGCAGCACCCGCAGAATGATCGGTGTGATTGGTCATGAGCTGATCACGCATTTGCTTTTCATAGCTCGCCGCACTCTGCGCACCTTGTGCCCCCGCATTGCCTGTTCGATTTTCATCTCCAGTATAATTCACTTCCTCGTTTACACGAGCAGATTCGGTTGAGGCGATAAGGTTTCGAACGGCTTCACTCATCATGTCGTTTCCCGCATCATCGTCGCCGCCTTGCTCTGCTGGAGCTTCTTCCAACTCAACTTCCATCTCTTGAACCACAGGAACAATTGGCTTCACAATCAGTCTGTCTGGAGATGAGCTAATGAAGTATCCAAACAACATAACAAAGGCATAGCCCAAAACGCCTATGATAATAGACGAAGTCCAGGTGTTCGATTGTTTTGGGTGAAGCTTTATCATATTTCCTGCAACGAAAATAAGACTTTTATTATTTTCTCTTGCGTTAAAACATGACTTCACTATATTTGATTCAAATTACAAGCAAAATGAAAAAACTAATCGCATTCGCAGCCATGTCTATCTTCTTCGTTGGAGTAGCATCTGCCCAAGTTGAGAATACAACTACCACTGCTGAAAAGAAAACAGAATGTACCAAGTCGAAAGAGTGTTGCAGCAAGTCTGCCGCTACTCAAAGCGCTGAAAAGAAAGAGTGTTCTGCAACGAAGACTGAAGGTAAAACAGAATGTTGCAGCAAAAGCGCAGCAGCTGACGCTAAGAAAGGAAAGAAGAAAGGAAAAGAGTGTTGCTCTAAAGACTCTGCTACCAAAGGCGAGCAGAAAGAGGGATGCAAAGAAGGAGAGAAGAAAGACTGCTGCAAGAAGTCAGGAGAGAAATAATTCCTTGTTATTAAAGAATTTTTAAACCTCGGCTAGTTCCGAGGTTTATTTTTGCATCCAAAATAAAAGAAGCGTGAAGAATTCATTCGATGTCATAATTGTTGGAGGAGGAATAGTAGGTGCAGCCACCATGTACAAAATACAAATGGCATATCCGAATAAGAAAATATTGTTGTTGGAAAAGGAAAACGGCCTCGCCGATCACCAAACCGGAAACAACAGCGGGGTTATTCACTCCGGAATTTATTACAAGCCCGGTTCGAAGAAAGCCATCAACTGCGTGAACGGTAGAAGAGAGCTAGTGGCCTTCGCGAAGGAGCATAGCATAAGTCACGACGTTTGCGGAAAGCTAATCGTGGCCGTTGATGAATCTGAACTAATCTTCCTCAATAAAATTGAACAGCACGGCGTAGACAATGGCATTGAGGACATGCGTAGAGTGACTCCGGAAGAAATTCGAGAAATTGAACCGCACTGCACTGGAATAGACGGATTGTTTATTGGCTGCACCGGCATCATCGATTTCAAAGGCGCGACAAATAAAATGGCAGAACTTGCTTTAAGCCTGAATCCACTTTCTGAGGTGCACACTTCCGAAGAGGCCCTGAAATTTGAGCATCTTGCAGACGCAACAATTGTCAAAACGAACAAAGGAGAATACGAAGCTGCTAATCTAATTGTATGCGGCGGCCTTCAAGCCGATCGTCTGGCTCGCAAAGACGGAATTGATTTGAAAGAACAGGTTGTCGGTTTCCGAGGCGATTATTACGAATTGAAAGAGAGTGCCAAACATAAAGTAAAGAACCTAATATACCCTGTTCCTAATCCAGACTTCCCATTTCTTGGCGTGCACTTTACGCGCATGGTAGATGGATCTGTTGAATGCGGACCAAACGCGGTGTTCACCTTCAAACGTGAAGGATACGGAAAAACAGATTTCAGTTTCAGAGACACCTGGGATGCGCTGACGTACATGGGGACATGGAAGCTATTCTTTTCCAACATGAAATTTGGAATCGATGAATATCGCAGAGCATTTAGCAAGAAGTTATTCCTGAAAACCCTTCAACGTCTTGTTCCATCCTTGACAATGGAAGACATTGAACCGGGAAGAGCTGGTGTGCGTGCGTTGTTGCTGCGTGAAGACGGAGATACACGCGACGACTTCAGAATAGAATATACAAAAAGGAGCATTCATGTGCTGAATGCCCCTTCTCCTGCAGCAACCGCATGTTTGGCTATTGGTGGAGATATTCTAGAAATGGCCCAAGAACATTTTGGTTGGAAGAAATAACTTCTTCTATTCTGAAATAGCGCCGCTGCTCAAAGGCAAATCGCGACTAACTTTTCTGAACAGTCCTTGCAAAACTTTGCCCGGACCCACTTCAATGACTTCACTGCATCCGTCTGCTATCACAGCATTCATGGTCTGTGTCCAACGCACAGGCGCAGTCAATTGAACAATCAAATTCTTTTTAATTTCTTCCGGATCAGAAACGGCTGAAGCCGTCACGTTCTGATAAACTGGACAAACAGGCGTGTGGAAAGGAGTCGCAGCAATAGCAGCTTCCAACTCAACGCGAGCAGGTTCCATAAGCGGACTGTGGAATGCACCGCCAACAGGAAGTTTCAACGCACGCTTTGCGCCTGCTGCAAGCAATGCTTCGCAAGCTTTGTCAATGGCTTCGTTCTCCCCTGAAATAACCAACTGTCCTGGACAATTGTAATTTGCAGCAACAACAACACCTTCGGTTTCTGCGCAAACTTTTTCAACCACATCATCTTCCAAATTTAAAATAGCTGCCATGGTTGAAGGATTCGCTTCGCAAGCTTTCTGCATAGCCATAGCGCGCGCATAAACCAACTTAATAGCATCTGCAAACTCAAGTGTCCCATTCGCTACTAACGCACTGAATTCACCCAAGCTGTGTCCAGCAACCATTGAAGGTTGAAACGAATCTCCCATGGCCTTGGCCATTGCAACACTGTGCAAGAAAATAGCAGGCTGTGTAATGTTCGTTTGCTTTAATTCTTCTTCCGTTCCGTTGAACATAACATCGGTTAAACGAAATCCTAAAATGTTGTTTGCAGAGTCCATTAACTCTTTTGCTACCGCAGAATTTTCATAAAGGTCTTTGCCCATGCCGGGAAATTGAGAACCTTGTCCAGGAAAAACGTATGCTTTCATAATTGTAGTAAATTTGATACGAAAGTAAGTAAATCTCTTTCGAACCTAAACCTAGCAGGGGGTAATTATACCCGAATTACTATGGATAAATCGTTGTATACCTTCCGTAAATTGAAAGTGATATGCTTGCTTTCTTTGGCGTTTGTGTTTCTTTTTTTAGCCTATTTGTTTTCGGGAGCTTGGTTTGTTAATGTGTATGTAAGTCCCGAATTGAGTTATTCCGAAGTGTTTTCGGAAGTACTTATGGCAAGGGCCTTTTGGTTCTTTTTTATCGTGCAAATCATCGTCTATTCCACTGTTGTATTCGTCATTCTAAACACATTCTACAACGAAAGACGTATGACGCTCATGCAGGAAGAATTCGTGAACAACGTTACGCATGAAATTAAAACACCGCTATCAACCATTCTCATGGCAGCCGAAGTTTTAGTGGAGGATAATATCCACAACAATCCGTTCAGAAGAGAACAGTATGTCTCTATTATTCGATACGAAGGAGAGCGTTTGAGAGAGGAACTCGATCGGGTGTTAGATGTGGCTCGAATGACCAAAATGGGTGTGCATTTAAACAAAGATATTATTTCAGCGAAAGAGCTTTTGCTATTAACCATTGAACGAATGCAGCTTCAGATTTCGAATTGCGGTGGAGATATTCAAGTGAATTGGGACGCGGAATCAGATCAAATTCTTTTTGATAGAAAATCGATAGAATTGATTTTC
>JBIKZA010000003.1:0-67233 GCA_044354975.1 Flavobacteriales bacterium
TTTACGCCAGAACAAGATGGGTTGAATGAAATCTTCTTGCCGGTCATTAACGGTGCGAATCCTTCAACTTACCACTTCATGATTTTCGATCGTTGGGGAACACTAATCTTTGAATCTTTCGACATGGGAGAACCTTGGATTGGCGACATACGTGGAGGAAACGGATTTGCGCAAAACGATACCTATGTTTGGAGATTGGAGGTTCAGCCTTTAGCTGATCGAAGTCTCAAGGTGTTCACTGGATTTGTCACGGTTCTGAGATAATTTATTTCCTGAGGCAACTTTCTGAAACCAATTGTTATCAATCAAACGATGAAGTATGAGCGATAGCGAATTGGTTTCAGAATGTCTCAAGGGAAAATCGTCCGCGCAAAGGACCCTTTTTCAATTGCATTCTGGAAAAATGTTCGCAGTCTGTCTGCGCTACATGGGTAATACCATGGAAGCAGAAGAAGTATTGCAAGAAAGCTTCATTAAAGTTTTTGAAAAGCTAAATCAATGGAAGGGCGACGGTCCTTTGGGCGGTTGGATTCGAACCATTGTTGTGAATACCTCGTTAACACGAATAAAAAACAACAAGAAGTTTCGATTAGATAAAGACATTGATGAAGCAGTATCACTCTCCGACAACGGTGAAGATCAATTGGAAGCCTTGCAGGCTGCCGATTTGATGACGTTAATTGCGCAAATGCCCGATGGGTATAAGACCGTATTTAACTTGTTTGTTGTGGAAGGATATGGACACAAAGAAATTGCCGACCTGTTGGGAATTTCAGAGAGCACTTCAAAAACACAATTTTTAAAAGCGAAAAACTGGTTAGTGAAAAGAATAAATGAGCAATAAGTGGAACAATATCATTCGTGAAAAGCTAGAATCCCATGAGGTTTCAGCAGATCATTTATGGAATAACATTTCACAAAATATTCCTCAACCTTCTTCTTCTTTTTGGAAGCCTTGGATGACAACTGCTGCCATTGGAACTGCAGCAATTGCAACTTCCGCAATTATTTATTTCAACTCGCCGAAATCACTTCAACCAATTGCTCAGACAACTGAGCAGAAGATGGAAGAGGTGAAGTTGGATACAACTTCAATCACAAGTCAGAATGTTGATGCCTCTGGAACATCTGAGATTCCTCAGATTCAGATTGTATTGGGGGGTATTCCTGACGACATCATATCTGGTTATGTTTGGGAGTTTCCCGAACCAGATTCGATTAAAGCCGCAGAAACATCTGCAAGGAAAAATTCAGAGATTGTTGCAATTATTCATGAGTCGTCGATTTCTAATACTCCTGAAAACAGCCAAGTAACTGTAAAAGCAGAAAAGGAGCCCCTTACAAATTCATTTACTGCTGTTGTTTCGAATTCTGAAAGCTTAAGATACTTCTTCTTCGGTGCCGCTGAAAACGCTGACTCGTATGCATGGAATTTCGGAGATGGATTCGACGGACAAGGCCAATCAATTGCGCACGAGTTCACTGAAGAGGGAAGTTACACCGTGAAGTATTTGGTTTCAAGAGGTGAGGAAGTTATGGTTGAAGAAAAAACCATTGAGGTATATCGCCCAGCGAAACTTTCTCCGGTTACTGCGTTCGCTCCGGGATTCGATGGGAAGAACGATGTGTTCGATGTGTTTTACAATGCCCGAAACGTTAGTGAGGCTGTGGATTTTAAAATCACAGATGTAAACGGAAGATTGGTTTATCAATCAGGCGGACAATCAGTTTGGGATGGAAAAAATCTCAACGGAGAGTTATGCCAACCGGCTTATTACTATTGGGTGCTCGAATTCAAAGACCGTCAAGGCAACTTGAAATCTCAAACAGGTTCTATTCGCGTCTTCGCCGAATAAGAGACTTATAAACATCGGCCCTTGTTGTCAATTCTTCTTCGCATTTTTGGGGAATGGCAAAGACTAAAACTTCTTTTTTCTGTCAAAGTTGTGGTGCACAAAGCCCCAAGTGGCTTGGCAAATGCACTGCTTGCAACGAATGGAATACAATCGTTGAAGAGGTCGTAAACAGAGAGTCGAACACTTCGAAAATTCGTATCAAACCCAACGCACAACCGAAATCCATTTCAGATATTGAAATCGAAGAGCGCAAACGTTTTCCCTTAATCGACGGTGAATTGAATCGTGTGTTAGGCGGAGGAATAGTTCCAGGTTCGCTCATTCTCTTTGGCGGTGAGCCGGGTATAGGAAAGTCAACGTTGCTTTTGCAAATGGCCCTTCAACAATTAAACTTCACTGTCTTGTATGTATCGGGAGAAGAAAGCGAAGAGCAAATTCAAATGCGGGCGCAGCGTCTAGGGTTCGACAACCCGCGCTGTATGGTCTTAATGGAAACTTCCGTAGATCAAATCCTTCATCATTTGAATGAAATGAAACCGAACATTGTGGTTATCGATTCCATTCAAACCCTTCAAAGTGAAAGCGTGGAAAGCGCGCCAGGCAGTGTTTCTCAAGTGCGCGAATGCACCCTTCAATTGATGAAGTATGCGAAGGAAACGCACACACCTATTTTTCTTATCGGACACATTACGAAAGAGGGAAGTCTTGCGGGTCCAAAAGTGTTGGAACACATGGTTGATACTGTTTTGCAGTTTGAAGGAGATCGTCACCACATCTATCGCATTTTACGTTGTCACAAAAACCGTTTCGGTTCAACCCATGAATTGGGTATTTATGAAATGCTAGGTTCCGGATTGAAGGCCGTGGAAAATCCGAGCGATATTCTTATCGATTCAAGTACGGAGCATCTCAGCGGCTCGGCCATTGCGGCCGCTATGGAAGGTGCACGACCCATGATGATGGAGATACAAGCCCTTGTGAGCACGGCAGTGTATGGAACTCCTCAACGCAGCACCACAGGATTCGATTTGCGAAGATTGAATATGTTACTTGCTGTACTTGAAAAACGTTGCGGATTCCGCTTGGGAATGAAAGACGTGTTTTTGAATATAGCGGGCGGAATCAAAATCGAGGATCCCGCTTTGGATCTTGCGGTTATTTCTGCGATTCTTTCAAGCAACGAAGACATTGCCATTACGCGAAAGGCTTGTTTCTGTGGGGAAGTAGGATTGAGTGGAGAGATCCGTCCCGTTTCAAGATTAGATCAACGCATTCAAGAAGCAGCGAAATTGGGATTCGAAAAAATATACGTTTCTTCCTTCAATAAAATCCAAGCTAACGCTGCAATTCAAGTTATTAAAGTTGGAAAAGTAGAGGAACTCTTTTCAGAAATATTCGCATAAAAAAAAGCCTCACCGAAGTGAGGCTTTTTTCAAAAAAAATCTTAACAAAACTCTTCGAACATCCCGTTCAAGTGCGCTGCAATCATATCAGCCGTGCGACCTTCAATGTGGTGCCGCTCAATCATGTGCTGCAATGTTCCGTTTTTGAACAACGCAATACACGGAGAAGATGGAGGATACGGTAACATGAATTTTCTTACCATGTCAACAGCATCTTTGTCTACGCCGGCAAATGATGAAATCATTTTCGTTGGCTTTTTTCCATCGGCTTGAACAGCTTTTTTTACACCTGGACGCATGCTTCCTGCAGCACATCCGCACACTGAATTTAAAACCATTAGAACGGTTCCTTCAGTATTAATGGCGTTGGTTACAAGGTCAGCAGTTGTAGTTTCTTCAAAGCCAATATTTGATAATTCAGCACGCATAGGTGCTACTAATTCTGGTGGGTACATAATTTATCTTTTTTGCAAAGTTACATCAAACCAACAATCAATCATGTGACGTTGTTCAGACTACTTCAACACAAATTTCTTTTGCTTCTTGAAGTCTTCCAATAACGGTAAGCATTTCATTGTGAAGTGCACAAACTGATTTCATTTCATTCAATGAATTTTCATGAAACGTAACAAGCAGACCGCCCGATGTTTGCGGGTCGCAGAGCACTAGCAATTGCTCGCCGTTCAACGGACTAATTTTGGGTTGAATGTTTTGAAAATTCTTTGTTGTGATATCTGGAAAGACGAATTGCGCAGCAGATCTTTTTGCCGAATCTAAAATTGGAATGTCTAAGTAGTTCAGCACTGCACTGCAAGCACTCGCTTCACACAACTCAATCAAATGTCCAGCTAATCCGAATCCTGTTATATCGGTCATAGCATGAACGCCTTCCACCTTCGCGAATTCAGCGCCAATAGTATTCACGTGTTTCATGTGTCGAATGAATTCTGCCTTTTCTTCTTCCGACAACAAACCCCGCTTTCCCGCGGTAGATGCGATTCCTAGACCAAGTGGTTTGGTTAACGCGATAAGGTCGCCAACTTTTCCACCGTTATTCTGCTTCAAATTTTTAATGGGCGCAATGCCGTTCACCGACAATCCAAAGAACGGTTCCGGACTTTCAACACTGTGTCCGCCTGCAATTTGAATGCCCACCCTTGCACACGTTTCTTTCGCTCCGCGCATAACTTCTCCTGCAATTTCAGCAGGTAATTTTTCCAAAGGCCATCCTAAAATAGCCAACGCCATAATGGGCTTTCCGCCCATGGCGTAAATGTCTGAAAGTGCATTGGCTGCCGCTATACAACCGAAGTCGTAGGCGTCGTCTACCATGGGCATGAAGAAGTCGGTGGTTGAAAGCAACGCATCCGTTTCATTCAAGGCATAAGCTGCAGCATCGTCGTTGTTTCCATTTCCAATCAACAGATTTAAATCGACTTGTGAAGCGCCGCAATGAGCAAGTATTTTAGACAGTTCAGCTGGAGCAATCTTGCATCCGCATCCAGATGCTTTGCTGAATTGTGTTAAAAGATAATTCATGACAAGAGTATTTTTTTCACTGCAATGATTTCTGCAGGCGTTGTGTTTTCAGTTATGGGAACTTGAATGGTTTTCGGTTGAATCGCTTGTTTCAAACGCCCCTGTTCATAGGCCTTGTCGTAGTAATGCATGAGTAATGTCAACCATTCGGTTTTATCACCATTCTCAAGCGCTTCAATGGATTTTTTGTTGGCTTCAAGTCCCATGCGCTTGGTAAGCAATTGCGTTTTTTCAATGAGTTCGTCGCTTGGAAAACAGCCGTAGTTTTCCATTAAAAAATCAAATCTATTTTCGAAGGTTGGTTGAATTTCAACTCGAGGAGCAATGACGATTTTGTCGAACAGAGGATCTGGTATTCTTACTTTTCCAATGAGCCGACTCTCGTTTTCGTACCAAACGGGTTGGTCTTTTTTCAATTCGAAAAATAAAGCGTGTGCTAGTTTATTTTCGAAGTGTTCTTGCGTGGGTTGTGCGAGTTGCCCAAGAGCGCCGAAGGCAGAGCCTTTGTGATGAGCGAGTCCTTCTAAATCAATGACTGCTTCACCTAATTCATGCAGACCGAATAAACGTTCGGTTTTTTGTGAGCCGGTTTTTCCTGACATGACAATCAGCTGATGTGGTCGAGTGAATTTCTCTAAACACCAATTGCGGTAGCGCTTGTAGCCGTCTTTCAATCTTAGAACTTCTATACCTTCTTTCGAAAGTAGATCGCTAAAAATTTGACTTCGCATTCCACCACGCGCGCAGTAAACCACAATCTTATTTTCTTTGACGTGTTTTTTGGCTTCTGCAATGAGCTGTTCAAACAACGGAGACACGAGTTTGTATCCCAGTTCTTCGGCGGAATCTTTTCCTTCTTGTTTGTACGATGTTCCTACGAGAATGCGGTGTTCGTTGTTGAGAATGGGAATATTTATGGAGCCAATAACATGTCCATCTTCGAACTCACCTTCACTTCGAACATCAATCCAATTCAATTCAGAGAATGGAAGTTCGTTGTCTTCTAACGGAAAGAGGGTGTGACTCATTTGTCGACTAAAATGTAATCAAGGGTACGTTGATCAATGTTTCCATCTACCACAAGAATTTTAATTTGGTCGCCCAATCTAAATTCGTACTTGCGCTTCAGTCCGCGCACCACATACTCTTCAGGAGAGAAGGTATATTGGTCGCCAGTCATGGTGTCCAGTGGAATAAGTCCTTCGCATCGTGTTTCGTTCACCTCCGCATACATACCCCAGTTTGCCAAACCTGAAATAGTGGCTTCGAAAATTTGACCTTTGCGTTCAAGCATGTATTCAACTTGCTTGTACTTGATACTTGCGCGTTCCGCTTCAGCAGCGCGTTTCTCCATAGCTGAAGAGTGCCTGCAATGAAGGGCATATTCGTTTTCATTCACCGGATTTCCTTGATCGAGATAATGCTGCAAAAGTCTATGCACCATCACGTCTGGGAATCTTCGAATGGGTGAAGTGAAGTGTGTATAGTAATCGAAAGCCAGTCCGAAGTGACCAATGTTCTGTGTGCTGTATTCCGCTTTCGCCATGCTGCGAACAGCCATGGTTCGCACAGAGCCCTCTTCGGGTTGTCCGTCTACCAGCTGAATAATACTTTTGATGACGCCCTGTTCTTCCGAAGGATTTGTTTTCGGAAGTTTGTATCCCAGGTGTTTCAAAAAAGTTTTCAATGAAGCAATTTTTTCCGGACTTGGTTCGTCGTGTATGCGATAAACGAATGGAAGTGTAATCCCGTTTTTCGGATGACCGATGAAGTAAGCAACCTCGCGATTTGCAAGCAACATGAAGTCTTCAATCAACTGATTCGAATCTTTCATTTTCTTAATGAAAACGCCAACAGGCTTTCCTTTTTCATCGAGTTGAAATTTCACTTCTTCCGAATTGAAATCAATGCTTCCTGCAGCGTAGCGCTTGGCACGAAGTTTTTTAGCGAGCTGATCGAGGTGAAGAATTTCATCTGCGAAATCTCCGCCTTTTCCTTCAATGCGTTCTTGTGCTTCTTCGTACGTGAATCTTCTGTCGGAGTGAATGACGGTGCGTCCGAACCAATGGTTCACGACATCTGCTTGTTCGTTTATTTCGAAAATAGCACTGAAGCAAAGCTTGTCTTCATTCGGACGAAGTGAGCAAAGGAAGTTTGAAAGCTTCTCAGGAAGCATAGGAATGGTGCGGTCTACCAAATAAATACTGGTAGCTCGAAGCGTAGCTTCTTTGTCTATGAGTGAATTCGGTTGAACGTAATGACTCACGTCTGCAATGTGCACACCGACTTCTAAATTTCCGTTTTCCAATTTGTGATACGAAAGCGCATCATCGAAATCTTTCGCGTCGAAAGGATCAATGGTGAAGGTTGGAATGCCGCGCATGTCGCGACGTTTCGCAATTTCTTCTTTCGATATTTCTGCAGGAATAGCTTCTGCTTCCAGGTGAACACTTTCAGGAAATTCTGTTGGAAGGTCGAACTCTAAAATAATGGCGTTCATTTCCACCAAATGCGAGCCCGGCTGCCCGAGCACTTGCGTCACTTTTCCGATTGGCTTGTGCTCGGGGTTATCCCACGAGATCATTTCAACCGCCACTTTATCGTTTTGAATAGCACCGTTCAATTCATCTTTCGGAATGAAAAAATCGACGTGTATTTTTTTATCAGAAGGAAGTAAGAAGGCGTGTTCCTTGTAACGCTCAATTGTTCCAACGTATAATTTTTTTCTGCGTTCAACAACTCGTACAATTTTTCCTGAAGGTCTTCGCTTGCGAGGAATCAACTGAAGTTCAACAAGGTCTCCGTTCAACGCAAATCCGGTTCTTCCTTTTTCAATTTCTACGTCGTCTTCAATTCCCGGAACGGTTACGTATCCTTTTCCGTACCGATTGATTTCAATGGTTCCTTGAACCAAATTTTTCGGAGCGTCTTTCAATATAAATTTCCCACGTTCCACTTCTTGAAGTGTTCCGCTTTGTGCTTCTTCCTGAAGTATTTCGTAGATGAGTGTGCGAACGCCAGCATCTGCAATTCCGAGGGCTGCGCTCACTTGTTTGTGATTCACAGCGGTTTCCGGAGCGCGTTCAAAGAGGTCAATGACTTCCTTTCTTAAGTCGCGTTTAAAATTCCCGAATTTGTTTTTTTTCTTTACCATAATATTCTTCCGAAAGGTAACCATTCAAAAATGAAGTTGTGGGTATTTCCTGTTATTTTTGGAATATGAATAACTCAACGTATGACATGCGCTTGTTGGAACGCGATGAATTGAATGTGGTGAAGGCATTGGCATACGACATTTGGCCTCGAGTGTATGATTACATGATTTCTTCAGAGCAAATCAATTATATGCTTTCGTTGATGTATGATTTAGATCAATTGAAACAACAGTGGTTGGAAGGGGTGAAGTTTGTTTTGTTGGAGGTGGAAGGTATTCCTCAAGGATTTGCTGCATTCGAGGAAAAAGAGAATTTGGTCTTTCTTCACAAATTGTATTTGCGTCCGGAAATGCAGGGCAAGGGCTTCGGAAAAAAAATGCTTCAAGTTGCGATCGACTATGCAATAGATTCGAAGAAACCGAGCCTAGAGCTCACTGTTAATCGCAACAACAAATCGCTTGACTTTTATTTAGGTAACGGATTTGTGATTAAAGAAGAAAAAGATTTCGACATCGGAGGCGGATATTTCATGAACGACTTCATCCTCTCCCTCCCCCTCATCGCATAGCGTCATCACCGAAGGTGTCATTTTGTTAACACTATGTTCATATACAAGCCGCTGACCGGTAGTATTTTTGTCTCCTAATAACTTCAACCTAAAACGTTCGTTTTATGAAACAATTTTTATCAAAATTTTCAAATGTATTGAGTTTATTGGTTTGTGTTCTGTTGACAACAACTGTTGCAATGGCTCAAACCAATCCTACTCCGCAGGGCATGCCTTACACGCAGAACTTCAGTGCTTACACTGGTTCGACTGCCACTTATTTGGCAGGATGGCAGGGTTGGACTATTACGGGTTCTACATCCACGGCATTTCCTACCGCAGCTCCAGCTGCGAATCAGGTTCAAGCTCCTGGAACTAATGGTTCAACTTCTGGTAGTGTTTATGATTTTACCGGAAAAATTGGATTTTTAAATACAGCTTCGGCGTTAAAGAGTTTCTGTCTTTCGATAAGCACGGTAGGTTATACCGCTGTTCAAGTTTCTTATGTTGCCGCAACGCAGAGAATCCTACTAAACGAAAGAATAGGTGCCATTGGCTTGCAATACCGAATTGGAACAACAGGTACCTTTCAAGATGTTGGAACCGCTTACCAGAACATTAATACCGTTGCTAACACAACGGGCAATGGGTCAATTAACCCAAGCACAATCACTGTTAATTTACCTGCGTCATGCGATAACCTTTCAGAGGTTCAGTTGCGTTGGGTTTACAAAGAGATTTCAGGATCAGGTAATCGTCCGAGTTTCTCTGTCGACGATGTTTCCGTTACCGGAACAGTGTACATTCCTCCGAGTATTAATGTTACCACAACACCGTCCCCTTTGGATTTTTTTACAACCAATCAAGGTACGCCTTCTGCGTCTCAGTTGATTAATGTAAGTGGAGTTGGGCTTCAAGGTGTTGTTACCATTACTGCTCCAACAGGCATGGAGGTTTCAACGGGCAGTGGTTTTGGAACAACTGCAACATTAACGCCTACGGCACAGCAATTAACAAATGCATTGGTTGAGCTACGAATTGCTGCTTCAGCTTCTCAGAGTTTCGTATCTGGAACAATTTCAATAGCAAGTTTGAATGCGCCTACACAAACCATTACCGGTCAGAGCTCCAATAATTATGCGCTTGGATTTGTGAATCCACCCACATTAGCATCTCAAACTATTTCCTTCCCACTTTCATTACCTGTGAACTACGGCGATGCACCAATTACACTTTTAGCATCGTCTGATTCAGGATTACCAGTAACCTACACTTCTTCCAACACATCTATTGCAACAATAAACAACGCAACAGGTGTAATGACCATATTAGCTGCTGGAAACGTTACGATTACCGCAAATCAAGCGGGTGATGCAACTTATGCTGCGGCGCCGGCTTTTGCTCAAAATTTGTATATTAATCCAATTACATTAACATTAGCTAATGCTCAGGTAGACGACAAGTATTATGATGGTGGAGTAGGTGCAACACTCACGGGATCTTTGGTGGGAGTGATTAACAGCGACGCAGTAACCCTTGTTGGAGTTGGAATTTTTTCTGATTCCAATGCAGCAAACGGAATTTCAGTTACTTCGAATTCATTTTTAATAGGGGCCCAGTTTGCCAATTATGAAATCTCTCAACCAACGGGATTAACAGGAAACATTCTTCCCGCCATTCAAACGATAGCATTCATGGTGGCTCCGATGGTATTAGGTGACCCAGCACAAACATTGACATCAACTTCAAGTTCAAATAATGCTCCGTTCACTCCCGTCAATACTATTTACTCCTCATCTAACACATCAGTAGCAACCATTGCAGGAACCGTATTAACTGTTGTTGGTGTTGGATCAACGAATATTACCGTGACTAATCCTGGTGATGCGAATCATGCTGCAGGATCAACAACTGTAACGTTAGTTGTAAGAACTGGAATTGCTAAATGGAATTTTGAAAATTTAGGAACCATTCCAATTGGAAATTTAGGAGCCATTCCAACTAGCGGTGCCGTATATAATGGCCCTGCGGCGACCGTTGGTTTAAACGCAACAGGCAGCAGCATGAAAGGCAATCACGCAAGTGCAGCTACAAATTGGACTACCCCAGTAGGTAATGGGTCATCGGTTTCATTGAGCGGAAGCAACTGGGCCATTGGTGATTATTATCAATTTCAAACGAGCACTTATGGATTCAGCACTGTTTATTTGGCATTGGATCAAACAGGAAGTGGCACTGGACCAAGAGATTTCCAGGTCAGCTACAGTTTGGATGGAACAAACTTTACCAGCGATGGGTCTGTTTACGCACTTTCAAACAGCAACGCATGGAACTCAACACCCTACAAACCGGAGCATACACGTTCTTTCGACTTGTCTTCAGGTATTGCGGGTCAGCCGATGGTTTATTTCAGAGTAACGAACACATCAACTGTTTCATTGGTAAATGGTCTTGTTGGTCCCAGCGGAACAAGCCGCGTAGATAACTTCAGCGTTTCTGGAACGCTTTGTCCGGCTGAGGTTTGTAACGACGGTGTTGACAACGACTGCGACGGACAAATAGATGAAGGATGTCCGACCATTGACTTAACTGGCAGTACGTCAGATTTTTGTCCTTCTTATTCAGGTTCATTGACATTCACTTCAGCCAACTTCACACAGCCATACGATGTAGTGGCTTACCTAACAACAGCAAACAATACGACATATTCTTCTTCAGATATAATTGGAATAGTTAACGGAGTTTCTGGAACCACTGGTTCAATCACAGTTACACTTCCTTCTTCAACAACAGGTGGAACGGACTACGCCATTATTTTAGTTGCAGCTGAATCAGTAACGTTCTACTCTGCAACCGATGTTAACTTGAATACCACTGTGAACGCGATTTGCGCGGATTATGGTTGTATGGATAACACAGCTTGTAACTACGACGCATTGGCAACAGTGGGTGATGGTTCTTGTTTATATGCAACCGCGTGGTACTTGAACGCAGATGGTGATGGTTATGCTGCTTCTTCAACTTCGGCTTGTACAACACCAGGAACTGGTTATTCAGCAACGGTTCTTCCAACTACCGATTGTAACGATGCTAGTGCAGCGGTTAATCCTGATGCTACTGAGAATTTATGTAACGGTATCGATGATAACTGTACTGCAGGAATCGACGAAGGAGCTGTTTCAGGATGTTTCGATCCGAATGCGAACAACTACAGCGCAGCAGTGACTTGTCCGAACAACGCTACGTGTACCTATGGGAACTTCACAGCGGGTAATATTGTTGCGCTTCGCACGGGCGCTGGTTCAACAACCCTAGGAACGGGCGGTACAGCCATCTTCTTGGAAGAGATGTCAACAAGTGGTGTGGCAGGTACAATTGCACTTCCAACCACCGGAGCCAATAGACAAGTTATGGTAGGTAATTCCACCTTAGAGAATATGATTACACTTTCTCCTGATAAATCAAAATTGATTATTCCAGGTTATGATGCATCAGCACTTCAAACGGGATTAACGGGATCGTCTGCACCACGTGTAATTGGTACACAAGGAATAGGATACAACAGCTTCAACCGTGTAGCTTCTGGAACCATTTATTCCCCTCCTACCGCTGGTAACTTCCGTGGTGTATGCACAGATGGTACAAGCTACTGGACAACCGGATCAACTCAAGGTGTGCAATACTACAACGGCTCTTCTTTCTCTATTGTCTCTTCGAATATTACCAACCTAAGAGCCATAAACATTTTTGGTGACCAACTGTATTACGCCACAGCATCAACAACGGGTGGAGCTTTAAAAGGAATTTATAAGGTGGGTACAGGTCTTCCAACTTCAACCGTTACGGCAACAAATGAAATTAGTGTTGGTGCAGATGGTGACCCTTATGGTTTCTATTTCAACAACGACCAAACCATCTGTTACATCGCTGATAATACCAACGGTGTTGGTGTTCAAAAATGGGTGCTTTCTGGTGGTGTTTGGTCCTTAGACCACGCCGTTTCTGTTGGTTTGTCTTCTGGTGCGCGTTCAGTAGTGGTTGATTTCTATGCCGGCGTAAATCCAAGGGTATACGCAGTTACAGGTACTTCTTTAACTACCTCAGTGGTATGGTTCGACGATACTGGAGCAGGTGCAACAATCAATACCATTGCTACCTATACCAATGCATTAGATAATAAAGCGTATCGCTCACTAGCTTTTGCTCCTTGCACACCATCTACTTGGTATGCAGACGTAGATGCTGATGGATACGGAAATTCAGCATCTACTTTGAGTTATTGCACACAACCTTATGGTTATGTTGCGAACAGCACAGATTGTAACGACGCGTTGGCTGCTGTTAATCCAGGTGCTACTGAATTGTGTAACAGCGCAGACGATAACTGTTCTGGAGCTGCTGACGAAGGATTAACTTTCGTGAACTACTACGCAGATGCTGACGGAGATGGATACGGAGCTGGTTCAGCAACGAATGCTTGCTCGAATCCAGGTGCTGGATATGCTGCTGCAAACGGAGATTGCAACGATGCTGTCGCGGCTATTCATCCAAATGCAACAGAACTTTGCACCAACGCGATTGACGATGATTGTGATACAGTGATTAACGAAGGTTGTGGCAATGAAACTGCTGCAGGAGAAAGTGCAGGTACAGCAACGAGTATTTCAGCATCGTTCTTCCCAACTTGTAACAACCAATCACATACTTTATCTGGTTTTGGTCCTTCTATTTCTGCTCAATCTACGTGCTTAACGGGTGAAGACAAATGGCATTCATTTGTTGCAACTTCAGAGGCAGTGAGTATAGTAGTTGGTTCAACATTAAATGATATTTTGGTTGAATTGCAATCGAGCACAAGTGACTTACTTGCAACTGAAAATGCAGTAGCTGGATTAGGCGGAGAGGTGTTGAACTTCTCTGGATTAACTGCCGGTCAGGTGTATAAAATTGGTGTAAGAAACTACAACAGTGCATTGGGCATTGGTTCATACACCATCTGTGTTAAAATGTTGAAGCGTGGTGGTTGTGATTCAGGAACAAGCGCAACTTGGTCAAGTACCTTGAACTTGTGTAAACTCTTCAAAGCAACATGGGCGGGATCAGGTGTTCAATACCGATTCACTTTTGTTGGAACAAGCGGAATTGCATTGGGTAACACGTATGTGAAGACACAAAGTTCTAACTTACTGACGCTTTCAACGGTAGTACCAACGCTTCCAATGGGATGCACGTATAACGTTAGCGTGACAACCATTTACAGCTTAACGAATGCAGCCGGTGGAGTTGAACTTATTGAAGTTCCTGCCTTAGCACCATGTTTAATTACCATGGAGCAAGAAGCAGCAACAGCTCTTCGTACTTCTGACAGATGTGCTGCCGGGCCGCGTTTCCGCGGTGCAATTGTAGCGTCGTTACCATGGGTTTGTGGAGTAACGAACTGGAAGTGGGAATTCACAGAATTAGATGCAGGTGGAAATGCAGTTGGAATTCCAATCGTTTACTTCCGCGAAGCAGCGAGTAACTACTGCAATTTAGCTCTTGTAACTGCTCTTCAATATGGACTGACCTATGCAGTAAAAACAGCTCCAGTATTCTCATACGGAGAAGGTGCTTTTGGACCAGTTCAAACCATCTGTATCATAGGTTTAGCGGGAATGGTCTTGGAGGGAGTAAGTGGAATGGCTCAAAACTCAACACGAGATATACTTGTAACCAACGAAGCAAACATGAGCTTGTATCCTAACCCAACACACGGAACAGATGTGAACATTAACTTATCTGGGGTAACTTCAGAGAACGTTCAAATTCGTGTAGTAGATGCTATGGGTCGTCAAGTATGGAGCAACCGCTACTCAGTAGACGGTATTCTAAATACGAATATCACCTTCGAGCGTCCACTTGCAAACGGATTATACTTTGTTGAAGCCATCTATAATGGAGAACTTCAAACACAACGTATGATGGTTCAGAGGTAGTTTAGTTATTAGGTAAAGAAAAGCCCTTCCGATTGGAAGGGCTTTTTTGTTAATCTAAATTCAATTAAACTATTGACTTCGTTGAATTCATTCGAACAATTCAGTAGATAATTCCACTTAAAATAGCCGCGAAAAAACACCAGGTACTTGTACTCTGCAGCATCTATGTTCTTTCTCATCTTATCTGCAGCTGCCCATAGCATTTGCTCAAAGGGTTTCTCTTCTGCAGTTTTCTCTTTCTTGGTTTTAGCCATGTTGTTTATACCAGTGGTATTGATACTTATGTTATCTCTTTTACCTGCATAACCATGCTGTCAGTCTTAATTGACTTAAAGTAATGCATCATTACAAATATAGGCATATGCCTGCACGCGATTAAAGTACTGTGCTGCTAACACTTGCAGTGGAATGTTAATAAGTATTGCGCTCAATTTCAGTAAAAAGAGGTGCCACTTCTATTTACCAAGTAGGGGCCTACCAATGGGCTTTATAATAAACTCTTTTAAATATGAAACACACAAGTTGTGAGTGCTGCAGAACCAACAGAAATACGAATTGGTTCAGTTATTTAAATGACCTATTGCAAATGATATTGTTGGTGCAGGATCACTTTAGCCCAGATGGCATGGACTTGCATCCAATCTATGTTCAATTGTATAAACTAATTCTGCATATGTGTATATTTGGTACATGAAGACCAAACTACTACTATTCTCGGCATTGGCATTTGTAATACTTTGCTTTAACGGTTGCACTCCTGATGAGGTTCAAACAACACAGGATCAGTTTAAGCCATTGATTATAAGAGCTACAACCTCTACTCCAATTCATGCTCCTTTGAATGGAGGTGAGAATTTTTTGAATATTGGCTGCCAATTCGGGGGTCAGGAAATTAATGGTAATTATCCTGCTCAACAAGGCCAGAATCAAATAGAGATTGTAACTACATCAGTTGCTAATACGCCCCTAAACATACATATTCAATATTATGATGCATGGCCTTTTGATCCCGATAATTCACCAGTTTGGAATGGTGACTGTTCTGATATTCAACTGCAAGTTATTTATGATAATGTAATAGTTTTTGATCAAGTGAGATCTTTAGGTGGTGCTCAAAATGTCGCGACTACTATTTGTGGGTATGGATCATTTTGGCAAGAAATAGTTACTCTACCCTAACCCCAGCAGCCATCACTGCTTGATCTTATTCATTGCACTATGCTTCTCTGTGCCTTATGAAACGTATAACAAGTGTTTTTTGTATGAGTTAGAGCTGTTGATTTATATTGTATTGCTTATTAATATTTAATTGTTTTACTTTAGCTAAAATATAAAGAACATGGAAACGGAATCTATAAATCCCAAAAGAATCAGAAAAGCTGGTAAGTCCTTCTTAGTATCGTTTATACTTAGTCTTTTAAGTGTTGGCGTATCAATATACCTTAGTACACTTGGCAATGCTGCCGCAATAAGGTGGGTAATGCCAGTTATTATTGCGATAGGTTCAGCGGGCTCATTTGTTAGCGGATGCGTGGAGTTAATCAAATGCACTGAAGAGCATAAATTTTAAATATTCTGATTAGATACTCTATTGTGTACTTATGGAACAAAACCAAGTTAATCCAGAAAGAATCAAAAAGGTTGGAAGATCTTTAATTGCGTTTTTTCTTTTATCTGTGGCATATTCATATGGAGTCATCTCAATAAGTAGTCAGAAAATGGACTATCGCACATTACTTGATTACCAATATATCCTTGGTGGATTGATAGGTGCACCTGCACTCCTGTTTTTCATCCGTATTTGTTATAACCTAATTCGTTGCACAGAAAAGTAACATGAAAACTAAACTACTTCTTTTCTCAGCATTGGCACTCATCATGCTTTGCTTTAACGGCTGCACTAATCAGTTTCAGCCAAAGCCATTGGTCATAAAAGTTACATTAGCTAACCCAATACATAGTTGTTCTGCATCAGGTTCCCCTGTTACAGCGAACGTTCTTGAGGTTTATTCCAATGCCAATGGCTCACAAGAGTTAAACGGTTTGTTTCTGAATCAAGTTGGTCAAGATGAGATAGTATTTAACACAGTTGCAGCAAGCACTCAGGCACAAGTAATTGTGATTAACTACCTAGATTTTCTCAATGCTAATCCGGATGTTTATTACTGTAATACCGTTACCGCTCAGATTACTTTTGATGGTGAGATAGTGTATGAAGAAAGCAGACAAATGGGAAGTGAAGATGCTACTTGTGGCGATGGTTTTGAATGGCATATTAATTTCACCTTGCCATAACCCCAGCAGCCAATCACTACTTGGGGTTTAGCTATGTATTATGATTCTAGAAGCATATTCTAAATTCATTTAACATAAGCACTTACAACACTAGAAGGGTGATACATCTTCATTCACACGCTCATATATAGCTAAAGTCATTTTGTCTAGCAACTTCTGATCAAACTGCTCCAAGTATATACCCGTGACCTTGTTCCCGTACTCATGTCCTAATGCTTCTGCTATAAGATCTTTACTAAATCCCATCTGCTTGGCAATGTTGGCAAAGGTGTAACGGAACACATAAGAGGTTATCTCTTCAGTAGCACCAATGCGCAACCCTAACTTCTTCAGGTGCTTGTTAATGATCTTACTTCGCTGGTGATAGGTCTTCACCAACCGCCCTTCATTCTGCAGGTCTTGCTTGCTCACCAGTGATAGTAAAGTATGCCCGTCTGTGAACTGGTTAAAGATCCACTCTGCCTCAGCCATCAGGAGAATACTGTACATCTTACCAGTCTTAGCTCTGCGGTAAATTATTCTACCGTTCTTAATGTTAGCAGGGGTAAGGTTAATGAGATCGCGCACATTAATACCACGCAACATAAACAACAGTTTGCCAATGCACCAGAACTTGTAGATGTGCTCCGTACGTGGAATGTCCAACTCAAAGAACTTCTTCACTTCACTCATGGTAAGCACACGGGGAACGGTCTTCTCCTTGCGTATGGTAAAGCTTCTGAATGGATACCAAGCATAGTCTACCAGCTCTTGCTTAATGGCTTTATTGCAGATGGCTTTGAAGGTGCGCATGTGAACTCCAATGCTGTTCACTTTCATTCCTGCTGATGCTAGCCTAGACTCTAACTGCAATAGATCACGCGCTGTAAATAAGGCAAAGGGTATGTTAAGGTTGACATGCTTACGCACTGCAGCCAGACTCATACTGTAATTCCTTGCACCTCCTGCACGCTTGCATTGTTTCAACCGTTCAATCTCTTCTTCCCAGAAGCATGCAATGGTGTACTCACTAGCAGCTTTCTTCATAAGGGTATTGCGCAAGTGAATGGCGCTCATCTTTTGAAGTTGCTCATGTGGTATTAGTTTTAGTCTTTCCTCTAAGCTTCTTCTCAGATCTGCTAGTTCAGCATTGAACCCATAGTTGTCAATGTAGCATTCTCTGCGTTCATCAAACTCAGTAGGACTGGCTTTGAATGGAGTTGTAATTTCAGCTACCTTGTTTTGGTGCCAAATTCTAAAGCGCACGGGAAACTTCTCTTTGTTTGTTACCCTGCGTTGATCAAGAATTAATTTAAGTTTTGCCATATGGCTTTTGGGGTGTTGTGAGAATACCCAGACCAACCCGTACACGGATTTGTACACGGTTTACATGTACAAGTGCCCTTTTTAAGCAAATTCAACACAATGTGGTAGGAGAGGTGTGAGAACAAAAAACCCCGTAAACATTGATGCTTACAGGGTTTGAGATTGCTCCCCAGCCTGGACTCGAACCAGGGACCCCATGATTAACAGTCATGTGCTCTAACCAACTGAGCTACTAAGGAATTTAACATTTTTAGTGGAACTATTCATTCCAACAAAAACAACTCCTCTTTGTCTTCAGTCTTCTGTCGTAACCAGAATAAAGCACCCGTAAGGGATTTCAAGAGAGGTGCAAATTTAACCAACATTTTTAATTCCACAACAACATTCACAAAAAAAATACTTCTTTTCATTTTCTGCGATGTACTTTTGATTCTACAAAAATTGTCTATGATTCTAGCGTTTCAACTCATACTTTCCCTTTCCATTCTCATTGTCCTTCACGAACTGGGACACTTCATTCCTGCACGACTTTTCAAAATTCGCGTAGAGAAATTTTACCTCTTCTTCGACCCCTGGTTCAGCTTAGTTAAAAAGAAAAAAGGAGATACCGAATACGGTATCGGTTGGCTGCCTCTAGGCGGTTACGTGAAAATTGCAGGAATGGTAGACGAAAGCATGGACAAAGATGCCATGGCTCTTCCACCACAAGATTGGGAATTCCGCGCGAAACCAGCTTGGCAACGACTCATCGTTATGATGGGAGGAGTTATCGTAAACATGATCGTTGGATTCGTACTATACGCCATTATACTCGGAGTATGGGGACGCGATGTTCTTCCCGTTGAAAATGTGAAGTTCGGTGTGCACGTGAACGAAACCATGAAGGCAGCCGGATTCCAAGAAGGAGATAAAATCTTAGCCCTAAACGGAGAACGCCCTGAAAGCTTCAGCGAAGTAAACAAATCGCTTCTTGTAGATAATATTTCTACAGTTACCATTGAAAGAGACGGACAGAAAATGGACATCTCCATTCCTGCAAACATTGGTCAGCAATTGGTAGATGGAGGAGTGAAGACTGCCCCTTTCGCAGTAAGACTTCCTTGCGTAGTCGACAGCGTAGTGGCAGGAAACAAAGCCGCCGAAGCCGGTTTAATGAAAGGAGACAGCGTAATTGGTTTGGGCGATGTTCATTCGATTTACTTCAACGATATAAAAGCGGAATTGAACAACAAGAAAGGACAAACCGTTCCAATGTGGGTGAAGAGAAACGGACAAGAAGTACAGTTGAATGTTGGAATTAACGACGATGGAACCATTGGTTTCATTCCGAAAGCAGACGTAAAACAATTCGGTGTTGAAACCCTTCATTACGGATTCTTCGCTGCTATTCCTGCTGGTGCATCGTGGGCATGGGAAACATTCACAGACTACGGTAGTCAATTGAAATATTTATTCTCTTCATCAGGAGCGAAGCAAGTAGGCGGATTCGGTTCATTTGCAAAAATGTTCCCAGACACTTGGGACTGGGCCATCTTCTGGGAACGCACTGCTTTCATTTCATTGATATTAGCCTTCATGAACATGCTTCCGATTCCAGCATTGGACGGTGGACACGTGATGTTCTTGCTTTGGGAAATGATTACCGGAAGAGCAGTGAGTCAAAAGATTTTAGAAAAGGCGCAAGTTGTAGGAATGGTGCTTCTTCTAGGACTTATGCTTTGGGGAAATATCCTAGATATTTTCAGAGCTGTAGTTGGAAAGTAAAAAACGTGTTTATATTTGCACTCCTCAAAAGTGAGGAATTGCCTAGATGGCGGAATTGGTAGACGCGCACGACTCAAAATCGTGTGTCCTCGGGCATGTGGGTTCGATTCCCACTCTGGGTACAGAGAAAGGCTTCTTCGGAAGCCTTTTTTTATGGGGTATATTTTCAAGGTGTAAAACAAGGTTCTGCGAAAGGTCCTGCGGAAGGTCGCTACGCGAAGCGTCCTTGCAAAGCACCTTGTGCAACATCTTTCGCAGAATCTATGAAATTGTATCGTAATATTGCAATATACAAATATCAAATGGGGACCACGAAATCAGATCTATTCAATAAAAAACAAAACGAAACAGCTTCGATGTTGAAAGCCATTGCACACCCTGCTCGCATTGCCATTGTTGAATATTTAATGAATGTGGAATCGTGTGTATGCGGAGATATTGTGAGCCAGCTTCCACTTGCGCAACCCACTGTTTCGCAACACTTGAAAGAGTTGAAGCTCGCCGGGATTATTCAAGGATCTATCGAAGGTAATTCCATTTGCTACTGCTTGAATGAAAAGGCCATTCAAAAACTAAAGGTCTATTTTGAAACAATAGAGAACAAAATTTCGAAACAAAATAAATGCTGCTAATTTTTTTCTATGCAACCCAAATTAAAATTTCTCGATCGCTTCCTTACGCTGTGGATCTTTTTGGCCATGGCTGTAGGCGTTGGACTTGGATATTTCTTTCCGAGTATAGCAAACATCACCAACAGTTTTTCAGTTGGAACAACAAATATTCCCTTAGCAGTCGGACTCATTCTCATGATGTTTCCGCCCCTAGCAAAAGTGAACTACAGTCTTTTGCCGAAAGCGTTTCAAGATAAAAAAGTAATGACGCTTTCCTTACTCTTGAATTGGATTGTGGGCCCGATCCTAATGTTCGTTTTAGCCATCGTGTTCCTTCGCGATCAGCCGCATTACATGGTTGGATTAATTCTAATCGGACTCGCGCGATGCATTGCCATGGTTATCGTGTGGAACGATCTCGCGGGAGGAAACAGAGAATACGGCGCATTACTCATTGCCTTGAACAGCGTGTTTCAAGTGCTGTCGTATTCTTTCTATGCATGGCTATTCATTAATGTTCTTCCAAACACGTTGGGACTCGGAAACTTCAGTGTTTCTGTGCCTATGAGTGAAGTCACACAAAGCGTTTTAATCTTTTTGGGAATTCCATTTCTCGCTGGATTTCTCACGCGCTATTTTCTTATTCAATCGAAAGGAGAAGAATGGTACAACCGCAAATTCATTCCGAAAATTTCGCCCATTACACTTTACGCGTTGCTCTTCACCATTGTTTTAATGTTTAGTTTGAAAGGTGATAAAATTTTGGAACTTCCCTTCGATGTTTTGCGCATCGCCGTCCCACTCGTGATTTATTTTGCACTCATGTTTTTCGTGAGCTTCTTCGTGAACAAGTCAATGGGTGTAGACTACGCGAAGAACGCGGCCATTTCATTCACCGCAACAGGAAATAATTTCGAGTTAGCCATTGCCGTTGCAATCTCCGTTTTCGGAATTCATTCTGCGGAAGCGTTCGTTGGTGTCATTGGTCCGTTGGTGGAAGTGCCCGTTCTTATTCTATTGGTGAAAGCCAGTTTATTCCTCAAGAAAAAATATTATTCCGCATGAAAAACATTTTAGTTCTCTGCACAGGAAACAGTTGCAGAAGTCAAATTGCCGAAGGTTTCCTTCGTCATTACGCTGGAGAAAAAGCGAACATTTACAGCGCGGGTGTTGAAACGCATGGTGTGAATCCGCGTGCCATTTCAATCATGAACGAAGTTGGAATTGATCTTTCAAATCACACGTCGAATCACGTCGATGAATACATAGACATCAATTTCGATTTTGTGATTACGGTATGCGACAACGCGAAAGAACGCTGTCCTTATTTTCCAACCAACGCAGAAAAATTCCATTACAATTTCCCAGATCCAGCAAAGGCTTCAGGAACGGAAGAAGAAATTGTGAATGAATTTAGAAGAGTTCGTTTACTCATAGATGATTATTGCAAAGATTTCGTGGTTAAGCATTTTTAGAAAATGTTTCGCGTGTAAATTGCTTGAAATTTCGAAAAAAATCAGATAAGCTATGAGTTCAGTAAAGGAATATGTTGAAGGTCTTCCCGAAGATCGTCAAGTGATAATAAAGAAGCTTCAAACGCTCATTAAGAAAAATATTCCGAAGGGATTCGAAGAACAAATGAGTTACGGTATGATTGGATACGTAGTTCCGCATAAGATTTATCCAGATGGTTATCACTGCGATCCGAAATTGCCGCTTCCATTTTTGGCTCTTGCTTCGCAGAAAAATTTCATTGCTCTTTATCACATGGGAGTGTATGCGAAACCAGAATTGTACGATTGGTTTGTTGCGGAATTCCCCAAGCATTGCAAGTCGAAATTAGACATGGGGAAGTCGTGCATTCGCTTCAAAAAAATGGAAGATATTCCTTACGATTTAATTGCAGAATTGGTGACGAAAATGACGGTGCAAGATTGGATTTCCTTTTACGAAAAAAATTACAAGAAGTAAATTAATTTCCGTTCACAAAAGGATTCTCTCTTTTCTCAGCACCAATGGTGGTGGTGTCTCCGTGTCCGCAATAGATAACCGTTTCTTCAGGAAGCGTGTACATTTTTGTTCGAATGGAAGTGGCCAACGTATCGAAATCTCCACCTGGCAAATCGGTGCGACCGATGCTTCTTTCGAACAATACATCTCCGCTGAAAACAACTCCCACTTCGCTGAAATAAAAAGCCACATGTCCAGGACTGTGCCCAGGGACAAAAAGCACGTCTGTTTCAAAACCGTGTCGATTCATTTTTCCTTCTTGAAGAAGATATTCAGGCTCAGGTCCAGCGGTGTAGGGAATGCCGTACATGCCTGCTACCATTTCACTTCGTTCAATATTCACCTCGTCCAACTCATGAGCAATGCCCTTCAACCCGAATTCACGAAAGCAAAAATCCAATCCCATAATGTGGTCTATGTGGCAGTGCGTGAGCCAAACATCGACAACGGTTAATTCTTCCGATTTCAACCAAGAAAGAAAATCAGACTCCTCAATACGATTGCTCATGCCCGGATCAATGATAATCGCTTGTTTTTCACTGTTCCAAATGACATGCGTATTCTCAGAAAAGGCGTTGAATTGAAAAGATTGAATATTCATTGCGACGAGGTATTTTATGTTTGCAAAAATACGCGTACTTTGGTAGTATGATTCGCGGAAAGGGACCAACGTTTTATATTCTATTCGTTCTGTTGGTGCTGAACTCAATTTCAGGTCAAGCCCAATTTTACAGAGGTTCCAATGTTTCTTTCGGGAAAAACCGCGTTCAACACAAGCCTTTCGATTGGTCGTTTTTTCCCGGAGAGCATTTTGAAGTTTATTATTATCAAGGCGGACAGCAGATAGCTGAACGATCACTGCTGTATTGTGAACAGGAAAAAACACGCCTTCAAAAGTTTTTCAATGTCCAACTCGACGATAAAATTCAAGTGGTTTGTTTCAACAAACAAAGTGAATTTCGTCAAAGCAATTTAGGATTAACGGACGAAGAAACCGCGAGCATTGGCGGAGCAACGAATATTTTAGGAAATAAAATGTTTGTGTATTTCGAAGGCACCGATCAAGAACTGCGCGAGCAAATTGCCTTGGGTCTTTCACGAATTATGTATTTGCAATTGATGTACGGTGGCGATTGGAGAAGCGTGGTTCGCGGAAACAATCGCATAGCCATTCCCACGTGGTATTCCGAAGGTGTAATTCGCTATGCGGCATTGAAAGACCAACGCGAGAGTGAACGCACTGCCGAGGATTGGTTCGCCAGCGCACGCTACCCGAACATTCACAGATTAACTGGAAAACAAGCGGAATTTGTTGGGCATAGCTTCTGGTCATACATTGGAAACATCTACGGTGAAAATGTTGTGCTCGGAATTTTAAACATGACGCAATTGTTCCGCGGCACCGACGGCGGATTTCAATATGTCATTGGAAGAAACACAGAGACCGTTGTGGGCGACTATCAGCGCTTTTTAGAACAAGGAAGAGATCTAGTTAAAGTAGAAGAGGAGTTGTCTAATCTTCATGTTAAACGAAAGAAGTTCCAATTGCTCGAACCTGAATTGGTTGGAAAATTCAAAAATGAATACCTGCACGTAACGCCTTCGCACGATCATCTGAAATGGGCGTACACCATGCACAACAAAGGTGAATACACGGTCTATATCTACGATACAGAGTCGAAGGAAAAAACGAAAGTAGCTCGTGGAGATTTTAAGAGTGATCGCATTCCAGACGAAAGCACGCCGCAACTGGCGTGGCATCCGAATGGTCAAGTGCTGTCATACGTTACCGAGAAAAACGGCAAACTATTTTGGAACACCTACCAACTTGAAACCGAAGAAAAATCTTCGAAGGAATTATTTCAGGTTGAAAAAATACAGAGCATGTATTATGCTCCAGATGGAAAGAAGGTGGTTATAAGTGCAACCCTAAATGGAAAAACGAATATCTGTCTATTGCCTATAACTGCGAATATTCCTCAGAAATTAACTGACGATAATTTCGACGATACAGATCCAGTTTTTTCTGCGGATGGAAATACAATTTACTTCAGTTCAAACAGAGGCAGTAACCTCGCCTTGAACTACAACGACAGCATTCGTTCAGAGGATTCAAATTTCCATATATATAAATTGAAATTAACCGACGATTATAAAAACGAAGACCTCATTCAATTGACGAATGTGAATTATTCCGATCGAAAGTTGGCTTTAGCGAAGGACAATAAAATTCAATTTATTCGAAGTAAAGTCTTGTATGATGAGCGTTGCTCGGTATACAGAGACAGCGCAATTTCGAGCATTGATACGACCATACATTATCGTTATTTCAATGTTACAGAGGTGTTGCAAAAATCGACTCGACAAACGACAGGTTTTTTCATAGGTTCTGATTTCAAAGAAGGAATCTGGATAGCCCATGAGTTGGGAGTTCCTTATGCCACAGATGTGAGTTTGGTGAATGATAGAGCTATAGAAATTGAAGGCGATGAGAGTCAACCGGAAAAAGAAAAGGCTCCGTATTCTGAAATGATTTGGTTTCCCAAGAAGAAAGATGCAACGCGAATCGACACCGAAAACTTTGCATTTCCAGGAGATAAAAAACGTCAGCAAGAAAGTTTGAAACAGTCAGAGGTGCTCACAAAATTGACGAAAATAGAAATTCCGAAGACAAAGAATTACATGGTGAATTACACCACGAGTTATGTGCAATCTTCCGTCGACAATCAGTTTGCGAGTTCGTTTTACCAGAACTACACAGGGCCTACAAGCATCTCCCCAGGGTTTTCAGGATTCTTTAAAGTTGGAATTTCAGACTTAATGGAAGACTACAAGTTAACCGCCGGTGTTCGAATAGCTGCCAACTTCAACAACAGTGATTTCGGATTGTCTTTTGAAAACTTGAAAAACCGTTGGGACAAGAAAGTTTCTTTGCAACGACAAGGACAAGAGATTACGCAGGAGTACGCCACAATTCGTGTTCAAACCTATAGCCTAACACACGAATGGAAATACCCGTTCACAGAGACAAGTGCCGTTAAGTTAACTGCAGTAGGGCGCAACGACCGAATGGTCGTTCTGTCGAGTGATCCATACACAGCGTCGTATAAGAATCAGAACGAATGGAACATTGGAGGTAAGGTTGAATACATTTTCGACAACACCTACATCAAAGGTTTGAATTATAGAACAGGTACTCGCTTTAAGGCATGGGGAGAACACTTCCGCCAACCGAACAAGCTGAAAGAACAAAATTCCATCTACGTTGTGGGTTTTGATTTCCGCCATTATCAACCCATTCATCGCGATTTAATTTTTGCGTTTCGTTTATGCGGAAGCAGTTCCTTCGGCGATTACAAAGTGGTCAATTATTTGGGTGGAGTAGACAATTGGCTGGGGCAGAAAGTAGACAATTCTGTTCTTGTCTCTGCTACACAAGGATACACATTTCAGGCCTTTGCAGGGCCGTTGAGAGGTTTCTACGTGAATGCGCGAAATGGAAACAACTTCGTTTTAAGTAATTCAGAATTGCGCCTACCGCTCTTCCGATATTTAAGTAATCGTTCTATCAAATCAGATTTCGCCGACAATTTTCAAGTCATTGGATTCTTCGATATTGGAAGTGCGTGGACCGGGAAAAGTCCATACGACGACGCGAATGACTTCAACACAATTACGTTAACACAGACTCCAGTAACAGTGCAATTGAGAAGCAACAAGGAGCCGATCATTTACGGATATGGATTCGGATTGCGTTCGAAAGTTTTAGGTTATCACATGCGCGCCGATTGGGCGTGGGGAGTAGATGATAAGACGGTATTGCCGCGTGTGTTTTACTTGTCCTTGAACTTGGATTTCTAAGTTATTTCAAATTCCAAACAGTGTAAGCTAAGGTGTGTCCAACCGCTTTTAAAGTGGGTTTGCTTATGACACTCATATTGTCTGAATGCGTGTGATGTGAACCTCCGAATTCAAACTGAGTTCCCATGAAATTTGGACGCATATCTACAATGTCTAGTGAAGGAACATTCGCTTGAATCATGAACAAATGGTCATCAACAATTCCAGCAGTTTCTTCGTTTTGAAAATATTCGCCGTAACCCAGTTTCGCAGCATTTCCCCAAATGCGATTCACTGCATTTCCTGCCGATTGCATGGAATATCCTTCCTTGTTGAAACGCGCTCCCTCTGCACCAACCATATCAAGAAGCACAGCATATCTCATTGTGCGTTGTGGCTTTTGTTTCGCCCATAATTGCGAACCAAGACACCACGTGTAAGCGTCGTTTTCTCCGTCGGTAGCCCACTCAGGTTTTCCTCCGTCTTCACTATCGAATAAAATAAAATCAATGCCAATGTCTTCAGGTAAATCTTTTGAAATACGCGCCAATTCCAACAAAACACCTACACCACTTGCGCCGTCATTCGCTCCGTCTATGGGTTGTTTGTGTTTGCTCGGATCAGGATCTTTATCTCCATACGGACGGCTGTCCCAATGCGCAGCCAATACAATGCGCTTCGAGGCTCCTGCATGAATAGAAGCAATTATATTTCGAACAGGAGTGTTTCCACCTTCCCAATTGGGCATAGTGCCTACTTGTTCTTTAACGGTACAATTGTAACTTTTGAATTTTTCAATCAGCCAATTTCCGCATGCTGCGTGATTCGCATTTCCTGGAACACGCGGACCAAAAGCCACTTGTTTTTGAATGAAGGCATAACAACTGTCGGTCATGAAATCGGCAGGTTCTAAAACAGTGCCATTCTCAGTGGTATTGTTTTCTGCGCTCTTTGATTTTCTGAAATACGGTTCTAACGTCTTGAATAGAAGAACCCCTACAACTAACGCAATAAGCACAATGGCTATGACCTTTTTATTATTTTTCATGTGTCCAGGTGGTTCCTTCTTTTGAATCTTGAAGTTGAATGTTTATTGCTTTTAATTCATCACGAATTAAGTCAGATGTTGCGAAATCTTTTTTGCCTTTGGCCTCCGCACGCAAACGAATAATCACTTGCATCAGGTCGTTCGAAATATCATTCGAAGTTCCGATAACTTCCGCTTGAAGTCCGAGCACTTCGAACACAAATCCGTTCACTAATTTTTGAAGACGATCTATGTCTGATTGTATGAGTTGAATTTTATTATCCAAACACGAATTAATCACTTTCACGGCTTCGAACAAATGCGCAATAAGAATAGGAGTGTTGAAGTCATCGCTCATGGCTTCGTAGCAGTTCTTTTCTAACGCTTCTATATCATAAGTGCTCGAATCGCTTCCCGTTAATGAACCTACTTTTTCTATGGCTTGCATTAATCTTTCGAATCCTTTCTCAGAAGCCTTCAGTGCTTCATTGCTGAAATCTAATGTGCTTCTGTAATGTGCTTGCTGCATGAAGAAGCGCACAACCATTGGAGAAAATCCTTTTTCTAAAAGTTCGTGTGTTCCAGAAAATAATTCATGTGGAAGGAATGAATTCCCCAAAGACTTCGACATCTTCTGCCCGTTTACGGTAAGCATATTTGCATGCATCCAATAACGTACAGGTGTTTTTCCGCAACACGCAGTATTCTGCGCAACTTCCGATTCATGGTGTGGGAATTTCAAATCCATTCCTCCACCGTGTAAATCGAATTCTTCACCCAAATATTTTGTGCTCATAGCAGAACACTCTAAGTGCCATCCTGGAAATCCTTCACCCCAAGGCGAAGACCAACGCATAATATGTTCAGGAGATGCCGCTTTCCACAAAGCGAAATCGGCGAAGAATCTCTTCTCTTCTTGTCCATCTAATTCGCGTGTATTCTCCAATAACTCATCTACGTTCCTTCCGCTCAATTCACCGTAAGGAAAAACGTCTTTGTATTTCTTCACATCGAAATAAACGCTTCCGTTTACTTCATACGCATATCCATTTTTAATAATCTCTTCAATCATGGCAATCTGCTCCATGATGTGTCCTGTTGCACTGGGCTCAATACTCGGCGGATGGTTATTAAATTCACGCATCATGTCGTGGAAATACGTCGTGTATTTCTGCACAATTTCCATCGGTTCAACGTGCTCCAATTTCGCTTGAGCACCAATGCGATCCACTCCCTCATCGAACTCTGTAGTGATGTGTCCAACGTCGGTTATGTTTCGCACATATCGAACTTTGTATCCGAGAAAAGTGAGGTAACGATAGACTGTGTCGAACGTTACGAACGTTCTACAATTTCCTAGGTGAGCGAAATTGTAAACAGTAGGTCCGCACACATACATTCCAACGAATTGTTTGTGAAGGGGAGTGAACTTTTCTTTCGTTCGCGTAAGACTATTGTAAATTAACAAATCAACCATACTGCAAAGAAACGAAGACAAATAAAAAAAGCCTCATTCATTGAGGCTTTTTATGAGGCTATTACTTTCAGTTAAGAAACTTTCTTCGCAATTTCTTCCAACATGGTTGAAACCAGTCGAGGCATTGGATATTCAATCTCCCAACCCCAATCGTTCTTAGAAGAAGAATCGTCAATGCTATTCGGCCATGAATCGGCTAGGCCTTGACGGAAGTCTGGTGCATAACTAATTTCGAATCCAGGTAAATGTTTCTGAATTTCTTCAGCCAATTGTTTCGGTGTGAAGCTTATTCCTGCTAGATTGTAAGCGCTTCGAATTTTAATCTTTTCAGCATCAGATTCCATCAGTTGAATGGTAGCTCGAATGGCGTCTTCCATCATCATCATTGGAAGCTCGGTATTTTCCGAAAGGAACGAAGTGTATTTGTTTTCCTTCAATGCAGAATAGAAAATATCTACGGCGTAATCTGTCGTTCCTCCGCCTGGAGCAGAGCGATGTCCAATTAATCCGGGGTAACGAAGACTGCGAACGTCAACGCCATACTTCATGAAATAATACTCGCACCATCTTTCGCCAGCTAACTTAGAAATTCCATAAACGGAAGAAGGTTCCATCACAGTTGTCTGAGGCGTTTGATCAGCTGGGGTAGTTGGTCCGAATGCTGCAATGGAACTTGGCCAAAACAAACGGAACTTAAATTCTTTCGCAAGCTCAAGAATATTTAGAAGCCCTTCCATATTTAACTTCCACGCATACATCGGATTTTTTTCTCCAGTTGCGCTCAAAAGCGCGGCAAGCTGATAAACTTCTGTTACAGCATGGTCTTCAACACAAGCACGCAGGGCGTCTGCATCCAAAACATTCAACTGAACATAGGGTCCATCTTCTGAAGAAACGCTTTCTGCTGCTTGAATATCGGCCCCGATAACATTGTCTTGTCCCAACTTCGAACGAAGGGCCATCACAAGCTCAATGCCTATTTGTCCTCTGCAGCCAATAACCAACGCTTTTCTATTCGTACTCATAGTTAAAAATGTTTTCAAAAATAGGTATTTTCGCGCCATGGCAATTCCACAAATTGAAATTGAAGATTTCAATTACACACTTCCCGAAGATCGCATTCGCGTTATTCCACTCGAAGAACGCGCGGCTGCCAAATTGTTGGTCTATGAAAACGGAGAAATAATAGATTCCATTTTTTCTGAATTGCCGAATTTTTTGAAGGAAGGAGATCTGTTAATTTCTAATAATTCGAAAGTTATTCCTGCTCGAATTATTTTTCAAAAAGAATCGGGTGCGTTCATAGAGATCATGTGTCTAGCACCCTTCGGATACTCATACACAGAAGCCTTTTCGGCACATGATAGCGTTTCCTTCACCGCATACATCGGAAATTCAAAACGATGGAAAGAAGGAAAATTAGAATTGAAAATCAATTGGAACAATTCCACCGAAAGCGTCTTCATCGAAAGAAAAGGAATTGAGAAAGATGCCTTCATCGTAGAATTCAATTGGAACTTCAACGCCGTCTTCTCCGAAGTCATAGAGGCCATCGGACAGGTTCCATTGCCACCCTATTTCCAGCGCAAGCCTGTGGCTAACGATGTTGGCAGATACCAAACCGTCTTCGCGAAAACCGAAGGATCCGTTGCTGCGCCCACCGCCGGTTTGCATTACACAAAAGAAGTTCTTAAAGCCATTGCGAATGCTGGCGTTAAACAAGAGCAAGTGTGTCTGCACGTTGGAGCAGGAACCTTCAAGCCCGTCTCATCAGAGCGCATAGAAGACCACGAAATGCATGCTGAATTTTTTGAAGTGACGCGCGAGTGCATTCAATCCATTTTGAATTGTGAAGGAAGAGTCGTTGCTGCTGGAACAACTTCGATGCGAACGCTTGAAAGTTTATATTGGCTCGGAGTTCGTGTTTTAGAGGGAAAAGAGACAGGTTCTGTCCATCAGTGGGAATCTTACACTTCGGATTCAAGTTACACGAAGGAAGAGGCGCTTAAGGCTTTATTGAATCGCCTCGACACAACGAATCGAAACAGTATTTGCGCTTCTTCGAGTATTTGCATTGCCCCCGGATATTCATTTAAGATTTGTTCCGGTCTGCAAACCAATTATCATCAACCGAAAAGCACTTTGTTATTGCTCATTGCGGCAACAGTTGGTGAAGAGTGGAAGCGCATTTACTCGCACGCAATGGATCATGAATACATGTTTTTGAGTTACGGCGACACCATGTTGCTCTGGTTCTAAGAAATGAAAAAGGATGCCGAAGCATCCTTTTCAATTATCGAGATTCTAAAAATCAATCTTCCGGGAAGAAACGGTAGTCTTCAATTTCGGCTGCTTCACGAAGTGAATTGAACACCGTCATCGGAGCGCTTGCTTTTTGTCCGCGTATTTTATCATTTTTGAAAGAAACGTAATTGTCGGGGCTTTCAACATTTGTTACATCAGCAACACGTTGAATAACGTAAACACCACCTTTTCCTTTGATAGGAGCAGAGATGTTTCCAGTTGGCAAGCCGAAGGCAGCACCAATAGCAGCACTTTCAGTTTCTTGAACACCGCTAGTAGGAATGTTACGCATTGCCATTGAAAGCGTTTCGAAAGTCTTCACTTGTCCAGTTACTTTTCCAGCGATTTCTTCCATTGAACTGCCAGTCATCATAGCCATGTATTTTTCAGCTTTCTTTTCTTTAATCACTTCTTGCTTCACGCGATCATATACGTTGCGCAATGAAGGAACTCCTTTTTCTTTGATTTCCATTAAACAAACAACTACAATTCCGTCATCAACTGAAATAGGTTGAGAAATAGCCCCTTCTTTTGTTTCAGTGTTGTAGGTCCATCCGATAATTTCAGATGCATTCTGAACGCCGCTCACCGTCGTAGCTTCAGGACGAACATTCGGAGAGTAAGTTAATCCACCATAGCTCTCTACAGCACCCGCACGGAAGCTTGCGCTGTCGCCGTGGTTCTGAATGAAATCAACTGCTTTTTGATACGTTTCTTTTTTGGTAGCAGCACTAGGAGAAATAGGTCTTTCAACTTGCGCATAATAGGTAACTGCTTTCGCTGCACCTTTCTTCGTTACCTCAATCAAGTGAGTTCCGAATTGAGTTTCTACAATTTGAAGATCTCCTACTTTTCCGTTGAAACAAGCCGCATCAAATTCAGCGACCATTGCGCCTCTAGCGAACATTCCTAGGTCACCGCCTTTCACAGCAGATCCTGGATCAGTGCTGTACTTCGTTGCCAATTCAGCAAAGTTCTTTTTAGATTGAATAACCTTCTTCAAAGAATCTGCTTTCGCTTTACCAGCAGCGCCTTTCTCTTTGAAGAGAATGTGACGAGCTTGAACCGAATCAACGTCAGTTCCGCGAGAAGTAATTTTTGCAACTCGAGCAATTCCGCCAGAAACGAATGGACCCATTACGCGGCCAATACTATCTGAAAGAACTTGTGAGTTGAAAGGCTCAGGAAAACTTCCAAATGCGTATTTTACTTTTCCGTTTACAGGATTACCTGAATTTAGAACAGCAAAGGTTGAATCTTCTTTTGAAGTCTTGCTCGCTTTGAATGAAGCCGCAATTGTTTGAAGGCTCTCAAGCGTTGCAGAACTGTCGGCAGCGCTGGTCAACAAAGGAATACGAACATATGCAATGGTGCGACTTCTTTCTTGCTTGAAATCACGATCGTTTTTATGGTCGTTGTAATACGTTTCAATGTCCTCATTCGAGAATGAAATTTCACTCTCGAGAATTTGAGCGTATGTCTTAACAACATAAACGATAGAAGCTTTGTCGTTCGATTGATGGAACAAGCTCTTAGCGTCTAATGAGTTAACATAAGATCCTGCGCTAACCAATGCGTCGTACTTCTCTTTCAAACGCTTTTCGATGACCAATCTTCTGTAACCAGTGAAAAGATTTGGCTTTTCAGTTTCCATTTTCTTGAAGCTCTCGCGCATTTGCTCTTTGAAAGGCAAAGAGTCTTGACCCTGGTAAAAGGTACTCAAAACGTAAGAGCTCAAGTATTTACCGAAAAGAATTTCGTCTAACTCTTCGTCAGTAACCATTAAACCAAGACTTTGGTACTCAGGTTGAAGAAGAGTGGTTTCAATTAAATTGTTCCATACATCGTTTTCCAAACCGTGGGTTTGGCTGTTGTTATAGCTAAACAATTCAGACTGCTCTTGAAGCATACTTCTCCATTGGTCTTGCTTAACGGTTTCACCGTTAATAACACCAACTTTGTCTGAAGCACCACCGAACATTGCCATTACAGCGTCATACGGGATAAGGAAGCCGACAATACCAATGCCGACTAGGGCTAGTACTAGCCATCCTTGTTTACGAAGGGTTGAAATCATTGCCATAGTTATGGACTGTAAAATTTAGGATTGCGAATATCGGAAATTTGCTCGGAAATTCCTTGTTTTTTTTTAACGAACTAGCTATTTGTCAATTCTTCAATGTTTTGAAGTTGGACAAGCTTGATTTGCCTCTCGTTTACTGCAAGAATGGTGAACCGATAGCGATCCATTATGAATTCCTGATTTACTTCCGGAAAGTCTTGGTGGAAGTTTAAAATGAGCCCACCAAGCGTATCGTACTGCTCTTCATTTTCAGGGAGTTCCAACTTGTATTTTTCATTGATGTAGTGAACATCAAGTCTTCCAGAGAATTCGTACCATCCTTTTTTCACCTCACGCTCAACATTATCGATGGTGTCGTGTTCGTCTTCAATTTCTCCGAAAATTTCTTCAATAATATCTTCGAAGGTGATTAATCCGCTGGTGCCTCCGAATTCGTCAACAACGGCCGCTACACTTTTCTTCTGACTACGGAAGATTTTTAAAATTTCATTGGCGGCCATGGGTTCAGGGACAATGGCAATTGGACGAAGAATTTCTTTGATTTCCTTCGGGTTCTTGAAGAAGTCACTGAAGTGAACATACCCAATCAACTGATCAATGTTTTCACGATAAACGATAATCTTCGATAGTTTGGTTTCAATGAAAAGGTCTTTTGCTTTCGCAATGCTTTCATCAATATCAATGGCAACGATTTCATTGCGAGGAAGCATGCAGTCACGCGCTTTCAACAAAGAAAAATCTAACGCATTCTGAAAGAATTGAATCTCCAAATCCAATTCCTTCTGCTGAGAATTAGCACCGGTGAAACCTTCGAGATAATGATTCAAATCTGTTCTTCCGAAAACAATGTCTTGCTCTTTCGGAGAGTTCCGGAAAAGTAATGCGATAATCCATTCGCTCACTTTTGTTACGCTATAGGCAAACACAAACAAGACAGCATACCAGATAGCAATGAGTGGCGAAAGACGCAACAACCACTTGTTGGGTTGTGAGGAGAGTAGGGCCTTAGGAATGAACTCGCCAAATATGAGGACAACCAATGTAGAAATAATGGTTTGAAGAATCAGCACACCATAGGCCCCAATTACTTCGTGCAGAAGAGGGAAATTTGATTCAATGATGGAGGTGAGAATATCACCGAAGACAATTCCATAAATAACCAAGGAAATATTATTTCCAACCAAAAGCATCGCAAGGAAAATTTTCGGCTTTCCAACCAACGAAGAGAGGATAGAGGCTCCGAATATGCCTTGCTTTTTATCTAACTCAATTTTTAGTTTGTTGGAAGTGAGAAAGGCTATTTCAACACCAGAATAAAAGGCACAGCCGAGCAGTGTTCCAAGAATAGTTAATATTTGAGAAACTTCTATGTTACCCATTGTTCTTGTTCATTCTGCGATACATTCCTAATCGGAAAAGGAACCACATTAGGGCTATTCCCGGAATAAATAAATTATTGGCGCCTTCGGCCCAACCCTCCATAGATATCATATACAGCGCGTAGCCGAGAGAAGCCACAACCACAATCGCCCACGCGATAAGCACGATTTTATTTAGATTATTCATTGTTTTCTGTGTTGAAATTACCTGAAGTCTGATTGATTTCATAATTGGAAAAAGATCCGTTACTACGGAGCCCCTTTCCTTCGAGCACGCTGTTTTCGGAACTTATTTTCACGAAATCCGGAGTGTAAACCAAATCCGAGTCGAGGTAAAATACAAGTGAATTGGTTTCGAGCTTTTCCTTCTTCCAATTGGCTAAAACCAAATTGCCTTTCGTCCACAAGGTGTTGCTTTTCTGTGAGAAAATAGCTTCGTTCCCGTCCATGTTTCCTGTGTATTGTCCAAGCGAATCGAAGAACTCAATGTGAAATGTTTTCGGCGCAATTAAATACGAACTATCGCTCACGTATTGATCTAATTGCACCGCATAGATTTTGGTGCGAACGACACCGTCAATGGAGTAACTAAATGTAGAATTGAAAGTGCTTTGAGCAGGAACAAGCTTAGGGTCAGTAATAGCTTTGATGTCGGAAATTTCATTCTGACATCCAGCCAAAATGAACACGACTGCAAACGCAGCTGCTATTTTCAGTCTGGGGTTAATCATACTTTCTCTGCACGAACCATCGCTCGAACGGATGAAGTTTAAAACCAATCAGGAATGACGCGTAGTTCTCTTTCGTTGAGGTTTCAATCGCATTGCCATAAGTTCCGAACTCAGCTGAAAGACAAAGACTGCTGGTCGTTTTCGAAGAGCGCATCGGCATTTGCAGTCCGCACGTGTAGGCCTCTTGAATAATATTATTCCCATTTAAACCAACAGAAGTCGCAGCACTCTTAATTCCCAAGCGATAAGTGCACGCTCCGAAATAATTATTTTCTCCGCCGTTGGCGTTTGGAATGTATTCCAATCCGAGTCCAACGCTTTTAGAGTTGTGAAAACTTTGATTGGAAACCTGAATCAACGAATTGAAATCTTCAACAGATTTCCAATCTTGTTGGCGATAAGATGCGCTTAAAGAAAGGGTGCCAGCTTTTTTAAATTCGTGTGTAATTGCTGCACCGAATTGAATACGCTGTGGAATGATAAAAGAGAGGTTCGTATAGGTGGTATCCAAAACGGTAAGCACGGCCAATTCAACACCAGAAACAGAGCGCGTAGACTGACGAATATCTTGCACCTTCGGGTTTACGTTGTTTTCCAATTCATAGGTCCCTCCTAAATGAACCCATGTAGACCGGGTAACCTTTCCCCCTGATTTTCTTTGGTGGAGAGGGAATGAGTAATGTGCGCCAAAGGTGAAATTCGCATCTGAAAAAGATTTGCGATTGGTAATCTTGCTGTTGTATATTGAAGTGTTGTCGAAAATGATGCGATCCACTTGAAGAATGGAGCCAAAGCGGAAATTCAAATTACTTCCTAATGAAAGCGTATGAATGCGTGAGTTGGTGCTATCTGAAAATAAGATGAACGTTCGTGCAAACCCCATTTGAATTTTATTTATACCGCCCTCACCCGTATAACTGTAGTTGGCGTTTAAGCTATCGTTAACAGCCGAAGTGTTCGAGAACTGATAACCAACGATACTCTCAGGAGTGATGCCCATAGCGAAACCCCATTTGCTCCCTGTACGCTTGAATCCAAATGCAATTTCTCCAACTTGTCCGCCCAGGTAATTGGTTTCGGCGTTAGACGAAAGCAACTGTGAACTCTTAGCGAAAACACTTCCTTGAAAGGTCGTTTCAGTAAACAAAGCAAACGAAGCGGGATTCGATAAATTCACTCCTGACAAATCAGGCAAAGCAATAGATGCGTTACCCATTGAAGAGTATCGCGCATTAAATCCAATGTCTGTCAATCCAATTCCAAAACGTGAGTACGGAGAATTAACTGGAATTTGAGCGTGTATGCAGGTGCACATGGCCGAAATCAAAACAAGAAAAACGTATTTAAGATTCATTCGCACACAAGATGGCATACAATCCAATTAAAGTTAAATTCAATTCTACAAAGATGCGGTAATTAAGCTGTTTTGCAAAATGCACCGAATCTGTACCCGTAAATATCACTCGGAGCTGAGGGTACTGCTCCAATGCTTGTTCAATATATCCCTTCAATTCCGCTACAATTCCAAAATTAACGCTACTGAGCATGGCGCCGTTCGTAGAGTTTTGAAAAATTTCGGAATATTCTATAAAGTCTAAAAGCGGCAACTGACCAGTGAATTCATGCATAGCACGCAAGCGCGATTGTGCCCCCAAGGAAATAACACCTGAGATTAATTCATTCGATTTGCCAATGGAGTAGGTGATGCAAGTTCCGAAATCCACCACAAGAAATTTATCGCTGTCAATAATTTTAGCGGCCCCTGCAACGTTGGCCAATCTGTCTTTTCCTGCAAGACCTGAGGTGTAGTTGTATGAAGGGAAGTTGTCAGATGGTATGTTTTGACAGAAAGAAAAACGATTTAAAAAATTACGTTGATCCGATTCGCTTCTTACTGAAGAGTAGTAAAATGTAAATGCATGTTTTGAATGCAATTGAGGAAGTTCGGTATCGACGTTTTCGTCAAGAATGCGACCCGAATCGAGCAAATTTCCATCGAGGAATAAGCCCCATTTTACCGAAGTGTTTCCTTGATCTAAAACAATGCAGTTCATGGGATACGATTAGTTTTTTAGAACTGTTATCAGCCCTCTTCTTTCGTGCAGAACACCACGTCCGTCTTTCACGGTAATGTAATAAACATATGCGTTTTCATGAACATAGTCACCATTCATTTGACCGTCCCACTTGTCCGAAAGTTTGTCTGTTTCGAAAACGTAATCACCCCAACGACTAAAAATATTCAGGGTGTAAATGCTGGTATCGGCAAAGGAAATGACCGGGAAAAATAAATTGTTCTCGCCGTGAATCATCATGGCATTGGGAATCCAAATAAGTGGTTCTTGATCTAAGCACTTTTCATTGCTGTAAGAACTAAATGTCTCATTAGGGAAATAACTAATGGGCTCTGAGTTCGCCTGAATACGATAGCAGAATTGACCTTTCGAAGAAAGAAAAGGCTCAAGATCATCGCTGAAAGCTAGGTTCGTAGAGTTAGCCGAATAAGCTTGTGTTTCAGCTCCTCCATCAACAGACCGAAGAACCAAGTACTCCATTACCCCATTCTCCCAATCTTCGTAAACGGACCAATTGATATTGTTCAGAAGGAATTCAGATCTGTTTTCTCCCCTCAATCGAATGTTGCGTCCGGTATTCGTCGTGTCAAGGTAATAGCCACAAGGGTTTTGAACAACAACGCGGTAATCATAAATCACATCATTAGAGTTCACGTCTGTATCTGTAAACACAATATTTGTCGCAGACTGGGTAATGTCCATGTGGTATTCCCAGTTGAAAGGAGCGTATAAATTCTTTCGCTGAAGAATGTATTTGTGTGGAACCAACGTTGCTTCACTTCGCACGGTAATGTCAATGTCTTTCGAACTATTTACACTTACCGATGTAATGTAGTTAATGCCCGGAGGGCTAGGATACGTGATGTTAATGCTTTGAATATTGGAAGCAGAAGTTACTCCTGAATTAGAATAGGCAACTACCCCGTAATAATGAATGCCAGAAGAGATGCTGGTAAATGCGTGAATACCCGCCAAGGTGCTCCCGTTTACAGTATCTACAGGGGTGAAATTAATTCCATCGAGGCTATGCATAAGAACATAATAGTCCACACTTGAACTCCACCCAGTATAGGCGCTCCATGAAAAATCGATGCTGGTGTCGCACAGGGTATATGCAGCAGGACTTAGGAAAATAGTGCAATTGCAGACACTTCCCGTTGGACTCGTATTTGGGCTAGGTGGCACTCCTGAGTAACACGTATCAATAGCAGAAAGCAAATAACATTCAGGTCCACTGCTAGTATTAGAAAGTAAATCGCTGAATTGAGTGTTGTTAATTCCGAATACCGTGTCAATGAGATTAACAGTTGTCCCATTGCATGAATAAACAATATAACCGTCCGTATCTCCAGAAGTATTCACGCCCCAGTTCAGTTCAGCTTGTCCTGTGGTAGGATTCACGGTTACGCCTGTAATCGTGGGTATTGCAGGAGCAGTTTGGTCTGAAAAAACACCACCTGCAGTGTTGCTGGCGAAATCACAATTCGGCAACCCACTGTATCTAATCTGAAAATTCAATTGCTCGCTGCAGATTGTAACTTCATAATTAAATGAAGAAGCGGCACCAGGTAGGGTAGCTACTTTATTCCAAACACCGGTAGGGTATTCTAACCACACTTCCGCGTTAACGGCTGCTAACCATGCTGCATTACTTGAGGGTGAGTTCCATTGCAAATTAACGAAGCCTGGCGGAGAAACAGAAGCGGTCGCTGTTAAAAATGTGCTGCAAAAAGTCTCTGAATTTGTGAAGTTTGGGACACTCCCCACGATGTCTTCTGTGGAGATGAATACACAAACTGATCCAGTTGCAGCGTCAACGTTTGAATAGACGTAGGTTCCTGATAAATTCGTTGATTGAGTTATTTCTGAAATACCACCAGTTACATCTGTTGCGAAGATGTGGTTTGTTGAAAAAGTAATTGGATTGGGTGTTGTATTCCAAGAAATGGACACGCTTGATCCTTGCACTTCAAGGCAAGTTATGGTTGCAAGAGATTGTCCATTACTCGAAAGAGTAAGGAAGAATCCGAAGACCAAAAAGCATGATAGAATATACTTGTTCATTTCTTTGAAGAGCGCAAAAATAGGCCTTGGGTTGCATACAATGGCCAAAATCAAACGTAATTAAAATGAAATATTGCCTACGGAGTTTTGCGCCTCCTGAAATTCGGCAATCGTCTGCTCTATCACTTCTCTAGCTGAAATTACCCCTTTTAATCTAGCGCTTACTTGACCAATCTCCAATTCCCCTTCCTCAAGATTGCCCAACGACATTCCTTTTTTCGCTCGACCGCGTCCAAGTAGTTCTTTCAAGTCGTCAAGGCTAGCACCCGTTTCGTAGGCATGAAGAACCGATTTGTAAAACGGGCTATTCAGCAATCGCACGGGTGTTATTTCGTGTAGAGTGAGTTTTGTATCTCCTTCCTTCGCTTGTAAAATGGCGTTTTTGAAATTCTCGTGCGCAGCTGATTCATGTGTCATGACGAATCGAGATCCCATTTGCACTCCTTGAGCACCCAGTGACATAGCCGCAAGCATACTTTTCCCGCAGGAAATTCCACCTGCTGCAATCACAGGAATAGAAACAGCCTCCACAACACTCGGAATGAGACAAAGGGTTGTTGTTTCCTCGCGACCATTGTGTCCGCCTGCTTCGAAACCCTCAGCAACAACAGCGTCTACGCCTGCTTCTTGAGATTTTAGTGCGAAGGCACTGCTGCTCACAACATGAGCAACTTTTATTCCCGAAGATTTCAGTCTCTCTGTGTGTTTTTTTGGACTTCCTGCCGAGGTGAAGACAATGGGAACACGGTATTTTTCAATCAGATTTAAATGCTCCTCAATGTTCGGATATAGGAGCGGAAGGTTGACTCCGAAAGGTTTATCGGTCAATTGCAAGCATTTCTTAATCTCCTCTTCCAATTGGTCTGGATACATAGACCCTGCGCCAAGAAGCCCGAGGCCTCCAGCATTCGAAACAGCTGAAACCAAATTCGCTCCCGTGCACCAAATCATTCCTCCCTGTATGATCGGGTACTTTATTCCAAAAAGCTGACTGACTAAATTCATGTTGAAATTTTCTCCAAAAATGCGAAAAACTATTCAGTGTTTCCACATTGTTCATTATCTTAGCGAACGACTTTATCCAATATGAAAAAAATTGTATTCTTTTTAAGCTTGGTTTTAGCACTTTTGTCAAACGTTTCACTGGCTCAATACCGTTGGGATTATGGATTGAAAGTAGGAGCATCGAACTACCTCGGAGACATCGGAGGAAAATATCTGCCAAGAAGAGATTTCGTTGTAGATATGCATTTGGTATCTACCCGATTTGCAGCTGGAATATATGGAAGATATAAAGTGAACAAGCGCCTCGCGTTTTCTGCAAACTTCGATTGGATACGCATTACAGACAGAGATGCTTATACAACTTACGCACCACGTCGTGCTAGAAATGCAAACTTTCAAAACGATTTATTGGAATTAGGCGGAAGAGCTGAATTAACCATATGGTATGACAACGACGTTGGAAACAAAGGTTACTACAATCCAGACTTTAAAGTATTTATGTTCGCGGGTTTAGCCGGATATTCTTCTAATCCGAAAGGACAGATTTATAGCAACGGAGGTGTTCAATACGGTGGAGAATGGTTCTCCTTGCGCGATTGGAAGACTGAAGGTCAGAAGGAAGCTTATTCGAAATATGGTTTGGCTATTCCATTAGGTATTGGAGCCTATTTCACGTACAATAAGAAGTGGAGAGTGCAATGGGATTTGAGTTGGAGAACGACATTTACAGATTATTTAGATGATCTCTCTACCGTGTATGCGAATCCGCAAGATGAAAAGGCACAGGAATTTGTTAACGGACAAACTTACCAAGCATTATTAGATGGCCTTGTTGCAGATAATCCACAATATACTTCTGCAGACTTATACATAGATAATTTCCGTTATGTAGATGGTGCTGTTAGGCAAGCTCCTCGTGGAGACGCTACGCACAACGACAGCTACCTTACGACACAGTTAACAGTAACACGTGTAGTTCGTGGAAGATCTAGCTTCTACAAGTCGAAGTATAGTTACATGAAAGGAAAGCCTGGAGTTAGAAGATCAAGAGCGAAGTTCTAAGATTAAAAATATTGTTTCAATTTAGAAAGTGGTTTACGCAATAGCGTGAACCACTTTGGTTTTAGGCAATTTATTTTCCAAGCCAAACGATCTTCGCGATTCGCCCGAAGGCGATTTTTCAAACTAACATTACTCACGCCACCGGCGCGCATGTGAATCATTACTTTGGGCAGGTGTTGCGCACTGCATGATTCTTTAAAAAGAAAACGCAGCATGAGTTCATAATCCGCAGCACTTTTAAATTGCGTTTCGAAAGTTCCGAAGTTTTCATAGCAAGATTTCTTTACAAAAAAGGTAGGGTGCGGAGGCATCCATCCTTTCAAAAAGTTCTCTTTGGAATAAGAACCGCTTCGCCATTTTCGAATAATTTTCGAAGTGTCAACCGGATCTACATAATTCAAATCACCATAAAGGCAATCCGTGTTATTATTCTGAAAGGCAAGAACCACCTGTTCAATCACATCATTTGAACAGTAAAAATCATCGCTATTCAAAACGCCAATAATATCTCCGGTAGCCAAAGCAAGTCCTTTATTCATGGCGTCGTAAATACCCTTGTCTTTTTCACAAAGAAATTTTGAGACTAAACCTTTCGCAGAATCTTGCAAAGCATCTTGTGCAACATCTTTCGCAGAATCTTGCATCGCATCTTGTGAAACATCTTTCGCAGAATCTTGCATCGCATCTTGTGAAACATCTTTCGCAGAATCTTGCATCGCATCTTGTGAAACATCTTTCGAAGAATCAAGATATTGCTTCACAATTTCTATAGTCCCATCAGTTGAATTACCATCAACAACGATGTACTCGATGTTTTTATATGATTGCTTCTGAACTGAGGAAATCGTATCACCGATTGTTTTCGCACTGTTGTAACTAACAGTTATGATACTCACTTTCATGGAATCAGAAATTTCTTCCAATTAAAAAGTGCAAGACTTGATTGTAGTTCCCTTTTTCGTAATAAGAACCTGGATTCGCGAAATTAGGGGATGGTCTTGTCGGAATTATGCTCGATGAAAATTTCCCTTCTATGAACAGGTGATCGCCTAATTGAACAATTGCCCCCAAACCGAGACCAATATCAAAGTTCCGAAACGGAGGTGAAACGGGATCCGTAAACTGATTTGCAAGAATTTCTTGTTTTATTATTTGTCCGTAATAAAGTCCTGATAAAAATGTGAATGGACCATTCTGGTATGACCACTGCACGGGAACTTCGATATAATTAAGTCTATATGAATAGGTATTGAAGTTCAGTGTGTCGCGTTTGGTTCGTGATCCTTTTTGAGAATAATACAGGCCAATTCTAAGTCCGTTTTTTTTGTTGAATGGAGCGTTGACATAGGCTCCTCCAGTTATTCCAAATTTGTCCCATCCACCAAGTCCATCACCACTTATTTGAGAGGTGGTCATGCCTATAGCTATTCCCGCGTTAAATGCTTGTTGAGCATTTACAGAACCCGCCAACAACGCAAAGAAAAGAAGAAGTGCTCTAGTTAATTTCATATTCAATAGCATTCAGCACGGCGTGTGTATTGGCGTCAACCAAATATCCAATAACAGTCATATTCGTTGGTTCCCAGCTTGTTTGAACAGGAATAGTATAGCTTGTCGTTGCGGTGTAACCAGCACTTGGACTGTTGATTACCAAGTTTCCCATAGGTTCAGAAACATTGGTTCTAAGGACGTGCTCATGCTCATACTCTTCGATTTCTGATGGGGTTTGGCTATAGTCTTCTTGCGGACTTACTAAATGATTTTCAACTAAAAGAACAACCAAATTCACATTGCCGGTATATCCTTGAAGGAATTGAGAATTTATGTGAATGTTGAAGACATTGTCCGCAGACACATATTCGCAATTGGCTTGCAATTGAACAGGGGTAGCGGTATTCATTTGATTCATTACAATGTCTTGCCAACTGCTTGGATTAGCGGGGTCGAGGTATTCGTAACTGCTTAAACCACCGAGACGATCAATGCGCGCTGTTGGATTAAATCCACCGTTCAGTTGAGACCAAAAAAGGTTTCCGGCAGGGGTAGTATAATCTGTCTGAAACAAGGCGCCGCCCGTTGAGGCAAGGGAACCTGCATGAATGGCTACAGTAACCATGCGCTCTCCTAATGTGGCGTCGAGTGCCAGGGCGAGTGAGGTAGATGCTGGACAAAATCCACACAAGTGACCAGTGTATTCCTCAAACAGGACATTTTTTTCGGCAACAGTTGCTGTTGGAAATGTTGGTGCTGGCCCGTATAAATCGTCACGGTATTTGTTTTTCGCTACGGTAACCGGATTTTCAATTCGATCACAAGACCCAAACAACAGGGCAAAAGCTAAAAGGAATAGTAGTGTCTTTTTCATTTTAAAAACTTGCTGTGTACATTAATTCAAATCCGTTAGTAGCCGGTACCGCTCGACAAACACCACCGATGCAGAAAACGCCCTCTCTGCGCTTACCATATCCTAAAGTAATTCGCTGCGAACCGTTTATATATCCGACAGTTCCAAATAAATAGTGAACGCGCTTTTCTACTGTTGAATTCCCGTAATTGTATTGGTCAATTAAAGCAACACTCCAATGTGGTGAATGAGAAAATTCAGCTACTACGGTAGCCCAGTCTCCTTTGTCTTGGTCAGTTTGAAGGCCTTGGAATTCAAGATGAAGATTGTCTTTAGGAGTGAATTTGTAATTCAGTTCAACCACTTCAATATTCGCGTAAACAATGCCCTTAAAGTCATTAGTTACCGGAGTAACAAGGGTGTTAAATTCGAAATAATAATAAGTAAAGGCCGCTGAGAATTTTTTGCTCAGTTTTTTCTTCACTTCTAAATTGAAGTCCCGGACGTACTTGGTAGGCCCAAACTTCAAAGAGTTGACTTGGTACCCATCTGTATATGCTTCAATTCCATTAAGTCGAGTCGTATCTAGGCCATTCGCTGCTGCAAAGTTTGCAGAGAGTTGAGTTCCGTATTTTCCCCCGAGCTTCGTTCCTTTTTTGAAAGTGTAAAAAACTTCGCCCATAAAGCTGACTTCTCCAGTTAGCGGCGTGGCATAAGGGTACAAGGTTGCTGCTAAGTTATGTGTATGCTGTTTTGTTATGGAAGGAAGGTAGTTGGTAGGTACATCGAAAAGTTTTAAGTTGCGATCTGCACGAAAGCTCATGTTGTCAATGTATTTTACAGCTGTATTTATTCCAAAGCCGCTTCCGCTATAGGAAGCATTCAAAAAGAAGGCTTTCCCTTTTCGATACAAATAGGCGTTATCTGCGCTTGGGTCATTGATTTTTTGAGCATATTCAGCGGATAGAGCCAAGCCATTTCTGTTGAGTTGTAATCGAACTGCTGAGTTCGAGACATTGTTTGGTGTCAAGAAGATTAAAGAATCTTGAAAACGGGTTTCTCCATTTTGATAACGGCTGACGAAACTCGTTCCCAATGTTAGTTGAGTTTGCTTTTCAGCAAGAGATTTAAAAATAGTGTTCAAATGAAATTCGGCATCGCTTCCGCGAATAATACCGTCGGCATTGCTTACTCCACTATCAAAATCTAAACGTTGGCGTCCGTATATTCCTTTTAAGATTATTCCCTTTTTTGGAGTTATGATTAATCGGGCTCCGTCAAGCGCGTTATCTATTCCCAAGTTCGGTTCCCAATAGGTGCGAAGGGTTAATCCGTTTCCGAATTGTTCGTAGAAATTTCCTATCGTAACATTAAAAATACTGTCTTGATATTGAATGTAACGGTTTCCAATTCCGGTGCCCTTGTATCTGTTTTGAGCGCTGAATCCTTGAATGGCATTGTTATATGTTTCAAAGCGCATTCCTGCACTGAATCCACCTTGGGTATACATTAGATTTCCAAAGCCGTTAATAGCAGTAGTGGCTGGAGGAACAGTCGCTCCAATTAGACTGTCTTCACTGTATTGTTGTGAAAGAAATTGGAAATTGCCATGCAATTGACCTGGTTTTTTCGGATCGCCTTGAGCTTGAGCGCTACAGGCGAAAACAAGGAGTGTTGAAAATATAAGTAGCTTTTTCATTCTATTCATTCAGCCTCGAAAATACGTCGTAATCGGAAATAAAAAAAGCCCTTTCGGGCTTATAAATGCTGTGAGTGAAATTACTTCTTCAATTTGAGCAATTGCTCATGCACTTCTTGTTCATCTCCATCGGCATAATTGTTATGTTGCCAAACAATTTTCCCTGTTCCATCTACTAAAAAAGTGTGAGGAACATTGTTCACACCCATGGCCTGAGCGAATTGCTTGTTGCTGTCCAATAAAATTTCATAAGGCCACATAACGCTGCTTACATAAGGTGCCACGCGCATAGCAGAGCGCTGATCATCAATGGATACTGCAATAATTTTAACTCCTGTTTCTGCTTGCCATTGTTCATATAATTCCAGATAATTGTTCAACTCTTTTTTACAAGGACTGCACCAAGTGGCCCAGAAACAGATGAGTGTGGGTTTTCCATCTTGTGCAAGATTGGCTGTATTAATTGTTTTTCCGTTTAGATCCTTTAGCGAGATACTCGGAAGTTTTTCTTGAGCAGATAACCCAAAGGAGATGGCCAAGAAGAAAAGTGAAATAGAAAGGCGCATAAAATATTTTTTTTAAAAGTAGAAAACTTTAGCCAATGACTGTACCAAAAAAAAGAGCCGACGCATCGTCGGCTCTTCTTCCTTGAAAAAATCAAGATTATTTTACAGAAACACGAACAGTGTTCACCGTTCCGTTGATCGTTACATTCAACATGTAAACACCAGCAGAAAGGTTAGAAACATCTATACGTGAAGTGTAGTTTCCAGCAGCTTGACTACCTACGTATTCAGTCATTACGCGCTCACCAAGAACGTTGATAACGTCAACTGTAACAACGCTGTTGTTAGTTAAACCGTAAGCAACATTGATGAAATCATTTGCAGGGTTAGGATAAACGCTAACACCAGCAGAAAGATTAACTTCTTCGATACCTACTACAGTGTTTACGTTTGAAGGAGCAGCAGCTTCTGCGAAATCGTAAGATCCATCATAGTTCCACAATGAAGAGAATGTAGCACCTGCATCGTTTACTGTTGTAACGTAAAAGTGACCGTTTACAGCAGCACCCCATTGCATGTCATAGAAACCATCACCGTATGCATCAGTAGCAGTGAAAGTGTAACAACCAGTTGATGGAAGGTAAACGTCAACAATTTTAGTTGAATTGTCTGCAGGAAGTGGAGCAGCACTGTAATCAGCAGAAGCTACAACGGTTCCAGCATCGTCCGTGATAGACCAAGAAGACTCTTCTGGGTAACGGTCAAATAAGATATCAAGTTTAACGTGAGTTGTACCATCAGCAGCAAATGCGATAGGAGCTGTAGTAGCGTTGTTTGAAGTGTTGTCATCAGCAGAAGTGATGCTCACGTTCAAATTAGTAGCACCAGTGATTGCAACAGAACCAACGTTAACAGTTGCTACAGCATAAGTAGACAAGTTACCAGTCCAGTTGTATACTAACGGAGCAGTACCACCAGTTACAGTGATAGTACAAGCAGTTAATGCAGAAGTACCGTTGTTTTGGATAGTAACAGCAACATCAACGTTTCCGCAAGTAGCAAGGTCTCCATCATAGCTTAACATTGATGGGTCATTGTTTTGGAAAGCTGGAGGAGGACACTCTTGAAGAGTAGCATATAAACCAGCACCATCTAATTGACCAACTTCAGTTACAATGCGGTTAGGGCAAATGCGATATACCGTTGGGTAGTAAGCAATAGCATAATCGTCATTGATTGTTCCAGCCAAAGCAGTTGCTGGGTTAGCAATAGGGAAATCAATTGGAGTTCCAGTTGGGTTTAACCAGTTACCTTGAGTGTTGCTTCCAGTACCAGCGATGTCAGCTGCAGTAGTAGCACCGTCACCGTCAATCCAGATTACCATAACCTCATCAGTAGTTGCAGCAGATACTCCAGGAGCACCAGCAGGACCGTGGTTGATGTACAAGTCATCCAATGCACCAGAAAGGTGGAAGTTCCAACATGGTCCGCACCATGTTGCAGATACATCAAGATATACAGTATATCCTTGATCTAAGTAGTTGTACAAGTTGTGTGAAACACCAAATTGGTCAGTGATTGTGAAATCTTGACCAAATGATCCAGCAGGCAACTGAGCGAAAGACATTGTTGACGACATTACGGCAACAACCATCAATAGTAGAGCTTTTTTCATGTGATTAAATTATTAATAGGTTTACTTTAGGGCAACGAATATAAAGAAATATTTCGCCCAAATACTTTTTATATCTTTGGAACATGAAAAAAAATATTCTCTTTTTTGGATTCGCGCTCTCTTTCCTAGGTATGTCGGCGCAAAGTATTGAATTAGTAAATCCTGTTGTTCAGGTTAACGCAACTGCTGCTACACTTACAGGGGCAGGTGAAATGGTTGCCGAATGGCCCGTAACAAACATTTCTGATGCTCAGATTTCTGTAAAATGCAGCAGAAGTGTAATTGCTGAAGTTGCAGGTACTTCGAATTATTTCTGTTGGGGAGTTTGTTATGGAGAAACAACAAACGTTTCCCTTCTATCGCAGACTATTTTGGCAAGTGATACCAACCATACCTTTTACGCCCACTACAAGCCATTAGGCAATCCAGGCGAAACGCGAATTACCTATTGCTTTTTCAATACAGCTAATACCGCTGATCAAGCTTGTCAGACCGTTAGTTTTTGCTACGAGTCGACTTGTGAAATTGGAATTGAGGAGTCAAAAGGTTCAAAACTTCAACTTTCAGGAAGTAATCCGATAACAGGATTGACTTTCATGAATTATTCAATGCCAGCAGGCGAAAATGAGGGTCGCTTGATTATCACAAACCCCCAAGGTAAAATCGTGAAAACATCGACGGTGAGAGGTAATTCCGGAAGTATCTTACTCAATGCACAAGATTATGCAGCTGGAGTATATCAATTTACATTATTGACTTCAAAAGGAAAGGAGACCCTCAGAGTAGTTGTAGAATAATTCAATAAAGATTTAAGCAAGGACAACCTCGAATTTCGAGGTTGTTTTATTTTTGCAAACTCAAAGAAAGAACATGAAGCAAATAAAGAAGAAAGAGGCGTTAGATTATCACGAGTTAGGGAGGAAAGGGAAGTTAGAAATAGTACCTACGAAGCCATACAGCACACAGCGAGATTTGGCAATGGCCTATTCTCCTGGAGTTGCTGAACCCGTTAAGGCCATAGCCGCGAATATTGACGATGTATACAAATACACAGGCAAGGGGAATTTAGTTGCGGTTATATCCAATGGAACAGCTATTCTAGGACTTGGAAATCTAGGTCCGGAGGCGAGTAAACCCGTGATGGAAGGAAAAGGGATGCTCTTCAAAATATTTGCAGATATCGATTCCATTGATATCGAAATGAAGGCCACTGAAGTGGATGATTTCGTAAATACGGTTATCAACATCAGTCCAACTTTCGGCGGAATAAACTTGGAAGATATTAAAGCTCCTGAGGCATTTGAGATTGAGGAGCGATTGAGAGAAGCGTTGGACATTCCAATTATGCACGACGACCAGCACGGTACAGCAATTATTTCTAGCGCTGCCCTGTTAAACGCCTTGGAAATTGCCGGAAAGAATTTAAGTGAAATAAAAATAGTAGTGAGTGGAGCCGGCGCAGCTGCGTTAAGCTGTCTAAACACCATGATTGGCCTAGGCTTGAATCCAGCGAATATTCGTATGTTCGATTCAAAGGGACTCATCAACATTTCGCGTGAAGATATCGACCATAGAAAGAGAAGATATGCGGTTGATTCGAATGAGAAGTCCATGGCTGAAGCGTTGATTAATGCAGACGTGTTTTTAGGTCTTTCACAAGGGAATATTGTTTCTCCAGACATGGTGAAATCAATGGCAAGTAATCCAGTTGTTTTTGCTTTGGCAAATCCAGATCCGGAAATCCCATATGAAGAGGCAATGGCCGCTCGACCAGATGTAATTATGGCTACCGGAAGAAGTGATCATCCGAACCAAGTCAATAACGTTCTCGGATTTCCATTTATATTCAGAGGTGCCTTGGATGTTCGCGCAACGAAAATTAACGACGCCATGAAATTGGCTGCTGTTAAGGCTTTAGCAGATCTTGCCAAATCGACTGTTCCGGAAGAGGTAATGGAAGCATACCATATTACTAGCCTTTCCTTCGGAAAAGATTATATTATTCCAAAGCCAAATGACCCACGTTTATTGGTAGCTGTTTCAACAGCCGTGGCAAAGGCAGCCATAGAAAGTGGAGTTGCTAAAAATCCAATCACAGATTGGGATGCTTACGCAAATGAATTATTAGGTAGAATGGGACGCGACAATGCCCTAACCAGAGGTATTTCAGCGCGCGCTAGAAAAGATAAAAAACGTGTTGTATTTGCTGAAGGTGATAATCCGAAAATTCTGAAAGCTGCGGAGCAAGCTAAGGATGACGGAATTGCAATTCCAATATTATTGGGAGAAGAATCAAAAATACGAGAACTAATTCGTGAGTTTGATTTGGATTTGGCAGAGGTAGAAATTATTGATCCGCGTCTTGATTCTCACAAAGCAGAACGCGAGAAGTATGGCGAGTTTTTCTATCAAAAGAGAATGCGCAAGGGTATTACCAAAACCGAGGCCACTCGAATCATGCGTGAAAGAAATTACTTCGGCGCAATGATGGTGGAAACGGGTGTTGCAGACGCAATGATATCGGGAATGACACGCAATTACGCAAAAGTTATTCGTCCCGGATTAGAAACCATTGGCACAGCGAAGGACATAAAAACAGTATGCGGAATGTACATTGTTCAAACCCCAAAAGGCCCCATGTTTTTCGCCGATACAACCGTGAATAGAGATCCAACGGCCGAACAATTAGTAGATATTACCCTATTGGTGGCAGACGCAGTATCCAAGATGAAAATCGCACCAAGAATTGCGATGTTGAGTTATTCAAACTTTGGTTCTTCTCACGGCTCAGATCCAGAGAAAGTAGCCAAAGCAGTTTCAATACTTCATCACAATCATCCACATCTTATTGTAGATGGAGAGATTCAAGCGAATTTTGCTCTTAATGCCGAGATGAGAAAAGAGAATTTTCCCTTTTCGAAATTGGCAGACTCGAAAGTTAACACACTTATTTTCCCAAACCTTTCTGCCGGAAATATCAGCTACAAAATTCTTCAAGAAGTTGCAGGAATGGAAGTGATAGGTCCGATTTTATTGGGAATGAAAAGGAGTTATCATATCTTGCAAATGGGATGCTCTGTGCGAGAAATTGTGAACATGGTTCGTGTTGCAGTGGTTGATGCTCAAGCCAAAGGAACCTTAAACAGATAATATGCTATACTCGTTAACAGGACAACTCATCGAGAAATCACCGGTGCATGTCGTAATCAATTGCAACGGCGTGGGCTATTTTCTAAACATTAGTTTGGCCACCTATTCTGCCCTTCCAAACAACGGTGAGGTCATGCTTTACACGCACTTGCATGTAAATGGCAACGACTATTCCTTGGTGCTCTACGGATTTTATTCAGATCAAGAAAAGGAACTGTTTAAGAAATTGGTTAGTGTAAGCGGTGTTGGTCCGAATACGGCTAGAATGGTGCTTTCAAGTTTGAATGTAAACGAGTTAATTCAAGTAATCGCCAGTAAGGACCTTCCTTCCTTGAAGAGAATCAAAGGTATTGGTGAAAAAACGGCCGAGAGAATTCTTGTCGATCTTCACAACAAAGTGGGAAAGACCGATGGAACGTTTGTTGAAAAAGTTGGAGAGCTGCACAATACAACTCGCCAAGATGCGTTAGTGGCACTGTCCCAATTGGGCCTAGACAAAACCAAAACTGAAAAAATGTTGGATAAAATTCTTCTAACAAATGGCGAATTGCCATTGGAAGATCTTATTAAACAGGTATTGAAACAGATATAGCATTGTGAAAGAAGTTGTCCTCCGCCTCCTATCAAGAGCCATTTTCGTAATGGCCCTTTGCGTTTCTGGTTGGTTGGCGTGGGCGAATACATCTGTTCAAACAAGAGTAATTGCTAAATCAAATCACAATTTCGTGTTTGCGCCAGATACCGTAACGCCAATTTGGCCGAACGACGACACCCCTTCACCCAGTGAAGGCAGCGGCGGAATTGAAATTCCCCTTCCCGATAATATTCATTATTCTATTGAATACAATCCTGAAACGGGTCGTTATGAAGTTATTCAGAAAGTTGGCGACAAGTTCGATTATCGTAGACCCACGACTATGGATCGGGAGGATTTTTTAAATTTTCAACTCGATAAAAATGTTTCCAAGTATTGGAACAAAATTAAAGACGACAAGGCTGCAGCGAACAAAGAATTTGCTCCCGTGATCAAAGTTGGCGGAGACAATTTCGAACATATTTTCGGATCGAATGAAATTGAAATCCGCCCTCAAGGTTCGGCCGAATTAACTTTCGGTTTGAATTCTCAACGCACTGAAAACCCTCGCATTCCCGAGCGTCAAAGGAAGAACACCAACTTCAACTTCGATCAGAAAATTCAAATGAACGTCATTGGTAATATTGGTACCAAGATGAAATTAAAGGTGAATTACAACACCGAAAGCACCTTCGATTTTGAGAACAACATGAAGGTGGAATACACCGGTGATGAAGACCAAGTCATGCGCAAAATTGAACTGGGAACCGTAGCATTGCCGCTTACTGGAAGCTTAATGCCCGGAAGCCTTGGTTTGTTCGGAGCCAAAATTGAAACGCAATGGGGAAAGCTAAAGAACACCACAATTCTTACTCAACAAAAAGGTGAGCGTAAAGAAATCACTGTTCAAGGCGGTGCGCAAACCACACGTTTTGATATTGCAGCAGACAATTACGAAGCGAATAGACACTATTTCCTTTCAGGATTCTTTAGGGACAATTATGGCAATGCTTTAGCTTCATTGCCTGTTGTAAATAGCGGTGCGAATATTACGCGTATTGAAGTTTGGGTCGTGAATCAACAAGCCAACACGCAAGATGTTAGAAACATTATGGCATTTACCGATTTGGGTGAGAACTCCCAATACATGGCTTCAGATTACAATAACTCTTCTCTGATAAGCCCCGGGCAACTTCAAAATCCGGACAATGAAAACAACAACTTGTACAATGTTCTAAGTAATAATCAGAACATCTTAGATTTTTCAAATGCCAATGCCGCCATTCAAGCTTTAGGCTATGGAATGCGCCAAGGAATTCATTACGAGCGCGTAGGAAACGCCCGCAAACTGACCCCTTCCGAATACAGCTACAACGCACGTCTAGGATTCCTTTCGTTGAAGCAGTCACTGAATAATGCCGAGGTTTTGGGGGTGTCGTACGAGTACACCTTGAACGGACAAACCTATCAGGTAGGTACACTTTCACAAGATGGAATTGCAGCACCACAAGCCTTAATGTTGAAGATGCTAAAGTCTTCAATCACCTTGGTGAAACTAACGAATGGCGACCCTTCTCCGCTTTGGGTTAACATGATGAAGAACGTCTACAATCTCGAATCATTCGGAATTTCTCCAGAAAATTTCAGGTTAGAAGTTTGGTACAACAACCCAGCAACGGGCGTAAACATGAATTACATTCCACGAGAGCCGCTAAGTGGAAAGCTATTGCTTCAAGTCATGAATCTCGATAGAATTGATGCGCAACAAATGCCCGGGAGCGACGGATTCTTTGACTTTGTTCCGAACGCCTCAACGTCGGGTGGACTTATTGACGCTTCAACAGGAAGGGTGTTCTTTCCAGTGGTTGAGCCCTTTGGTTCGCATTTGTCTGATCAGATTTATGCTGGTTTAGGAAATACCCCCCAAGCTGCACAAGTTGTTTCACAAGTTGTTTTTCAAGCACTTTACGATTCAACAAAGACAGCTGCACAAATTGGTTTTCCTCAACTGAATCGATTCAGAATTAAAGGAGAATATCAAAGTGCTTCGGGCTCTGAAATTTCACTTAATGCGCTGAACGTTCCCCAAGGTGCGGTTACCGTTACGGCCGGAGGTATGAGACTCGTTGAAGGAACAGATTTCACCGTGAATTATAATTTGGGAAAAGTTACCATCCTCAATGAAAGCATCATGAGTTCTGGACAACCGATAAAGGTTGCTGTAGAAAGTAACTCCATGTTTAATCTCCAATACAAGACTTTATTAGGAAGCCGATTCGATTATAAGTTTTCTGATAATCTCGCAATGGGAGCGACAATCATGAATTTGAAAGAAAGACCGCTTACTCAAAAGGTAAATGCAGGAGACGATCCTGTAAACAACGCCATGATGGGTTTCGATATGAATTTTCAAAAAGAAGTTCCAATCATAACAAAATGGATTGATCGTATTCCCGGAATTCAAACCAAAGAAAAATCAACAGTAACGTTTAGTCTTGAAGCAGCAAAAATTTTCCCGGGTCACTCACGGGCTATTTCAAAAGATGGAAATGCATACGTCGATGATTTCGAAGGAAGTCAGAGCGTCATAGATCTTCGTTCGTTAAATCAATGGTTCCTTGCGTCAACGCCGAAATTGCAATCGACTCTTTTTCCTGAAGGAGATTTCGAAGACAGCCTAGTTTATGGCGCGAATCGAGCGCAATTATCTTGGTACATTATTGACCCGCTATTTTACAGAAACAGTTCATACACACCACCCAATATCTCTGCAGATATACAAAGTGATCACCGCATGCGTGAGGTGTTGGAATCTGAAGTTTTCCCCAATAGACAATTGCCCTCGGGCACACCACCCAATATTACGTGCTTAGATTTAACCTACTACCCAGAGGAAAGGGGTATGTATAATTATGAATTACCGAATGGTTATTCGGGACGAACGTCCGGATTGAATGACAGCGGAACATTGAAAGATCCATCATCGAGATGGGGCGGAATTCAGCGGGCATTAACAACTACGGATTTCGAAACTTCGAACGTGCAATTCATACAGTTTTGGGTAATGGATCCATTTCACGAAGATTCGGAAAACATCCAGGGAGGTGACCTTTACTTCAATTTAGGAAATGTTTCTGAAGACATCATGAACGACTCTTACATGAGTTTCGAAAATGGATTTCCCTCGGCAAATAACGATCTCCCTATTGAGCAAGGAACATGGGGTAACTATCCCTCACCTACGACTTTCAACGTGGTAAACGCATTTGATTACACCTCTGGAAATTACGAGCAACAAGATATTGGTTTAGATGGTTTGAATTCAACGGCGGAACAAGCCTATTTTGCGAACTGGTTACTTCAGTTGCAAGGGTTTTTAACTCCCGATGCCTATGCCAAATATCAGCAGGATCCCTCAGCAGATAATTTTAGTTATTTCAGAAGTTCGCAGGCTGATGCAGCTAACTTGAACACCGTAGAGCGCTACAAAAATTTCAATCGATACGAAGGCAACTCAAACACCAATACACCCGACGGATATCCCATTGCAGCCACTACTATTCCGAATTCGGAAGACATAAACCAAGATATAACACTCAACACAATTGAAAGTTATTTTCAGTACAAAGTAAGTCTTCGTCCAAATGATTTAGGCGATGCTAATTTGGGAAGAAATTACATCACAGATACCTTCGTTACAACGAAAACAACAGCGAACAACGAAGAGCGTCAAATTCGCTGGTACCAATTCAAAATTCCAATCAAGGAATATGAGAAGCGTGTGGGAAGTATTCCTGATTTCCGGTCCATTCGATACATTCGAATGTTCTTGAAAGGTTGGGAAGAGCCGGTTACTTTGCGTTTTGCACGCTTGGAATTGGTTCGTGGTGAATGGAGGAAATACGATAACACATTAGCAGGAAATCAAGAACAAGAAATAAACGACGATCCGGAAACAACCTTCAACATTGCCGCAGTGAACATTGAAGAAAATGGAAATCGAGAGCCTGTTCCTTACGCTGTTCCTCCCGGAATTATTCGCGAACAAGACGTAGCTTCTGCCAACTTAAGAAATTTGAATGAGCAGTCATTGTCATTAAGCGTTTGCAATTTGAAAGATGGAGACGCACGTGCCACATACAAAAATGTGAAGTATGATTTGCGCCAATACAAACGCCTTCGCATGTTCGCTCACGCGGAAGCCGCGGGCATTCAATCAGAATTAAAAGATAACGATGTTTCCGTATTCATTCGCTTAGGTTCCGACTTCGATGAGAACTATTACGAGTATGAAGTTCCAATGAGTGTAACACCTTGGTACACCAACAATGACGACGAAATTTGGCCTGCGGAAAACAACTTTGATATTAAACTTTCCGATTTACAAAACCTAAAGATTAATCGTCCTTCTTCAACTTCTGTATTGTCTGTTGTAGACACTATTCTAGACAACAACGTTCACCTTTCGGTAAAAGGAAATCCGAACTTGGCCAATATCACAACCATGATGATTGGTATTCGAAACCCCGATAAGGACACCAATCCTTTTGGTGTAATAGACGATGGAAGAGGGAAATGCGCAACCGTTTGGGTTAATGAATTACGCCTTTCTGAGTTCGATGAAAAATCGGGATCAGCGGCTATTGCGAGATTGACTGCGCAATTGGCAGATTTTGGAAACGTGGCGGTGTCGGGAAATATAAGCACTCCCGGCTGGGGCGCAATAGAGCAAAGAGTTCAGCAAAGACAACAGGAAACAAAGATGGGGCTCGATGCAAGTAGCACGTTGCAACTTGGTAAGTTCTTCCCGAAAGATTGGGGTGTGCAATTGCCAATGTATTTAGGGTTTTCAGAAAATGTACAAACGCCAAGGTATAGTCCTCTTCAACCAGATATTCAAATGACGGATTTACCGACACTGAATAAACCTTTGAAACAGAAATCACAAACATATACTAAGCGTAGAAGTATCAATTTCACCAATGTGAAAATTGCTCCTAAAAAAGGAGCCGCCGCAGATAAGGGTGTGGGTCTACCAAGTGCTGAAGATAAAGGGAAGCCAGGAACGCAGGCTGCACCAGCAAGCACCGACAAGCCAAAGTTTTATGGAGTAGATAATTTCTCTGTTTCATACGCCTACAATGAAACATACTTCCGTGATATCAATACCGATTGGCGTTTGCAAAAACAATATCAAGGAGCCTTCGACTATAGCTTCACGAATAAACCAAAAGAGTTCAAACCGTTAGCAAATTTCCCAGTCATTAAAACTTCGAAATATCTGAAGTGGCTGAAGGAATTCAACTTCTATGCTGGAATCAAACAACTGAGCTTCAGAACTGAAATGAATCGCTCGTATGAAACCAGTCGCATTCGAAACAACTCTTTGGAATTAACCGGCATTTATAGCGACATGCTCATTCAAACGCAAGCTCAAAAGAATTGGAATTGGACTAGAAACTATTCCATGAAATATGACTTGACCAAGAATCTGAAAACCGATTTCACCGCGAGCAATATTGCGCTGGTAGGTGAACCGCGTGGTGTAATAAATAAGAACGATGTTGATTGGTACGAGTCCTACAAAGATTCAGTTTGGAGTAATATTCAACATTTCGGAGAAACAACAACCTACAATCACAACGTAGGAGTGACTTATAAACTACCGTTAGATAAATTTCCTTTATTGAACTTTATGAGCGCAGATGCGCGATACGGAGGAACATTCAGATGGGATCGCGCGCCCTTCACTCAGGATACACTCGGAAATACCATTCAGAACAGCAGACAAATTCAACTCAATGCACAAGGGAATTTCGAAACCTTGTACAACAACGTCCCTCGTTTGAAGCAAGCTTTAACCGGAAAAAAACCTGATGCAGGTAAAAAAGATGCTGGAAAGAAAGATGATCCATCGAATAAAGATGGCTTTGGAGATGATCTAAAGAAGAAGACAGAGAAGAAAGAAAAAGTAGATCCGTTAGATGTAGCTCTTCGATTCATTATGATGGTTCGCACAGTGAATGGAAGCTACACAAAGAATGAAGGACTGTCGCTTCCGGGATATGCCAATAGTACTAGTATTCTCGGATTCGATGATCAGTTCGATGGCCCAGGTGTCGGATTCCTCGTGGGACAGCAGAATACAGATTTAATGGGCAATCCTACGGGACGCAATTTTGCTACAGATGCCGCAAGCAACGACTGGTTGGTGCAACGTCAATCTTTGAATATTCAATACAACGAAACATTCACAGAAACATGGAATGCGAAAATGAACTTAGAACCGTTCCGTTATTTCAAGGTTGAACTTTCAGCTACTCGACAAGAAGGAAAAAATTACAATTCGTTTTTTAGGTATGACCCAACCATTGACGATTACACGTTCCAATCACCAATGGAAACAGGAAATTTCTCGGCATCTTTAATAACTTGGAATACTGCGTTTGTTAAGGACGACAAAGAGAACAACTATGCGAGTCCAATTTTCGATCAACTCTTAGCGAATAGAAAGGAAATATCTAGCCGCTTGAACAATGAGACGTACCAACTAGCAAATCCGAATGACTCTGGATACTATGAAGGTTTCGGATCACTTTCTCAAAATGTAATTATCCCTTCATTCATTGCGGCTTATACAGGTCGATCAACAAGTGAAGTAGCATTGAATCCATTTGCAACCAAGGCGCAGCCAAACTGGAAAATCACGTATGACGGGTTAACCAAATTGCCTGCAGTGAAGAAGTATTTCAAACAGTTCAATGTCACTCATAATTATCGTTCTACTGCTACCGCTTCTTATGTAACAAACTTGAAGTATGAAGAGTTTAATAATCTTCCCACAGGCATTGATCAAAGCTCAGAACAGAATTTCATTTCTCAACAACAAATAGGTACTGTAACTCTTACAGAATCCATGTCTCCTTTGGTGGGATTCGATATGACACTGAAGACAAAGAAAGTGAACGATCCGCTAATAAAATTGGAGTACAAGCGCGACCGTACCATTGCTTTAGGAATGGCGAATTATCAGATCACAGAAACGAAGAGCAATAGCTTTGTCATTGGTTTGGGATATAAAATCACCGAAGTTCCTAATCCGTTCGGAAGAAAAAAAGGAAGTAAACTTCCAGTGAAATTACTTGAAAAATCAACGTTGAATTTGCGTGTCGATTTCACCATTCGCGACAACTTTACCTTAATCAGAAAAATTGAAGAACAGCAAAATCAGGTTACAGCTGGACAAACGTTGTTTAGTGTTAAATCGAGCGCTGACATGGCAATTAGCGACAAGCTAACTCTTCGTTTCTTCTACGATCATCAAATTAACAAACCGGCAATTTCGACAAGTTTCCAAACGTCGAACATTACCACCGGACTTGCCATTCGATTTACTTTAAATGGTTCGGGCGGCTCGAACACTGCCCAACCCCAAGGTGGACAATAATTTTGGGTTTCATTATCACATTAAACTTTTGTGTTTTTTATCAGTCTTAACATTAAATTTGTGTTAAGTTCGTGTGATATTAAAATTTGTGACCCCAATTGAGCAAATAGTGCAGCAGTTTACCCCAATTACTTTGAAAGAAATGGAGGGGGTGGAATTGATGAATAGAACCGACACCAAATTTGTGGTGTCGCTTGATCAGTTGCTTTCAATATTGGAAGAAGTCAAGAATACCTACCGAATACTTGAAGTAAATGACATTCGATTCAGTCATTACGAAACGTTGTATTACGACACGGATGAGTTTCTTTTCTATACTCGTCATCACAACGGTAAGAAAAACAGATGGAAAATCAGAAAGCGCTCCTATGTAGATAGTGCTGTGAGTTTTCTTGAATTGAAATTCAAATCAAATCGGGGTAGAACTCAAAAACAGCGCACAGGAATTCCTGAATTTGGCACTGAGTTGAACGGGGATGAGGAAAAATTCATAGGTCATAAAGCCGGAATTGATTTCCATTTGTCTCCCCAGGTGAAAAATAATTTCACTCGAGTAACTTTAGTAGAACCAAGTCTGCCTGAGAGAATAACAATCGATTTAAAACTTTCTTTCGAATGGAATAATATCTTAAGAGAACTGAAGCAAATCGTTATCATTGAAGTAAAGCAGGAGAAAAGAAACCGCCTTTCGCCATTTTTACAAGCGCTAAAAAAGAGACATATTAGAGAAGAGAGCATAAGTAAATATTGTTTGGGAGTAGCTATGCTTGTACCTTTCGTAAAGAAAAATATTTTCAAAGGAAAGCTTATCAAAGTGAATAAATTAGAATCAATTAAATAAGATTATGTTAGATACACTCAATGCAATTTTTTTGCAATCAGATTTTGACCCAATGGGAGGAATGAAATTTATTCACTTGGAAGATTTCCTGGGGTTAATCATTCGTTTATCTGTGCATATGCTATTCGTGGTACTTTTGGTTAGAGGTATATATTATCCCATAGCAAAAAGAAAGGATTTTCTATTCACCTATTTGCTCTTTAGTTTAACCATTTTCCTCATGTGTTTCATGCTAGAAAGCGTGAAGCTGCAAATGGGATTTGCATTGGGTTTGTTCGCGGTTTTCGGAATTATTCGATACAGAACAGACGCTATTCCTATTAAAGAAATGACTTACCTCTTTGTTGTTATTGGAATGTCAGTGATGAATGCGCTAATCAATAAAAAAATATCATTAGTTGAATTGTCATTCGCTAATCTCGTAATCATAGGCGCAACATATGGTCTAGAAAAGGTTTGGTTGCTACGTCACGAAGCACAAAAAATCATTGTCTATGAAAACATTGATTTGATTAAAGTAGGAAGGGAAGAAGAAATGATAGCAGATATTGAAGCAAGAACTGGCATTAAAGTGAACCGTTTCGAAATTGGAAAAATAGATTTCCTTCGCGATACTGCTTTAATAAAAATATACTTCTTCGAAGACGAGCAAGGAAATCAAACAGATGATTCTTTCTCGGGAAATATCAACGTCTAAAAGTTTTAGCGAAACATATTCCAGCGCAATACGTCGTCTTCAGCGATGTCTTGCGCTGTTTGCTTTCCGATCAATTGAGAAATATCCTTCGGTGAAATTCCACTTGCTGGACGCTTCCAAGTTAGATCTTCAAAAGTAACAGCATGTCCCGCTGGCATAGCTTTCGCCGCCACTAAACTTCTTCGAGCATTTGCACGAGCAGGCGCTTCATCATCAATGGCAGTCAATTCAAATCCGCCTAACAATTCAACCGTGCGATTCATGCGCGTATGGAAGTGTTTGAGGTCTTCCTTATCCATCGCATGATAATGGTCGTTACCCGGCAAGGTCTTGTCGTGCGTGAAGTGCTTTTCTAACACTGTAGCACCCAAGAGTGTTGCAACCTCTAGCGTATGCATGTCGTTTGGAAGTGTATGATCACTGTAACCAGGTATCGTTTGAGGAAAAGTAGAAATCAAATCTTTAATCATTCCCAAATGCGCATTCGGATCTGGTGTTGGGTAATTCAATACGCAGTGCATGAGGCACAGTTTATTTCCATATTTCGCAATGGTCTCAACAGCTTGTTGCACTTCCCATTTGTAGGAAGCACCTGTACTCAAAATAATGGGCTTACCAAATTTGCATTGGTGTTCAATGAAGGGAAGATTCGTAATGTCAGAACTGGAAATTTTATAAACGCTCATTAAATCGTTCAAGAAGTTGGCACTCTCAACATCGAAAGCAGTGCTCATAAATTCTATCCCAACTTCTTCGCAATAGCGAGCTAGTTGCTCGAATTCTTTCTTCCAGAATTTGTCTTACTTCTTGAATAATTCAAACTGACTGCGCGTAGGTTCTTTGGTAATGTCCCAATAATAAGGACTGTCTTTACTTGCAATAGTCTCTGCCTTGTAAGTTTGAAATTTAATGGCATTCGCGCCACCTTCAGCAGCTTCGTCTATCAGTCTTTTCGCCAAGTCCATAGAACCTTCATGGTTCACACCGGCTTCAGCAATAATGAATGGGCGAATGATTTTTTTTGAATCGTAATTGTAAAGGAAATCTCTTAAACTCATATTTTTATTTTAATTCTTGAACGGCATGCCAAGCGAGCAATCCCATCCCAATTTTTAAGGCGTTTTCGTTGACAGCAAACTTGCTATTGTGCACAGGAGCTTTCCAAGAACCATCTTCGTTGGAAGTACCCAAGCGATAGAAGCATCCGGGCATTTGTTGTGAATAATAAGCGAAGTCCTCCGCAGTGGTTCGCATATCCAAGTCAATCACATTTTCTTCTCCCAAATAATCCTTCGCTTGCGCAATGGCGCGTTCAGTTAATTCAGGATTGTTGTACACCACGGGATACCCTCTTTCAATTCGAAAATCTAATTCACCGCCCATTCCTTCAACCAATCCTTTTGCAAGGGCAACGATTTTCTCATGCGCTAGTGTTCTCCACGTTTCAGAAAATGTGCGGAAGGTTCCTTCCAGCTTCACTTCATTCGGAATAATATTCGTAGCCCCATTGCCAATTATTTTTCCGAAGGAAAGGACAGTAGGCATTTGCGGATTGCTCCAGCGTGACACAACTTGTTGCAAAGCGATAAGCATGTGTGAAGCAATTAGAATCGGATCAATGCACTGATCGGGCTTCGCGCCGTGCCCGCCTTTTCCTTTAATAGTAACATAAAGCTCGTCAGTTGAAGCCATGTAGGCTCCTGCACGATAACCTACTTTTCCAGCAGGTAATTCAGGAAATACATGCTGTCCAAAAATTCCATTTGGTTTTTTATCTTGAAACAATCCATCTTGCATCATAAGCAATGCACCTCCAGGTAAAACTTCTTCAGCAGGTTGAAAAACCAACGTTACAATTCCTCCCCATTGCGCTTTTGTTTCATTTAGAATTTTCGCAGCACCAAGCAAAGACGACGTGTGAACATCATGGCCGCATGCGTGCATAACACCATCTACGGTGCTTTTAAAAGGCAAATCATTGTCTTCTACAATTGGAAGGGCATCCATATCTCCGCGCAGAGCAATGGTTTTTGTAGAAGCTAATCCACCTGTTATTTCTGCACGAATACCATATCCACCGATGTTTTCAGTGAATGGAATTCCCCACTCGGCAAGATGTTTTGCTACGAATGCAGAAGTGTTTTTTTCTTGATAAGAAAGTTCCGGATTCGCGTGAATATGTCTGCGAATCGAAACGATTTCTTCAAAGTATTTTTCAGAAAGTTCTTTAATTAAATCTTTCATGGCGCACAATCGCATTTGGTTTTTTCTCCTTCGCGACTAGCTTCTGCCACTGCCACAGTCGAGTCTGTGCAAAGAATAATGTAGTTGACATTGTTGTGTGAAAGGAAGTAGCGCTTGGGATTATTCTGCGCATCTGATTTCGAAAAATCCACTTCACCTTGCCACTTCGCAGTTTCGAAATTCTCCATGGAAATTCCTTGACAATCCATTCGGCATTTACCGTGATTGGTGACCAAAGTTTTAGAAGCTTGAATCTGTTTCATGATCTGCTTTCCGGGCAACCATCCCAACCAATCGTAGTTCGGAAACATCATAAATACAAGCAAACAACCAATGGTTAGGCCAGTTGCAAAAAGTAAAAGTCTTCTTCGAAATTTCATGCTATTCAGATTCCCACAAAAGTGCATAAAATTTCCGAGTTAGCCATTAACTTAGTGGCCAATTATGGCAATCATTCAAACAACGAATCTTCAATATACCTTTTCGAAAGGTCCTCAGCTGATTTTCCCTTCATTTCAAGCCGAAGAAAATAGCGAATTGTTGATTTTGGGAAATAGCGGAACCGGTAAAACAACTTTACTTCATTTATTAGCCGGTTTAAGAAAACCAACCTTAGGTGAAGTGGAAGTGAACGGTGTTCGTTTAAGTTCTTTGAGTGGCGCCGCCTTAGATCGTTTCAGAGGAAAGAACATAGGGGTTGTCTTTCAAACATCGCATTTTGTTCAATCACTTTCAGTGATGGACAACATCATGTTAGCACCCTATTTTTCAGGAAACAAAGTTTCGAAATCAGATGCTGAAAGAATGTTGGATCGCTTAAATATTCTTTCGAAAAAAAATAAGAAAACGTCAACATTGAGTGTAGGCGAGCAACAACGCGCTGCCATTGCTCGCGCATTGCTGAATAACCCGTCATTAATTTTAGCCGACGAACCAACAAGTGCGCTCGACGATGAGAACGCTAAGGATGTTTTAAATTTGTTGCGCGAGCAAACACATGCGTTGAAAGCCGCTCTGCTCATAGTAACGCACGACAATCGACTAAAAGATGAAGTGAAGCAACGCATAGAATTAACCGCATTGAAATCTTAACCACAATTCATCATGAAAATTATTTTTATTGCATGGAAAAATTGCTGGCAAAAGGCGGGAGCAACCACCTTAACACTTTTGCTTTTATCGTTCGGGGTTGGAATAATTTCAATGATGCTATTGCTGGAAAATCAACTGAGTGACAAATTCAACAAGAACATCAAAGACATTGATTTTGTTCTCGGTGCAAAAGGAAGTCCACTTCAACTCATCTTGGCTAGCGTATATCACATCGACGCTCCAACCGGAAATATTAAAGTTTCCGAAGCACAAAAAATTATAAAGAATCCGACAGTGAAAGAAGCTATTCCTCTGGCTTATGGCGATAATTACGAAGGATGGAGAATCGTTGGAACAACCCCGAGATATGCGGAATTTTATGAAGTGAAATTGAAGGAAGGGAAAATATTTGAAACGCCTTTTGAAGTAACGGTTGGATCTTACGCAGCGAAAGAATTGGGATTGAAATTAGGACAGACATTCAAGAGCAATCACGGTTTAGACAAAGAAGGCGAAGAGGAGGAAGGACACGATCAATTGTTTACCGTTGTTGGAATTTACGAAGCAAGCGGAACTGTTATCGACCGTTTAATTTTAACACCAGTAGAGTCCATCTGGGAAGTCCATGATCACGGAGATCACGAAGAGTCTGCCCATGCCGGAATTGTTTCTGCGGAAGAGCACGATGCTGATCACGCGCACGAAGATCATGAAGACGAGCACGCAGAAGAAGGGCATGAGCACGCAGAAGAAGAGCATGAGCACGCAGAAGAAGAGCATGCGCATGAAGAAGATCATGAGGTTACAGCATACCTGTTGATCAAACGCTTGCCAATGGCCCCTATGATTCTTCCGCAATTGGTTAAGAACACAAACATGCAGTTGGCTTTACCAGCAATCGAAATCAATCGTCTAAACGAGAATTTCGGAATAGGCATGAGCGTAGTGAAAGCCGTAGCAATTCTTATAATGATAATTTCGTTCTTAAGCGTATTCATTTCACTCTTCAACGCTTTGCGCGAGAGGCAATATGAATTAGCAATTCTTCGCACGTTAGGTGGAAGAAGAATTCAGTTGTTTATTCTTATTCTGCTGGAAGGATTATTCATGGTGGCACTCGGTTTAATCATAGGTCTTGTCTTGAGTCGTGTAGGAATTACCTTACTCTCAGACATGGCGAAAGACAGCTTCCACGACGAATTCAACGCCATAATCTTCCTTCCTCAAGAATATTATTTAGTTGGAGTAACGTTGGGACTGGGTGTGGTGGCATCGTTGTTGCCTGCGTTACGTGCGTTCTTTATGGACATTTCTAAAACACTTTCAAATGATTAAGTCAATCAAATTTTTAGCTTTTATTTTTTCGGGAATATTATTCTTGAATGCCTCCGAGGGAACAGAAAAATTGAAGGCGCATGCATACAAGCGTGTTGATTTGGGAACTGTCCCAAGTACTATTGTTCCTTATTTACCAGAAGGGCAGGGGCCCATTGAAATTACCTGGAAAACGCTTGCTGACGTTACTTACAAAGACATCTATGTGAAGGAATTGGATGCTTATTATTGGAAGCCAACCTTCGGAGCTTCAGTCAAAGCAGTTGCAGAAAAAGACATCTTTATTACGGGATATTTAATACCAGTCGATTACGATGCTGGATTTTATGTTGTGTCGAAATATCCATACGCGAATTGTTTCTTCTGCGGTGGCGGTGGTCCTGAGTCTGTGGTTGATTTACGTTTTGTTGGAAAGCACCGCAACTACAAAACAGACGAACGCTTAACGTTCAAGGGAAAACTGAAATTGAATGCCGACGATGTGTATCAAATGAATTACATCTTGGAAGGCGCAACAGAATACACTCCTTAAATTTTTTATGTTGAAATAAAAATGGCGACCATTGGTCGCCATTTTTTGTTCCGATCTGTTTGGAATTACATCATTCCACCCATTCCACCGCCTGGCATTTGAGGCATAGAGTTTTCTTCTTTAATATCAGAAATCACACACTCTGTAGTCAATAACATTCCCGCAATTGAAGATGCGTTTTCAAGAGCTACACGACACACTTTAGTTGGGTCAATAACACCAGCTATAAATAAGTCTTCGTATTGCTCGTTGCGAGCGTTGTATCCGAAATCGCCTTTTCCTTCGCGAATCTTTTGAATCACTACTGCGCCTTCGCCACCAGCGTTAGCAACAATCTGACGAAGTGGTTCTTCAATTGCTCTGCGAACGATTTGAATTCCAGTAGTCTCATCATCGTTCAATCCAGTTAGGCTGTCTAATGCAGCACTCGCACGAATTAACGCAACTCCACCACCAGGTACAATTCCTTCTTCAACAGCTGCGCGAGTCGCGTGTAACGCATCGTCTACACGGTCTTTCTTCTCTTTCATTTCAACTTCAGTTGCAGCACCAACATAAAGAACAGCAACACCACCAGCCAATTTAGCTAGACGCTCTTGCAATTTTTCTTGATCGTAATCAGAAGTTGTTTTTTCAATTTGTGATTTAATTTCGTTTACACGTGCTAAAATATTTTCTTTAACTCCAGCACCGTTTACGATAGTTGTGTTGTCCTTATCAATTGAAATCTTTTCAGCGCGACCTAAATCTTCCAAAGTAGCGTTGTCTAATTTCAATCCAGTTTCTTCACTAATAACGGTTCCACCAGTAAGAACTGCAATGTCTTGTAACATTGCTTTTCTACGATCACCGAATCCTGGAGCTTTAACAGCGGCCACACGCAGAGCACCGCGAATCTTGTTTACAACAAGGGTTGCTAATGCTTCTCCGTCTACATCTTCAGCAATAATTAAAAGAGGTTTACCAGATTGTGCTGTCTTCTCTAACACAGGAAGCAATTCCTTCATGCTAGAAATTTTCTTGTCGTAAATAAGAATGAAAGCGTTCTCTAACTCAACTTCCATGTTCTCTGTATTCGTTACGAAGTAAGGAGAAAGGTATCCGCGATCGAATTGCATTCCTTCAACAGTCTTTACGTCTGTCTCCGTTCCTTTTGCTTCTTCAACAGTGATAACACCTTCTGTTCCAACTTTCTTCATTGCATCTGCAATCAATGAACCTACGGTCTCATCGTTGTTTGCTGAAATAGTAGCAACCTGCTTAATCTTTTCGTAGTCGGAACCGACTTCTCTTGAAATTTTACGCAACTCTGAAACAACAGCCTTAACAGCTTTGTCCATACCGCGTTTCAAATCCATTGGATTAGCACCAGAAGCAACGTTCTTTAAACCGGCACCAACCATAGCTTGAGCCAAAACGGTTGCAGTAGTGGTTCCGTCTCCTGCTTGGTCAGCAGTTTTGCTCGCAACTTCCTTCAACATTTGAGCACCCATGTTTTCAATAGGGTCAGACAATTCAATTTCTTTCGCAACGGTTACGCCATCTTTCGTGATGTGCGGCGCACCGAATTTTTTATCGATAACTACATTA
>JBIKZA010000004.1:0-66701 GCA_044354975.1 Flavobacteriales bacterium
GAATGTGCTTGTTGGTTTTAGTTCCGCTACAATACTCATTTTGCTTCTTCCATTTCTTTTAACCAGTCGTATCCTTTCTCTTCAAGCTCTAACGCCAATTCCTTCGTTCCACTTTTTACTATTTTTCCTTTGTACAAGACATGTACGAAGTCTGGAACAATATGATCTAACAATCTTTGGTAGTGGGTAATAATTACAAAAGAACGTTTTCCATCGCGCATGGTGTTCACACCTTCTGACACAATGCGTAACGCGTCAATGTCCAATCCGCTATCGGTTTCGTCGAGAACGCAGAGCGAAGGATTGAGCATCGCCATTTGAAATATTTCATTACGCTTTTTCTCTCCACCACTGAATCCTTCGTTCACTGCGCGATTCGCAAGCTGTCCGTCTAATTCAACTAACTGAGATTTTTCTTTCACCAATTGCAAGAATTCTTTTGCTGTTAATGCTTCTAATCCTCTATGCTTGCGCACTTCGCCAACTGCTGCTTTCAGAAAGTTCATGTTGCTAACACCTGGAATCTCCACAGGATATTGAAACGCTAAGAAAAGGCCTTCTCTTGCGCGCTCTTCAGCAGCCATGTCTAGTAAATCTTTACCGTTGAACGTTACAGTCCCATCGGTTACTTCGTAGTCTTCTCTTCCTGCAAGGACAGAGGCAAGAGTACTTTTTCCAGATCCGTTCGGACCCATAATCGCGTGCACTTCTCCTTCACCAATAGTTAATGAAAGTCCTTTTAGGATTTCTTTCTCTTCGATGCGTGCGTGTAAATTTTCAATCTTTAACATAATTATCTTTTTTATCCTACGCTTCCTTCCAATGAAATGGCGAGTAATTTTTGTGCTTCAACTGCAAACTCCATAGGGAGTTTATTCAATACATCTTTGGCATAACCATTCACAATCATGCTTACGGCTTGCTCTTGGTCTAGACCTCGCTGCAAACAATAGAAGATTTGATCTTCACCAATTTTTGAAGTTGTGGCCTCATGCTCCACTTTTGCGGTGCTGTTGTTTACTTCAATGTATGGGAAGGTATGTGCGCCGCTGGTGTCGGTCATAAGCAGCGAATCGCATTGAGAAAAGTTTCGCGCATTCGATGCGTTCTTTCCTATTTGAACCAATCCTCTGTATGAATTCTGACTGTGTCCGGAAGAGATTCCTTTCGAGATAATCGTGCTCTTGGTATTCTTTCCAATGTGAATCATTTTCGTTCCGGTATCGGCTTGTTGAAAGTGATTCGTTACAGCAACCGAGTAAAATTCTCCCACGCTGTTATCGCCTTTCAAAACACAGCTAGGATATTTCCAGGTTATTGCGCTGCCCGTCTCCACTTGGGTCCAAGAAATTTTCGAATTCGCGCCTTCACACATTCCGCGTTTCGTAACGAAGTTGAATATGCCGCCCTTTCCATCTTTATCTCCCGGATACCAGTTTTGAACGGTGCTGTATTTTATTTCAGCATCGCGCATGGCTACCAATTCAACAACTGCAGCGTGAAGCTGATTTTCGTCGCGTTGCGGAGCTGTACAACCCTCTAAATAACTCACGTAACTTTCTTCGTCTGCAATCAACAAGGTGCGTTCGAACTGACCTGTTCCTGCTTCGTTAATGCGGAAGTACGTGCTTAACTCCATAGGGCAACGAACGCCTTTCGGAATGTAGCAGAACGACCCGTCTGTGAAAACAGCTGAATTTAGCGCAGCGTAATAATTATCTGTTCTTGGAATAACACTTCCAAGATATTTTTTTATCAATTCGGGATGCTCTTGAATCGCATCACTAATGCTGCAAAAGATGATTCCAAGCTCACCTAATTTTTCTTTGAATGAAGTGGCAACAGATACTGAGTCCATCACGAAATCTACCGCAACGCCACTCAATCGTTTTTGTTCTTCAATGGAAATACCAAGCTTTTCCATGGTTTTGCGCAGTTCTGGATCCATTTCGTCCAAACTATTCAACACCTTCTTTTGCTTGGGTGCTGCGTAAAACGAGATAGCTTGAAGATTTGGTTTTTCATACTTCACATGCGCCCATTCAGGCTCTGTCATTTTCTGAAAAATCGCGAAAGCCTCTAAACGCCAGTCTAGCAGCCATTGGGGCTCATTCTTCTTCGACGAGATCAATCGAATGATGTCTTCGTTCAATCCAGCTGGAGCCTTATCTGATTCTATGTCGGTTGTAAATCCGAATTCGTACTCTTTCGAGGTTACGTTTTCTAACAACTCATCGCCTTCGTAAGCCATATTCTTGTTTAGATTGAAAAGCTTTCACCACAACCGCACGTGCGAGAGGCATTCGGATTGTTGAATACAAATCCTTTTCCGTTCAAACCGCCTGTGTATTCTAATTCGGTTCCAACCAAGTACAAGAAGCTCTTGCGGTCAACAACCACGGTCACTCCATTGTCTTCAAAGGTCTGATCACCGTCTTTCATTTCAGTATCGAATTCCAGCTTGTACATCAATCCGCTACATCCGCCACCGTCAACACCCACACGCACGAATGCATGTGCCGGATGACCTTCATCTGCGATAAGCTTGGCCACTTGGGCTTTTGCACTTTCTGTAATTTTTATCATATTCCTAAGTTTAACAACAATACGTTCAACTTGTTTCACCAAAATCGACCTATTTAGAAAAAATCTAAATAGAAGCCGTTCGGGCTGCAAAAGTAGTGCATTTAGGGGAGTTGATGCAAATGATTTTTGGGAAAAATACGGCAGAGCCGTTTACCTTCTTCGAAGGATGACGCTACGCGATGACCACTTTGTGGATGACGCTACGCGATGACCGTCCCGGATGACCACTTTGTGGATGACGCTACGCGATGACCGTTCCGGATGAGGCTCCGCGAAGCGGTCATCCAGCTTGCTGGTCATCCTTCGAAGAAGGTCATCACTCGCAGAGTGTCATCACAAAGTGTCATCCGGAACGGTCATCACAACTCCGTTGTGTCATCACAAAGTGTCATCCCCCTGTTGTATTATTGCATCATGAGAATTACCGTCTTTACAATTCTGTTTCTTTTTGCTGCCGTTGGTTTCGGGCAACGGAGAACGACGTTGAAAACGCTTTTCTATGAGCGTACTTCTTATTTGCCGAATGGACTAATTGTTTCCATTGGCCCAACTGTCGCTTACGGTAAGCGCTGGAATGCGATTGATACAATCTCCTCTCCCGTCTATAGTGCAGGGACATACAAGGCTAGACCGCGCATTGGATGGACAGCAGATATTGGGAAGTATTGGGTAACGGACAAGCTATTTTTGTTGAACAGATTCGATTTGAATGTTCATTACGTTCGATTCAATGGGTCTGAAAAGTTCAATGGTGAAGATGTGTTCGGACAGACGATTGAAGAGAAACGAATCTTTCATGAAAATAGATTTGGACTCACATTTTCAACCAGTAATATTTATCCATTCGGAAAAGGAAAATGGATTCAAAATGAATTGGGTGTCTTTACAGACTATGCTTACAAACGTTCAACTTCTGGAGAATACTTCGCATTACCAAGAGCCTATTCTGAAAAGATTCGTTCTCAAGTTTATTACGGCTTAGGATACGGAATGTCCATAAACGACGGGCTTTATGCCACTTTTGAAGTGGAGGTGCCTGTCCTACAATTATTCCCGAATACCTTAGACGACATTCGTATGGACTATTTCCATTCACACTATTGCCCCATCGTTTTCAAAGCATCTTTACTTTTCGCCAAACACAAACCCGATCGCACCTGCGACGACGTGAACAAAGGTCCGAGCGATGTAAGCTCCGACAAACCTGGCAAACACGACGGCGGCGATCTTTTCGGTCCGGATATTAAGAAGAAAAGGAAAAGAAAATAATCTGACCCTCCGCGAAGCGGTCATCGCGGAGCGTCATCCGGCACGGTCATCGCGGAGCGTCATCCGCGAAGCGGTCATCACGAAGTGTCATCGCCGAAGGCGTATACACCAAAGTGTCTTACATTTGCCTCCGTGTCTGCACTATCCCAAATACAAGCGCCTGTTGAAGGCGAAATGAATGCATTTGAATCGTTCTTCAAAGAACAGATGAAAAGCGAACATCGCTTGTTGGATAAGGTTACCAATTACATTGTGAAAAGAAAAGGGAAGCAAATGCGTCCTCTTTTTGTCTTTCTTTCAGCGAAGCTTTTTCAAAAACCAGAGGAGCCAACTTTCGTGGCAGCGACTATGATTGAATTGTTGCATACCGCAACTTTGGTGCACGACGATGTGGTAGATGATGCGCAAATGCGTCGCGGATTCTTTAGCATTAATGCGCTGTGGAAGAATAAAATTGCTGTGTTGGTTGGAGACTATTTGTTGTCGCAAGGACTTTCGCTTAGTGTGAAAACCAATCAATTTCGACTGTTGGGAATCATGAGCAAAGCGGTGAGAGATATGGCAGAGGGGGAATTGCTTCAACAAGAAAAATCAAGAAAATTAGATATTACGGAGGAAGTCTATTACGACATCATTCGTCAAAAAACAGCTTCGCTTATTTCCGCTTGTTGCGAAAGTGGCGCAGCCTCAACATCTGCTACAGATGAGCAAGTGAAGCAGCTGGCGTTGTTCGGAGAATATGTTGGAATGGCCTTTCAGATCAAAGACGATTTGTTCGATTACGGAACAACAGATGCCATTGGAAAGCCTGTGGGGATTGACATTCAAGAACGTAAGCTTACCCTTCCGCTTATTTATGTATTGGGAAAAGTAGATCGCGATACCGCAAAGAAATTGATTCGTACCGTGCGAAAATTCAATACCGATAAAATGAAAGTGGAAGAGCTTATGGCTCAAGTGGTGCAGTTGGGTGGAATCAAATACGCGACGGAAAAGATGTATGAATTCCGCGACAAGGCATTGGATATTTTGAATCAATTCGAAGATTCTCCTACCCGCGAATCCCTCAAATTACTGGTGAATTACACCATTGAACGTAAAAAATAATTCCATGAAAAAAGCAATCTGGATACTCACCTTTTTTGTTCTTGCCTTTGCTTCGTGCACGCCTTCTTTGGACGATGCCGATGCACGAGAAATAAAAACTACCGAAGAAGGCATGCGTATTGTAGGATATTTCGAAAAGGGAACGGACAATAAAATTGGAGAACGCGCATTTTATCCAAACAGTGAGCAGTGCTACATTGAAATGCGCATGAAAGAAACGAAGCGTCATGGAGAATGTTATACATTTTACCAAAACGGTAACAGATGGAGCATGAATACCTATGACAATGGGGTGTTAGAAGGCGACTACAAAACGTGGTATGAAAACGGAAAACTATATGTTGAAGGAAAATACGAAAATGGAAAAGAAGTCGGTGAGTGGATTTTCTACAACGAAGACGGAACCGAAAAGGAACGCAAGAAGTATTAAACACTTCCTCATTCCCATTCTCGTACTCCTACTCATTCTTCCCCCTTTCTCAGCTTCCTTCGCCCAAACCCCAGAGGCCTACATCCAAAAATACTCTTCCATTGCCCAAGAGGAAATGCGGAAATATGGCATTCCTGCAAGCATCACCTTAGCACAAGGAATTCTAGAAAGCGGCAGTGGTAAATCGAAGCTAGCGGCTGAAGCCAACAATCATTTCGGAATTAAATGTCACGACACCTGGAACGGTGCCACTATGCATTTAGATGACGACGCGCCCAATGAGTGTTTCCGCAAGTACAAGTCTGTCGAGCAGTCCTTCCAAGATCATAGCGTCTTCCTGAAGAAACCACGGTACGAGGAGTTATTCTTGCTTGAAATCACTGACTACAAAGGATGGGCGCAAGGCCTGAAGAAATGCGGTTACGCAACAAGCTCAACGTATGCGAAGAGTCTCATTGATTTAATTGAAAAATACGAACTCACTCAATTCGACACCGAACAAAAACCGAATGAACATTCGGCTATCGTGAATATTTCAAACAATCGAATCAAATACGTTTCTGCAAAGAAGAAAGAAACGCTCAAAGAACTTGCAGAGCGCACCGGAATCTCAGAACATTTATTGTCGAAATACAACGATTTAGAAGACGGACATGTTTTCCAAGAAAAGGAAATAGTCTACCTACAACCCAAGCGATTTAAGGGAAGCGTGAAGGAATACAAGGTAAAACGCGGAGAAAACATTCGCGATATCTCCCAGCAATACGGTATTCGCATTCGCAGTATTGAACGCAAGAACAAACTCGAACACGGTGCCGAACTGAAGACCGGAACTGTTTTAAAGTTGAGGTAGACTATAAGATCATTTTGAGCACCGCCTCGGGAGAAATCTCGAGGCTTTCTTTTTGCTCCGAATTTCCATCCTCCAAATAACTTGCGTTAATGCCCAATGGCTTCCATCTTCCCGGATGCATAGGACGTTTCGAAGGATACAATCCAATAGCGTGAATGCCAACAGCAGAAGCGATATGCAACGGTCCTGTGCTCGCAGCAACCAACGTGTCGCAAGTTGAAATAAAGCCGATTAATTGTGGAAGAGAAAGCTTTCCGGTTAAGTCTGTAATGTGCGAATCGAATTGAAAATCTTCTCGAATTCGAACTCCTTCTTCTTCCGTTCCAGTAATATATATGTTAAATTCTGAAGCGGGAAGAAGTGATGCTAATGTTTGATATTGCTTCAACGACCAGTTCAACGCACTGCCCTTGCTTAACATATGAAACACAACCGAACGTTTATTCGGTTCGAGTTGAATGGGTCTTTCCACTTGGGGTTTCAGAATATGCCACTCACGAATTTCTTCGAGGCTCGGAATGTCATTTACACCGAACGGAAGTAACAAATGAAAGTTCAATTGAGATTCATGCAAGTCTGAATTCTTTCTGGAAAAGAAAACACGGTCATTCGCGAATTTCCAAGACGCTATTCTGCTTCCAGTTGCAATGCGTTTTTTCACACCTTGAGCCTTCACCCATTGCATGACTTCCGCATCTGGAAAGGCGAAGACGCAGGCTTCTACGTTCAATGAAGTTTCTGCACGCATATCGAAATTCACGAATTCATCTACAAACGGACAAGCCTCTACAATGGCCTGCGTATAGCTTCTTCCAATGAACGTGATGCGTGTATGCGGAGAATGTTTTTTAATGAAACCACACAACGGCAACGTCACAATTACATCGCCAATGCTGTCTGTGCGCGATATAGCTATGCTACTTGGAAAGGCGAGTGTGCTCATGAATTTTTTTGTATTTCAAGTGTGTGGCATACGCAGAAATGCGCGCCACAGTGAAGCCGGCCTTTCCGTCTAGAAATCCCAAACGGAAGAAATAGTCCACAACGAATTTCGCAATGGGACTGAAAGCGCGTTTATACCAAGGTGATTTTTTTCCATGTTGAAACAAATCCTCGGCTTGAATGGTGGTGAACTTTTCCGCTTGAGCGTAATGCTGTTCAACGGAGTAATAAGAGTAATGCAAACAATCTCCTTCCAACAAAAATGTATTCTCTTTCGATAATCCACGAAGCACTTCGTGAATGGTCCCTACCCATTGTGTTTCTTCTTTATTGAAGAGACGAACTTTAACATCCGGATACCATCCACCATGCTTAATAAACGTTCCGCAGTAGTTGGTCAAGCGCTTGAAAGAAGCTGCTTGCGGATGATTCTTCCACTTCAGAATACTTTGAATGAGCGCTTCATTCAACACCTCATCAGCGTCTAAACTTAAAATCCAATCGAACGACGCTTGCTTATTTCCAAAGTTTTTTTGTATTGAATAGCCTGACCACGGATGGGTGATAACCTTGGCGCCATAAGCTTTACAGACCTCGACAGTGTCGTCTGTTGATCCAGAATCAATCACTACAATTTCATCGGCCACAGACTGAGCGGCCTTCAAACATTTTGCAATGTGATGACCTTCGTTGAAAGCAATGAGCACAACAGATAAGCCTTCAGTCATGGTTTAGTGAGTTGTGTTCCACATAAAAACATTCGAATTATTCTTGAACGGCGTTAGGTCTTTCACTGCAATTAGCAATCCCAGATCTACTAACCACAAAGCACCCCCTCCGCCAATAGTAACAGTATATATCACAGGGACTTTCAAATCGGTTCCCAAGTACATGCGATGAACGCCAAACAACCCCAAACTCACATCAAGGCCAATGGCCACAGCTCTTTGGTTATCGAACGTGCGAAGCTTTTGTATAATTTTTCTGTTATTGAATTTTTCCTGCGATGCTCCTTTCAAGGAAGAATTTCTTCCGAAAGATTCTTGTCCGAATGTTGATATTCCGAAGAACAAAAAGCAAAGCAAGAATACAGTGCGCATCTTACGAGTGTTGTTTAATCAGGGCCTCCACTTTTTCAACCATGTTCTTTGACCCTATGAAAAGGGGAGAACGTTGGTGCAAATCGGTTGGAACAATTTCCATAATTCTTCGGTGTCCGTCAGTGGCCTTTCCACCTGCTTGCTCAACAATGAACGCAAGCGGATTGCATTCGTATTGCATGCGCAATTTTCCACTTTTGTTTTTCGTGGTGCTCGGATAAATGTAGATACCGCCTTTGATTAAGTTTCTGTGAAAGTCTGAAACAAGTGAACCAATGTAACGCGCAGAATACGGACGATTCGTTTTCTTTTCCTCTTCTTTGCACCAAGCAATATATTCTTGAACACCTTTTTCGCACGCGTTTAAATTCCCTTCGTTCATGCTATAGATAGCGCCATCTTCAGGAATTCTCATGTTAGGATGTGAAAGGAAAAACTCACCAATACTGGGTTGAAGCGTGAAGCCGTTCACACCATGCCCCGTCGTATAAACTAACATGGTGCTACTTCCATAAATAATATATCCGGCTGCAACTTGCTCATCGCCTTTTTGAAGAAAGTCGTTCACATTCGCAAGATCTCCAATGCTACTCTTTCTTCTGAAGATAGAAAAAATCGTTCCTATGCTCACGTTCACATCAATGTTCGAAGAGCCGTCTAACGGATCGAACAAAATCACATACTTCGCTTTCTTGCAACGCTCTAAATCGAAGGCGAAATACTTTTCATTCTCTTCACTTCCTGCTCCTGCCACTTGTCCGCCCCAACGCATCGCATTCAACAACGTTTCATCAGAGAACACGTCCAACTTCATTTGCGTTTCGCCCTGAACATTAATGTTCGCGGCTGCACCCAAAATATCTTGAAGCCCCGCCTTATTCACCTTGTGGTTAATAATCTTTCCTGCAATTCCAATGTCGGAAAGAAGTCGCGTTAAATCGCCTGATGCATAAGGAAAGTCTGATTGACGATCCATTACGAATTCACTAAGGGTTACCAATGCTGCCATGATGCTAATTTAAGCTGAATGAGTTACTTGTTGGGAAATAGAATGCTTGTCAATTCAATAAATTGTTCCACAGATAATTGCTCAGGTCTCTTGTTGAACAAATCGTTCTCCGATGTTATTCCAGGTTGAAGCAGCGACTTCACTGAATTGCGAATGGTTTTTCTGCGCTGATTGAATGCTAACTTCACCACTTGTTTAAATTCCTTTTGTTGGGAAGTCACCAATGGCGCTGGTCTGCGCTGCATGCGCAACACACCGCTTTTTACTTTCGGCGGCGGATTGAAAACTTCTGGCTCTACCGTGAAGAGATATTTGATTTCATAATGCGCCTGAAGCAATACAGACAAGATGCCGTAGTCTCTGCTTCCTGGGCCCGAGGCGATGCGCTCGGCTACTTCCTTTTGAAACATGCCCACCACTTCTGGAACGCATTCCCATTCATCCAAAACTTTGAATAAAATTTGCGATGAGATGTTGTACGGAAAATTTCCAACCACACAAAAATTATCGCCGAAGCTCTCTCTTAAATTCATGCGAAGAAAGTCTTCCTCGAAAATTCTACCGCGAAGTGCCGGGTAGTGAGCATTCAAATAAGCCACCGACTCGTTGTCTAATTCCACAACAGACGTCTCGTAAGGCATTTTCATTAAGAACTGAGTAAGGGCGCCAGTGCCAGGACCCACCTCAATAATTTTCTTCGTTTCGCCAACGCCAGTAATGGCTTCAGCAATTCTTTCGCAGATAGACAGGTCCAATAGGAAATGCTGACCCAGGTGTTTTTTCGGACGTACGTTCACACTACAAAGCAAAGCGAAAAACACGATACTTGGGTTCCATTTGTTGAACATTGTAAAGTGAAAAAGTAGTGTATTGAAAAAGGGAACGTCCTGAAAATTGATTTAGATTCGAAAAGTGGTAAGCTATCTCGATATAATTCTAGTCCTCATCGTAGCATGGGCACTTTGGCGCGGTTGGATGAACGGCTTTGTTTCAGAGCTCTTTTCATTCCTTGCTTTTTTCGTTGGAATATACGCAGCCGTGTATTTATCTGAATCGGGATCGAAGATGATCGGTGCAACAGACGGTTCCATGAGCACGCGTGTTGCAGTGTTTTTAGGAATTTTTCTTGTCGTGGTTATTGGAATGTATTTCTTAGGAAAGCTCATTTCGAAAAACATAAAAGGAAGCGGAGAAAAATGGAACAAAGCTTTAGGTGCTACATTTTCACTGGCGAAATATTTATTGGGAACAAGTTCGCTCTTCGTGATGCTGCATGCACTTGACGATAAGTTTCACATGATACCGCAATCGCAAAAAGACGCTTCAATCGTGTACGAACCGGTCAACGATTTTTCCAAGACTGTCATTCCTGCCATCGAAGATTTCGACAAGCATCTTCCAGAAAAAGAAGCTTAAGAGCGAATGCGCCACTCGTTCGGATAGTTATTGTTCAAGCGGGTTCCAACCACTTTTCCCCATCCAATGTTTTGTTGTTCGAAGGTTATAACAACGAAGCCCGCGTCGGACTCCACCTGAATCACTTCTTTCTTCAAATAACGAATCACATCGTCGTACGAAAGCTCTAATTTTCTAACGTCATTACACTCAATGCCCGTGTTGGCAATGCCTTGACCGGGAATGAATTTGTCTTTCATGAATTCACCCACAAGCGTTCCTGCGTTTGCATTCGGGAGTATGGCGCGCCAAATTTCTTTGAATGTATGTTGAAGGGTATCGAGGAAAACCAATCCCTTTTCGTTTTTAACGAGCGCAACATCTTCGCGAATAAACGCATTCACGGTGCTGCGTTCTTTCGCGGTAAGTGGGACAATTTTCGAATTCGGTTTGAAACGAATTCTCTCCGTGTGTCCTTCTGGTTTTCTCAAGAGGGTGCAAAAGAATCCTTCCCCCGGTGTGTTGTGTGGAAGCATTCTGTATCCTTCACCAGACGAACCTTTCACAACATCAACGTTCCACTCTTTCTTCATTTCAACGGGAATATTTTCGAGTTGAAATTCTTCGGCTAAGTAAGAAATGATTTCTTCATTTTCTTCTGGAGCGAAGGTGCAAGTGGAATACAATAAGTATCCGCCCGGTTTTAAAAGTCGAACAGCTTCTTCTAGAATCTCATGCTGACGCACCGCGCAGGTGTGAGCGAAAGATTCTTTCCATTCACCACGATAGTCAACTTGCTTGCGAAAGAGTCCTTCTCCGCTGCACGGCGCATCTACAGCAACCACATCGAAGCAATGGGTGAATGGAATTTTATTCGGATACATTCCCAATGTGAAGACATTCGGAATGCCCCATTTGTCAAGGTTTTCACGAAGAATACTCAATCGCTGAGGTATCACTTCATTTGCAACCAACACACCGTTTTCGCCGAGTAGGGTGGAGTAAATTAAACTCTTTCCTCCAGGGGCTGCGCAGAGATCGAGCACGGCAGGATTTTCAATTTCTTGAATGGCCTGCTCAAATAAATGTCCAATGAGCATTGAATTCGCTTCTTGCGAATAATACGCTCCTGCATGATAGTGCGGATCAAAAGTAAATTTCGGACGTTCCTTCAACAACATCCCCAACGAATTCCATGGCACTGCTTCTCCAACGATGGACGTGTGTTTAAACTTCTTCGGATGCATTAAGACAGAGGTCTGAATCTCCCTGTCGTAGGCGGGAATCATGAGTTCCCACTGCTCAGGGAATTGTGTTTTTAAGCGATTGACAAAGGCCTCAGGTAAGTTCATTCTTCTTCCTCGTATTCTTGTTTTTCTTGAAGCCACTTCGGCGTCTTCTTCTCTTTTTCAGCTTTCGCTTCCGGAGAAACATTGTCTTTTATATAGGGCGCAATGCGCTCTTGAATGGGTGGTTTGTCATTCACTCTTTCTCTTACTATTCCTCTTTCCCCCACTCTTTCTCTTTCTCCTACTGTTTCTCCTACTCGTTCCTTCCGCCACGCAAATGCGTTAGAAAATACACGATTTAATTTTTCTTTTTCAATCAGCTTCGCTGAAACGCGATCGCTGCGCAGCGCGTCTTTGTCCAATCCAAATTCCAGATTGTCCATGGGCCCGCGCATATACAAATAAATTTGTCTACCACTCTTGTCTCCCGCTGTACTCGATGCATTCAGCAACATTTCCTTCAAATCGAAACCTATTCGATAATCCAGCGCATTGTCGAAGCTGTGTGTACCTTCCATGGTAATCGACATCGCGCTGGATTCAATGTCCATGAGCGGAAACGTGATGATTGAATTTTCAATGTGAATGGAATTTTGAAGCGTAGAGAACTTAATGTGTCGAAGTTTTTCCGCAAAGTCATCTTCCTTCACAAACGGCGCTATCCACTTGTTTCCCTTGATGTATGTAATCATGTATTGAAACGAAGACACATCGTTCAGCTCTCCGTTTTCAATGTTGACTTGCAAATCAGATTTTATGGTGTTCGGAAGAACTGATAAATCTGCGCCGAGTGTCGTTTGAAAATCAACAAGCACCGTAGCGTTTCCTTTGATGTTGTTTCCAGTGAGATACGTCTGCCCAAAGTTGTCGAACAGTCCGAACACTTGCTGAATGTCAATATTACTCAACGCCCCGTCGCACGTTACACTGAACTGCCCATTGCTCGTAGGAAACAGACTGAAATCAGCGGCAACATTTCCTCCCGCTAAATTCAATTGGAGCGGAGAAATCTGCAGTTTTCCATTGGCGTAGTCTATTGTCCCTTTAATGTTCGAAGCGTTGAACGATTTGAACAAGAACTGATCAATTTGCGCCGTTAAATGCAGTTGAATCGATGATGGAAGGGCAAGCTGTAACTCGCTGTCATCGCTACCTGCAGCGGTCAGCAGTTTTTCAAGATCAAGTCTATTTGAATACAAATTCGCGTTAATGGTGAGGGCCGAATTGTCTGTGGTGAAGTAAGGAATCACCGAATAAAAGTCCCCTGAAAAACTACAGTTGTTTTCGTTTATGTTGAAGTTCAATTGCTCCACACGCGCGTCAGATCCGTTCAAGACGAAGACGCCATTGATATTCTTAAACAAGCCGTTGGAAGTGGCCCATTGAAAGCTTCCGTCTGTTACTTGCGCTCTGCCAGTCAAATGCAATTGCGACCAATCGAAGGAGCTGTCTGCTTCTTGAAAGGCAATCTTTCCGCGGATGAGCGTTTGTGCAGAGATTTGCCCGTCGCACACGGCAAGCGAGTCCCAACCGAAAAATCCTTTCACATCCTTCAAATTCGTTTCTGCATTCACCGACAAATTCAACACAGGATCATTCAAATTGCGAACGCTTCCGTTGCAGCTCAGAGAGCCGGTTCCCAATACCGATTGAAAGTTCGAAATCGTCACACTATCCGTTCCTTCCTTCAACATATAATTTGCTTTGAGTTGAATGGAATGCAGCTCAACGCCGGAATTAATCTCCACCAATTCGCCGTCTTTCACCGAAAAGTTTGAAGCAATGTTTAAGTTATCAAACGGTCCCGTCATGTCGAAATCGAAATGCACATCACCAGAAGGAGCATAAGGTTGAAGCTGCACTTGCATCGATTTAGGCAACAATTGAATCCCTTCTTTCAGATCCAAATCGGTTTCTGCAATGTGTAAGTCAATTCTTGGATGATCTCCGTAATCCAAGCTACCCGTGACATTCAGAGGCACCTCTTCCAACAACAGTTCACCAGTCTGAATCACAAACGTGTTGTTGTCGAGGTTCACTTGCATCTTCGAGTCGAGTCCAATGTTTCGCTTACGAAGCATTTCAGTTTCGCCGGCGTAAAGCACATTCATGTGTGCCGACGTTTCAATGTCCAACAAGAATTGCTTTTCCGTGAACTTCCCAGAGGCATTTAATTCTTTCAACATCACATCGACAAATGTTTTTTCCTGCTCGTCTTCATAGAGGTAAGAAATGTTCTCTCCAACAATATCTTCGAGATTTATTTTGAATTTTTCATTTGAGGTGGAAGAAGTATCGGCCTTCCACACGTCCCAATTCATCTGTCCTTTCCGATCAACGCGCATGTTGAACGAACCGTCTTTCGCTTCAATTTCATGAATGTTATACTTCCCGCTGAAGAGATCAAGAATGTCGAAAGACAAGTACAATTCTTTCGCGAACAGAAGCGTGTCGTGAGCCTTCGAATCTTCTTCCACATAAATGTCTTTGAAACGAATGGATACAGATGGAAAATTATTCCAAAGTGTTAAGTCGGCTTCGCGAATACTCGACTTCGTTTTTAAATTTTCTTGAACAGATTTAAGGGCAAACTTTACAATCTCATCTTCGTACACAGTAACCGCTATCACCAACCCGGAAAAGAGCAGCGCCACAAGCGAGAATAGGCCAATCAGAATGCGTTTCAGCCACTTTCGTCGCACTGAAATTGGTTTCTTTTCCTGAAGAACCGGTTCTCCTTCTAATTCTTTTACTTCTTCCATTCTTAGTTTAAAAGTACGCGGTGTATGAACTACTTTTGGAGTGGAGTTGTCAAGTAACTCACAACGGTTTGTTCGAACGATTTAATAACGCTGACTATGAAAAATTTGTTGCTTGCGGGTGTATTTCTTTTCGCTGGAGTTTCCGTGTTTGCACAGGAATGGACAGTCCCTGAATTGCCATACGCCTATGAGGCCTTGGAACCTGCTATTGATGCCGAGACCATGCACATTCATCACGACAAGCATCACTTGGCGTATGTAACAAATTTGAATGCGGCCATGAAAGTGGAAGCGAATCAGAAATATGCGAAGCTGAACATTGAGCAATTGTGCGCGGCTATTGATCCGAAAGACATGGCAGTTCGCAACAACGGCGGCGGACATTTCAACCACAGTTTTTTCTGGAATTGTCTTGCAGCTCCAAGCACAGCCGGTGAGCCAAGCAAGGAATTGGCAGCAGCCATTCAACGCGATTTAGGGGGTATGGACAACCTTAAAAAACTCATGACCGACGAAGGCAAAGCACGCTTCGGCAGCGGATGGGTGTGGTTGTGCAAAGACGCAAAAGGCCGCCTTTTCGTCACCTCAACTTCGAATCAAGACAACCCATTAATGTCTAGAGTAGTTGAAAAATCAGGTATACCAATCTTCGGCATAGACGTTTGGGAGCATGCGTATTACTTGAAATATCAGAACAAACGCGCCGACTATTTAGCGGCTATTTTCACTGTGGTGAATTGGAATTTTGTGAGTGAGCGTTACGCTAATTAAGATTAGTTTCAAGATGCCTGAGGCAAGATTCTGTCGAAAGATGTTTCACAAGAAGCCTTTGGCTAGCAGACAAAACTTGCGAAGCATCTTTCGTTAGAATCTTACGAAGTATCTTACAAAGTATCTTGCCTCAGGCATCTTGAAACTAATCTTTCATCAGAATCAAGTACTTTTGAACCATGATAGAAAACAAAGTTGCAAATAGTAAACTCATTACGCTAGATATAGCTGAAGAAGTAGAAGCGTTTGCAGGTACGACGATAGATATTGCTCCGCAATTGTGGCAAGGAATAGCGTTGAAGGAAAAGGGCTTTCGTGAATTTGTTTCTGCATTAGACACTTCCGTTTTCGAGAATAAAATTGTAGCTATTTACTGTTCGGTCGACGCCATTATACCCGTTTGGGCCTACATGCTATTGGCATTGAAACTTTCCGAAGTGAATGCCCAGTGTCATTTTTCATCGCCAGAAAATTTAGACACACTCAGAGCACTAGCCTTTATTCAACAATTGAATCTTTCGAAATTTCAAGATAAAAATGTAGTCGTTAAGGGCTGCACTTCACTTCGTTTGACGGAAGAGGTCTACATTCAACTTTCTCAAAAACTGCAGCCTGTCTCCAACCGCATCATGTACGGAGAACCATGCTCTACAGTTCCCCTCTTCAAACGCTAACAATTTTTCCCCTTTCCCCTCAGCCGAAGGCTCCTTGCGGAGCATCTTGCTCCGCATCTTTCACTTCGTGAATCTTGCCTGCGGCATCTTGCTCCGCATCTTTCACTTCGCGAATCGTGTATATTTGTATTGTGACCTACATAATCGGAGAAATTGGACAAAACCACAACGGCTCAGTTGAACTGGCGAAGCAAATCATAGATCTTGCCGCCTCATCTGTGGCTGAAGATTTTTTTAACCTCGAACTGAAACCCATGAATGCGGTGAAGCTCACTAAGCGCGACCTGAACGAAGAACTCAGTCGGTCGCAAATGAATGCGCCATACAACAGTCCGCATTCGTTCGGGGCGACATACGGAGAACACCGCGCGTTTCTGGAGTTGAACGACGAGCAGCACGAAGAACTGTTTCATTATTCAAAATCGAAAGGTTTGGATTTTGTGGAAACGCTATGCGCAACCGGATGTCTTTCTTTGTTGAAACGATTCACGCCCGATTACTTGAAAGTTGCCAGTCGCGACCTCACGAACCTCCCGCTGTTAGCAGCTTTGGCGGAGACGAAGATTCCCATTATTCTCTCTACGGGTATGGCCGGGAAGGAAGAACTCGATCACGCGTTAGACACTATTTCACATTACCATTCGAACATTAGCATCCTTCACTGCACCTCGGAATACCCTACGCAGCCGAAGAATGTGAACCTCAATACCATTCCTTTTTTACAAAACAACTACCCGCAATACAACATAGGTTTCAGCGATCATACACTTGGTATTTTCACTCCAGTTGCCGCCGTTGCTATGGGGGCCACCATCATCGAAAAGCACATCACTACCGATCGTAATTTGAAAGGAACCGACCAACGCGGATCCCTCGGCCCAGAAGGCATTCGACGCATGGTGCGCGACATTCGTGAACTCGAATTGTCCATGGGTGAAGTGGAAATGAAGATCGAAGATTCTGTTGCTTCCGCTCGTTTAAAGTTGGAAAGAAGCATCGCCGCCATTCGTGAAATTCCAGCTGGAAAAATCATTGAAGAATCAGACGTCTGCATGCTCTCTCCAGGCGACGGATTCAAATGGGCACAACGAAATTTGGTGGTTGGAAAACGCACCGCAGCATCCATTCCCGCGAATGAAATTATTTACCCCATTCACTTGGAAGACTAAATGCAAAACGCCGAACATCACGCTGTCATCTTTGTTGCCGGAGGCACTGGAACCCGCATGGGAAGCGCTCTTCCGAAGCAATTTCTTACGCTAAACAACACACCCATTCTTATTCATACGCTTCGAAACTTTTATTCATTCAATGCGAATTTTGAAATGGTGGTAGTCATGCATCACGACTATATTTCATTCTGGAAGGACTTGTGTCTTCAATTCGAACATGTTCCTGCACATAACGTGGTTGCTGGCGGAGAAGAACGTTTCCACAGTGTGAAAAACGGATTGAATGCACTTTCTGAAAGCGTGAATTCCGTGGCAGTGCACGACGCTGTTCGTCCGCTTGTTTCGCACGAAACACTTGCACGATGTTTTCAAGCTTTGAATGAACACAATGCTGTAGTGCCCGCCATTCCCATCAACGATTCCATTCGTGAAGTGCATGGGGCAGAGAATAAAAGTGTCGATCGTTCGTTGTTCAAACGCATTCAAACCCCTCAGTGTTTTCGAGCGAATGTCTTAAAAGAAGCCTACAATAAGCCTTTCAGCCCTTTGTTTACCGACGACGCCTCCCTAGTGGAAGCGAACGGTCATTCGGTTTTTTTAGTGGAGGGAAATCTAGAAAATATTAAAATCACATCGCCCATCGACCTCATCGTTGGTGAGGCACTAACTGCAAAATAGATTATCATGAAGACACCTAGTGCAAAGAAAATAGCGAAGGAATTGGTAGAACATGGACACACACGCATGGACAATTACTATTGGATGCGCTTGTCAGACGAGCAGAAGAACGCGGCTACTCCAGACGAACAAACGGCAGATGTCTTGGCCTACCTGAAAGAAGAGAACGACCACGTGAACGAGGGAATGAAGCACACCGAAGAACTTCAAAAATTATTGTTTGAAGAAATGAAGGGGCGCATTAAAGAGGATGACTCTTCTGTTCCGGTGAAGCAAAACGGATACTGGTATTATACACGTTTTGAAATTGGTCAAGACTACGCCTTCAACTGTCGTAAGAAGGAAAACATGGAATCGGGTGAAGAAGAAATTCTCATCAACGGTCCGGAAATGGGAAAAGGCAAAGACTACTGGGCACTTGGCGGATTAAGCATTTCAGAGAACAACCGCTTCATGGTTTATGGAATCGATGAAATAAGCAGAAGGGTTTACACTTTGCATGTTCGCAATCTTGAAACAGGAGAAATGTTCAACGAAGTCATTGAAGGAACTTCGGGTTCTGCAACATGGGCCTCTGATAATTTACATTTTTTCTACACGAAGAAAGACGCACAAACTCTGCGCGATTGTCAAGTGTGGCGACATGAATTAGGAACCGATCCGTCTACAGATGTTTTGGTGTTCGAAGAAAAAGACGAAGAATTTTCGTGCTTCGTTTTCAAAACGAAAACAAAAAAATATTTAATGATTGGAAGTTCTCAGACCGTTTCAGACGAATACTGGGTGTTGGAATCTAACAATCCGAAAGGTGAATTCCGCTTGTTCCAAAAACGCGAACGCGACTTGGAATACAGCATCACGCATTACGAAGACAAGTTCTACGTCCTCACGAATTTAGAGGCGAAGAACTTCAGACTCATGTCGTGCTCCCTTCATTCAACCGAAAAAGAAAGTTGGGAAGAAGTCATTCCGCATCGCGAAAACACGTTGTTGGAATCGGTTGAAATGTTCAAAGAATTTTTGGTGTTGGAAGAACGCACAGATGGGTTGGCGCACATTCGCGTGACCCGTTGGGACAAAGCCGAAGAGTATTATTTAGAATTCCCAGACCCTACTTACAGCGCGGGAGTGGGAGCGAATCCAGAATTCGATACCGAGACCTTGCGCTTCGGATATTCGTCTATGACCACCCCGGGAAGTGTGTTCGATTACAACATGAAAACACGCGAACGCGAATTGAAAAAACAACAGCCTGTCTTGGGTGAATTCAATGCGAGCGATTATGCGAGCGAACGCATTTTCGCAACCGCAAAAGACGGCGTAAAGGTTCCTATTTCGTTGGTGTACAAGAAAGGATTCCAGCGCAACGGAAGTGCGCCGTGTTTGCTATACGCTTACGGAAGCTATGGACACAGCATGGACGCAGGATTTAGCAGCGCGCGTTTGTCTATGTTAAACAGAGGATTCGTATTCGCCATTGCGCACATTCGCGGTGGAAGCGATATGGGACGCAACTGGTACGAAGAGGGAAAATTATTGAAGAAGAAAAACACCTTCACCGACTTCATTGCTTGCGGTGAATTTTTGGTGGAAGAAAAATACAGTACCAGTGATCGCTTGTTCGCCATGGGCGGAAGCGCAGGCGGATTGCTCATGGGCGCAGTAGCCAACATGGCGCCTTCTTTGTTCAACGGAATCATAAGCGCAGTGCCGTTTGTAGACGTGGTAACTACGATGTTGGATGAAAGTATTCCGCTCACTACCTTCGAATTCGACGAGTGGGGAAATCCGAAAGACAAAGCGTATTACGACTACATGCTCAGCTATTCGCCAATCGATAACATTGAAGCGAAGGACTATCCGCATACCTTGGTTACAACAGGATATTGGGATAGTCAAGTGCAATATTGGGAGCCCGCGAAATACGTTGCGAAGTTGCGGGAGATGAAGACCGACTCGAATAAATTGTTCTTCAAGTGCACCATGGAAGCCGGACACGGCGGCAAGTCTGGACGTTTTGAAGCGTTGAAGGAAGTGGCACTTGAATATGCTTTTTTATTAGATCTCGCTCACAAAGCTTAATTACAACTTATGTCAGTACTGCAAAATAAACAACGTTGGAAGGTGGTCTTGTTGCTATTGGCAGCGGCCATTGCGGGCGTTACCTTGTGGTACACCAACGGCATTGCACGTCGCATTCGCGACGAAGAAAAAGCGAAGGTCGAGTTGTGGCACAGTGCCATTCGCAAGAAAGAAGAATTGGTAAAGCTCACGCAAGTGTTGTTCGACAGTTTGCGTTCCGAAGAAACACGCAAGGCTGAAATCCTCGGAAGAGCCATGAACACCATTTCGAATCCGCAAGGAGATCTCACTTTTGCGGTAGATGTGTTGGCTCAGAATAAGACCATTCCTTTTTTGGTTTGTAACACGAAGAACGAATTTCAGTTATCGCGGAACATCGATTCGGTGTACATCAAAGACCCTGTTCGCATAGAAGAATTGCGTCTTCAATTTGAGCAGGAGTACAAGCCCATTCCCTTCCCAGACGCCGATATTGTCGTGTACTACAGCAACAGTTACATGTACAAAGAGTTGAAGCAAACCATCGACGATTTGGTTTCTTCGTTCTTCAATGAAACGGTAATCAACACCGCTTCTGTCCCTGTAATTGTTACCGACAGCACGAAGATGAATGTGGTACAGGTTGGAAAGATAGACACGCTGAAATGCAACGTGAATCAGGTGTTGGCGGAAATGAAGGAAGGGTACGAGCCCATTGAAATTAAGATACCGGGAAGATCTACGCAGTACATTTTTTACGACGACTCTGCCACCATTCAGCAGTTGAAGTTGTTTCCGTATTTGCTGTTGTCGCTCATTGGTGTGTTTCTTTTCGCGGCCTACATTCTCTTCTCTACGTTCCGAAGATCAGAGCAGAATTTGGTTTGGGTAGGAATGGCGAAGGAGACGGCGCATCAGTTGGGGACTCCCCTTTCTGCGCTTATGGCTTGGCGCGATTTGTTCGAGCAACAAGGCGTTTCGAAACCGTTGATTGAAGAGTTCAACAAAGACATCGAGCGTCTTTCCACCATTACCGAGCGCTTCTCGAAAATCGGATCTGAAGCTGCATTAAGGCCTATTGGTGCGAAAGATTTGGTGGATGAGATATTGAATTATCTGCGTGTTCGAATATCTTCTGAAGTAAATATTCAGGTTGAATCGGACGGCAACCCCATCGTCCACGTGAACGTGGCCTTGTTCAGTTGGGTTATCGAAAACCTTGTGAAAAACAGCGTAGACGCCATGGACGCGAAAGGACAGTTAAAAGTGAATATCCATGAAGCGAATGGCAAAGTGTACATAGATATCAAAGACAGCGGCAAGGGCATCCCGAAACGCAAATGGAAAACCATCTTCGAACCTGGCTACACCACCAAGCTCCGCGGTTGGGGTTTAGGCCTCTCTCTCGCTAAGCGCATTGTGAAGAATTATCATAAAGGCGGGATCTATGTGCTTTCGAGCACGGCTGGGGAAGGGACAGTTTTTCGCATTTCACTAAAGAAATAGGGTCTTTCAGACGAGGGCAACTGTCGTTGCGAGGGTCCTGTGGACGAGGGTCTGCGACGTTTCTAATTACAAAGTAGGAATTATGAAATAGGAATTACGAAGTAGGAATAAAACCAAAGGTTTTCCAATTACGAAGTTCACCCTTCTTTTCTTAACAATGTTTGGTCTATTCGTATCTTCGCTTAAAAGTTAATTATGTTCTCAGAAAAGAAATTGGCAATCATTGGATTAGGATACGTTGGTTTGCCTTTGGCCGTGGAATTTGCAAAGAAATATGCAGTAATTGGATTCGATATTAACCAAAAGCGCATTCAAGATTTAACCCAAGGCAATGACGCGACCAGAGAAACGAGTGAAGACGAACTTCTGCAAGTTTTGAAGGAAAAGAGCGATTCGTTAAATGGATTGTTTTTAAGCGCAGAGCAGTCGGCATTAATTGATGCTAACATCTATATTGTAACTGTTCCAACACCGATAGACGATAGCAAACGTCCAGATTTGGGGCCACTCCTTTCTGCTTCTAAAATGATTGGACGAGTATTAAAAAAAGGCGATATCGTAATTTACGAAAGTACAACCTACCCAGGTTGCACTGAAGAAGATTGTGTGCCGGTGCTCGAAAAAGAATCGAATTTGATATTCAACAAAGATTTTTATTGTGGCTACTCACCGGAGCGAATTAATCCCGGCGATAAGATAAATACGTTGACAAAAATTCAAAAGGTAACGAGCGGAAGTACACCCGATATTGCTGAAGTTATAGATCAGTTGTACAAGAGCATTATTACAGCAGGCACGTTCAGGGCTTCCTCATTGAAAGTCGCAGAGGCCTCTAAGGCCATTGAAAATGCCCAACGCGATGTCAACATCTCTTTCGTGAATGAATTGGCTCTTATTTTTGACCGATTAGGAATAGATACACACGAAGTTTTAGCGGCGGCCGGCACGAAATGGAATTTCTTAAAGTACAAGCCCGGTTTGGTGGGTGGGCATTGCATAGGCGTAGACCCCTATTATTTGGCATACAAGGCCGAGCAAGCGGGTTATCACCCAGCGGTTATTCTCTCAGGAAGAAGGGTTAACGACGGAATGGGGGCTTTTGTAGCAAATAAATTAGTTAAATTACTGATTGCAAAGGGAATTCAAATTAAAAATGCTCGAATATTAATTTTAGGCATAACCTTTAAAGAAAATTGCCCCGATATTCGAAACACGAAAATTGTAGACATTCGAGCCGAATTGCTCGAATTCGGTTGTAGAGTAGATATTCTAGACCCATGGGCAATTAATAGTGAAGTGTCGGCTGAGTTTGGTTTTGATTTAGTAGGAAATGTGAATGACATAGACCTCGCAAGCTATCAAGGTGTAATTTTAGGTGTGGCCCATAGCGAATTCTCTAGTCTGAATATTCGAACCAATGACCATTGCGTTATCTATGATGTTAAAGGCATGTTACCTGCGCAGCACGTAGACGATCGATTGTGACTTTGAAAAGGTAATATGAAGTTTATTTAGTTCCTAATTTAAGTGGTAACTTTACATCTTAATCTTTTCGACATGAAAGCTAAGTTATGGGTTCTCGTTTTAGGTTTGTTTGTCTTCAGTTCTTGTGCGCGAGTAGAAGATTACTATTATTTTTCGAATGTTGGCAACGAAGAGTTTGCGGTTTCTGCAGCAGATAGTTCCGCAACCGAGCTAAACATCCTTCCTGGGGATCAATTGAGTATCGTGGTTTCTTCTTCAAGCCCTGAACTAACAGTGCTTTTCAACAGTTCAAATGCCGGTGGATCAACTATGGCGGCTATCAATGGCAGTTCTTCGAGTAATATTGTTTTAGGATATTTGGTAGATAGCAATGGAGACATCGCTTTTCCGCAATTGGGAAATGTAAAAGTCATTGGGTTGAGCACAACTCAAATTCAAGAATTGCTTGAAAGAGATTTAGCGCCCCTCTTGAAAAATGCAGTGGTAAACGTAAGACACGTGAACTTTCGTATTTCAGTTTTGGGGGAGGTCAACAGACCTGGAATTTTCAATATCCCGTATGACAGATGTTCCGTATTACAAGTTCTTTCAATGGCGGGCGATTTGACTATTTTTGGAAAACGGGAGTCAGTTTTATTAATTCGTGAAAGCCAGGGAAAACGTACCACTACGCGATTGAATCTGAATGATAAATCCATTTTAACAGATTCCAATTTTTACTTGAAAAATGGTGACGTTTTGTATGTAGAACCGAACCGCACACGCGTGAACCAAAGCAGTACTTTTTTCCAAGTGTGGCCAACGGTAACTAGCGCGGTTACCTTGCTTATTTTGGTTTTAAACAACTTAAAAAACTAAAAGTCACTCCTTGATTATGGAAAACGAAAGAGAACAGAAGGATATTAATTTGATTTTAGAGGTAAAGCAGATGTTTTTGGCCTATTGGCCGCTGTTTGTATTGTTTTTATCACTAAGCCTTTCTGTAACATTTTTATACCTTCGCTATGCAAATCCCACCTATCAGGCCAGTGCTAAAATCTTAATCAAAGACGATTCGAAGACCGGCTTTGGGCCAAAAAATTCTATGATGAGTCAACTAGACTTGTTTGGGTCTAAAACAAATGTCGAGAACGAAATGGAAATTGTTCGTTCAGTACCCGTTTTGCGTCAGGCCGCTCGGAAAAGCAGAAGTTATGTGAAGGTATACGACAAAGGAAATGTAAGGGATATCCTCAAAAACAACTTTGCAATTCAGTTCACGCCTCTTAACCCCGATAGTCTGAAAGAGGGTTCTATTGAATTTCTTATGGAAGGAAACGTGATGAAAAGTAATAAGGGTGAATTTGTCTTGCAAGACAGTGTGGTTTTAGAATTGGGTCTGGGATCTCCGGTGTTAATTGAATTAGACGAAACCCGGTTGGGTTATTTAAACGGAAAAGATTTTTTTGCCGTTTTTAACGGCATTAATGCGGAAGCTAGCGCAATTGGATCTGTATTGAAGGCCGAATTACCGAGCAAAGACGCAAGTGTCATAGTGCTTTCCTTTACGTCTCACAACTCTGTATTAGCCGAACAAACTCTGCAAGCGATTATTGACAGTTACAACGAGATTAGCCTCAAAGACAAACGAGCCATTGCTGAATTTACATTAGGATTTATAGAAGATCGTCTGGCACTGATTACGAAAGAGCTGGATTTCGTTGAAATGAAGATTGAAGAATATAAAATTTCCAATAGTATTTTCGATTTGAGTGAGCAAGGCAAGATTTTTTTAGAGTCGGTTAAAAGCAGAGACCTTTCGCTCAACCAGATAAACATACAACTCTCGTCGTTGGAAGAAATAGAGAAGTACGTGTCGGGAGCAGATGGCGAGGGGATATTCCCCTCTATGTTAGGTGTTTCGGAACCGTTGTTGGCAAATTTGCTGACCGAGTTATTTAGGCTCGAAGGGGCCTATGCTATTCGAAAAACAACAGTGGGTGAAAATGATGCCCTCCTGCTGTCACAAAAAGCTGAAATTGCGAAACTCAGAGACGGTATAAAAGTATCTTTGGTAAACATCAAGAATAATTTATTAGCAGCCAAAAAGCCGCTTCAAAGCGAAATCGACGCGGACTTGCAACAACTGAGCGGGTTGCCTAGCAAGGAAAGGGCCTTGTTCGACATTAGCAGACAGCAAGCCATTAAGAACGCCATTTACACGTTCTTGTTGGAAAAAAGAGAAGAATCGGCCATTTCGTATGCCAGCACCTTGTCAGACATTCGCATCATTGAGCCAGCTGTTGCGATTGGTTCACCCATAAGCCCCAAGAGGAATATTATCTGGCTACTGGGCTTAATGATAGGAATACTTCTTCCCGCCGCAATAATATTTGCTAAGGAACGCTTAAACAATAAAATCCTATTTCGTTCAGACATAGAGAATGTTTTAACAATTCCAATTATTGGTGAAGTGTTTGAAACGGAAATTGCAGAATCTGAATTGGTGTTTGTTGAAAATTCAAGATCAGTGATTGCCGAAAGCATTCGTGCCATTAGAACGAAACTGCCGTTTTATTTCACTCACGAAACGGAAAAAGTTCTTTTGATATCGTCAAGCATCCCAGGGGAAGGGAAGTCGTTTATAGCAGCGAACCTAGGTTTGTCTATGGCCTTGATGGGTAAAAGAACTTTGCTCATAGGGGGCGATATGCGCAAGCCCCGTATTCACAAGGCCTTTGATGTAAGCAATGCTATTGGCCTATCTACATTTCTCATTGGCAAATGTCAAGTAGAGGATACCTTGTTTGGCACAGAGCACGAGAATTTATATGTGTTACCCTCGGGACCGATTCCGCCCAACCCTTCGGAATTGTTGATGGGCGAGCGCTTTCAAAAGCTCATGGTGAATTTGCGGGTTGAATTCGATTTTATTATTTTAGATACTCCTCCACTGGGACTCATTTCAGATCCTGAGCTCATGGTGAAAGAGGCCGACTTGTCGTTGTTTGTGGTGCGTCACAACCATAGTTTGAAAGAAGCTATTCGTAAGGTGTTGGGATCAGACGATTTTCGGCAGCGTTTTCCACGTACGGTATTGGTTTTTAATGGTTTGAAGCAACGAGGAGTTGGCTATTACGGATACGGATACGGATTGGGATACGGATACGGATATGGAAGCGGAGACGGATCCTCTTATGGAAGTGAGGTGAAGCGGGCAACTGTTTGGAAACGAATTAAACGAATTTTTAAGATGCCTTTCAAAAAGAAGTCGTAAAAAGTTTTTCTAAATGACATGTAACAGGCGTCGGCGAAGCCATAAGGAAAAATTAATATTTGAAATATGAAAAAAGCTTTGATAACAGGCATTACGGGGCAAGACGGTTCTTATTTAGCCGAACTTTTACTTGAAAAAGGCTATGAGGTGCATGGCGTTAAAAGAAGAGCATCTTCTTTTAACACGCAGCGAATAGATCATTTGTATCAAGATAAGCACGAGCTCCAAGTGAATTTTAAATTGCACTACGGCGATTTGACAGACTCTACAAATATCATCCGCATTATTCAAGAGGTGCAGCCCGACGAGATTTATAACCTCGGTGCAATGTCTCACGTGAAGGTATCTTTCGACTCACCAGAGTATGTGGCAAACGTAGACGGCATTGGCACGTTGAGGATTTTAGAAGCAGTTCGCATACTTGGCTTAGAAAAGAAAACACGCATTTACCAAGCCTCTACTTCGGAATTGTATGGTGGTTTGGCTGAAAACAAGAACGAAAAAGGATTTTACGACGAACAGTCTCCCTTTTACCCACGCTCGCCATACGGCGCAGCTAAAATATACGGGTTCTGGATTACTAAAAACTACCGTGAGGCATACGGTATGTTTGCCTGCAACGGCATCTTGTTTAACCACGAATCGCCAAGAAGGGGAGAAACGTTCGTAACTCGAAAAATTACTATGGCCACTGCAGCTATTGCTCTTGGCAAGCAGGAGTGCCTTTATCTCGGCAACCTCAACGCGCAGCGCGATTGGGGCCACGCTAAAGATTACGTGGAAGCCATGTGGCGAATTTTACAACAAGATAAGCCAGAAGATTTCGTAATCGCTACCGGGGTTACCACCTACATCCGAGATTTTGTCATTATGGCCTTCAATGAAGTTGGTATCGAGTTGTCCTTCGAAGGGGAGAATGAAAACGAAATTGCGAGAGTAAAGGCATGCCACCACCCCAACTTTGAACTGCCAATTGGAAAAGTCTTGGTCCGCGTAGACCCAGAATATTATCGCCCCACGGAAGTAGATCTGCTCATAGGTGACCCAACCAAATCGAAAACACAATTAGGTTGGGAACCAAAGTATGATTTACAGGCGATGGTGAGGGAGATGGTGGCGAGTGATTTAGGTGTTATTGAAGGGTATTAATAAGAAGCGTGAAGCCATAATGGCCATTGCGATGTCAATTACCTTGAATGCCACCAAATCGCTTCGGGGTAGCAAAATCATTTGCAATTTCTTGGGATGAGCAAGAGGCACGACTATTATAGTCTTGAAATAAATTTTTATAAAGAAAGAATTGGGACGAAGAATAGAAAAGCTTTACAATAAATTTGGGATTAAAAGCGACCGCACGAAAAACATAACCAAGCATGTTCTTCTTTCTTTTATTTACAAAGGCGGAAGTCTATTGGCGAGTTTTATGATTGTCCCATTGACCATTAATTTTCTAGAAATAGAGAATTATGGAATTTGGTTAACGTTGAGTTCTTTTATTGCTTGGGTTTCATTTTTTGACATTGGATTAGGTAATGGTTTACGCAATAAATTTGCCGAAGCCAAGGCCAATGAAGATTTAACTCTTGCCAAGGCTTTTGTGAGTTCAGCTTATTTCACAATTGGTGCTGTTAGTATCGGGTTAATTATTTTGTTTGTAGGACTTAACTTTTTTATTGATTGGACGAAAGTCTTTAATACCTCTCCGTCATTACACAAAGACCTAGGTCTCTTAATGCCTATTGTCTTTGGTTTCTTCTGTTTGCAACTAGTCGTAAAACTAATAACCACAATTTATACAGCGGACCAACACCATTCAACTCAAGGGAAGATAACTTTTCTTACTAATTTAGGTTCCTTGTTGATAGTTTGGTTGTTGACGAAAACCACAAATAGTTCTTTGCTTATTTTTGGTGTTATTTACTCCGTGTTTCCTGCACTTTTGTTGGTTGGGTTTAATTTCCTTGCTTTTAATGGACGATATAACTATTGCAAACCTGATCATAAATATTGGAAGAAAGAGCACCTGAAAGATATTTTCGGATTGGGGAGCAAATTTTTTATAATTCAAATTTCATGGGTGGTAATTACCTCTACCGACAATATAATTATTTCTCAACTATTCTCCCCTGAAGATGTTGTTCAATATAACCTTTCCTTAAAACTATTTACAATTAGTTCAATGATATTTGCAATATTGGCGACCCCCTATTGGTCAACTTTTACGGAGGCGCATGTGAAAGCCGATACCATCTGGATTAAAGGTGCTATGAAGAGTCTTGAGCGATTTGTTATTCTATTTTCAATTCTCTGTTTAGTGATTCTATTTCTGTCAAAGTACATTTTAAATTTTTGGCTAGGTCCCTCCGTATTCATTCCTTTTGAAATAAATCTTGCGGTTTGCATTATGACGATTTTTATTATTGTGTTAACACCATATAATTATTATATAAATGCAACTGGAAAAATTAAGATTCAACTATACCTGTCTTTATTAATGGCACTAATAAATATACCTCTTTCTATTTACATTGCAAAATCACTTGATTTTGGAGTTGTAGGAGTTATGATTAGTACTATAATTTGTATTGCCCCGGGGATTATTTTTTCTAGAATACAGTTTAAAAAAATTATATCTGAAACAGCAAAAGGAATTTGGAACCAATGAAAATGACCTTAACACGCCTTTTTAAAGTCTTAAAAAGAATTATTTTCATAATTCAAAAACCAATAGATTATTTAACAACATATATTTTGTTATTTGTGAACGGCGCCAAATTCTCGACTTTTAAAAGTAATGGAGTGCCGAAAGTAAACGTTTCATTAGGGGGTTATCTCTTCATAGGAGAAAATTTGAAAATGAACAATAGAGATAACGCTAATCCAATAGGCCGGTTTAATAAATGTAGTATAATTGTTGGTGAAAAAGGCGTTCTGAAAATAGGAAATAATTTAGGTATGAGTTCAACAGCTATTTTCTGCTCGAATGTCATTACAATAGGTAATAATGTAAGAATAGGAGGAAATGTTGTTATTTATGACACGGATTTCCATAGTTTGAATCCTAACAACAGAAACGACAGTAAGTTAGATAAATCAAATACCAAAACGGCACCAGTATTCTTAGAGGATAATTGCTTTATTGGGGCCCATTCGACAATCCTAAAAGGTGTAATCATAGGTGAAAACTCTATTATCGGGGCATGTTCTGTTGTTACGAAGTCCATACCAAAAAATGAAATTTGGGCAGGGAACCCAGCTAAATTTATTAAACACAATAATGATTATCAATAAACAGCAAATCATCGATAACTTTTTCGTTTTTGCCTTGATTGTATTTAGTTCTAATGCATCTTTTATTTCATCAGATGAAATTTACATAAGTTTATTTTTTTTATTCACGCTCGGTTATGCTATCAAAAAAAGAATATTTCAATTTTCTATCAAACAATTATTTAGCATATTATTTTTAGTAATATTCATTATAGGCTACTATTATGTGGCCAATTCGAGCATTAACATTGTAACATGGGTGGGATGGTTGATAAAAATTATTTTAGCAATTCTCATTGTCAGAATAAATAAAAGTCAGTTCATTGACAATTTTATAAAAGTTGTCTGTTTTTTGACGATTGTGAGTTTTTTCGGATATGTGTTGCAATTACTGGTCCCCGACTTATTGTTTAAATTCAATAACTTGTTTGGGATGGATTCTCGAGGTAATTCTAACTCGCTATTTTTTAATTTTACCCGCGTTCACCCAATTCGGAACAGTGGTTGCATGTGGGAGCCAGGTGCTTTTGCTGCACTTTTAATTATAGCACTTTTGCTATTAAAATTTTACAGCTCTGAAAAAAAATCTAGAGAAAAGATAATTATCTCATTAGGTTTATTGACAACTATATCTACAATGGGTTACTTATTGCTTGGTTTGATTTTACTTTTTAATTTTCTTAATAATTATAAAGGCAGAGCCAAGGTAATTGGCCTCGCTATATTTTTCCCAGTTGGGATGTATTTATTTTATAATTCGCAAGTATTATCCGGTAAAATTAGCGCTCAACTAGAGGGCATCGAAGAAGAAGCTGATAAAGCTTCTAAAAACCCTGACTATATTGTCGGCGTCACAAGATTTACTAGTGTCATTATAGATTTCCCGACATTCTTGGAGCGTCCTTTATTAGGATACGGTGTTGATATACAAACAACAGGAAAAAACAGTCTTTATAAAATTTATGGCGCTAATGTAATTAGATCATCTGGTTTATTTTATCTTTTGTTGGTTTTTGGGGTTTTTGGCCTAATCATATATTTAGGTTTATTGTATAGAAACTTACAACATTTTTCAAAAAATCATTTAATCACAATTTTTACAACTTTATGCATTCTTTTTATAATATTCTCGAATCCAATGGAATTCTCCCCAATAATTTTAATTCTTTTTTATGTGAAACGATCAAAACAAACTGCCGGAACAAACCACTTCAATAAAAAAATTGCTCAATTCTGATTGTCTTTATTATCTCCAGACATGTTTGTTTGTTGGCTCAAGAAAAATAGAATTGAAATACTGGGAGTGCTGTATATTTCAAATACCAATCCCAGAAAGAAAAAAGACTGTATTAAGTATTTTTAACCAATTAGTTTAGTTTTTAAATGATCCTAATCTCAACAATTGCAGTGCTTCTTACCTGCCACAATCGCCGGGATAAAACCATCCAATGCGTTACCGCCTTGTACGAACAAGCTGGATTAGAAGAATCCTATTCCATTGATGTCTTTTTAGTTGACGATGCCTCTAATGATGGAACGGGCGAAGCGGTAAAAAACGAGTTCCCACAAGTATACATCATTCAAGGGAATGGAAATCTGTATTGGAACCGTGGGATGCATCTGGCATGGGAAACCGCAGCAGCTGCGAAAGATTTTGATTGTTATTTATGGTTGAATGACGATACTTTTTTGAAAAAAAATGCATTTCAAATTTTATTAAAGGAAAAGTTTCCGAGTACTATCGTTTGCGGAACTACGAAATCCCAACTTGATCAAAAAGCAACTTATGGCGGTTACAATAATACACTACGGAAATTAGTTTTACCCAATGGTGACTACCAAAGGAGTGACTATTGCAACGGCAATTGCGTTTTAATTCCAAAAGAAGTTTTTCGCAAGGTAGGAAATCTGGACCCTATTTTTCATCATGCTGTGGGCGATTTCGATTACAGTCTTCGGGCACGTAAAATGGGAATCGAGATATTAGTTGCCCCCGATTATATAGGTACCTGTGAAAGTCATGATTTTGTTCCTAAATGGCGGAATACTTCCGTAGGTTTGAGAAAGCGATTGCAAAATTTATATACAGCATCGAGCGGTTGTTACCCACCCGAATTTTTTGTATTCGATAAAAGACATAATGGTTTAGTAGTGGCCTGTTTTCACTACATTACCATTCATTTACGGGCAATTGTACCAGCATTGTGGAAATTAAAACAATAAATACTTAAGACATGCTCATAATATTTTAATAAAGATGACTCAATTAGCTCCAATTGTACTGTTTTGTTATATACGGCTTGACACTTTAATTCAAACAGTTGAGGCCCTTAAAAATAATTTTTTAGCGCCGGACTCTGAATTGTATGTTTTTTGTGATGCAGCGAAAAATGATGTAGATAAGATTGAAGTAGATAAAGTAAGATCCTATGTTAATGCAATTGAAGGGTTTAAATCGCTAAAAGTCTATGAAGCGACTGAAAATATGGGGCTAGCAAACTCAATTATTCAGGGGGTTAGTAAAATTTTTCTAGATCATGAAAAGATTGTTGTTTTAGAAGATGATTTGGTCACAACACCGAATTTTTTAAATTACATGAATGAAGCACTAATGAATTATCATGACAAACCAATTGTCAATGCAATCTGCGGGTATTCTTTCGATTTGAAAAAAAGTGAATTGTCATCGTCATATTTATTAAATAGACCTTGGCCTTGGTCATGGGCTACTTGGAAAAATAGATGGGAAGTAGTTGATTGGGAAATGAAAGATTACGATGATTTTTCGAAAAGCAGAAGATTAAAAAGAGAATTTTCAAGACTTGGATCTGATGTGAACTTAATGCTTTGGAGGCAAATGAACGGCAAATTGGATTCTTGGGCTATACGTTGGACTTTCCATCAATTTAAAACTAAAACGTTTTGTTTGTACCCTCCAGTTTCTTTGGTGCGGAATATAGGTTTTGGTGAGGAAGCTACCCACACTAAAGGCTCAGTTAAAAGGTACGATAGCCCTTTACAGCATATTTATACAACGAATTTTGTATTTCCAACAGTTTTAGAAATTAATCCGAATGATCAATCAATGTTTTATCGAACAATGAGTGTTCAATCTAGAATAAAGTCGAAAATAGAGACATTGTATTTGAAATTAAAGAAATATATATATCCTTAACCTCATCTATTCCTTCCCCAGTCTATTTTTATTATCCGTGCAGTAGCCCAACTATTGCTTTCTATCCTCAAGAATTATCTTACATAATGTTATTTAACCCTACCTTGCTTATGTTGAATTTAATGATGAGTTATTTGGGTAGTTTAATGTTACTAATATTTTGAAATTGACAAGAAGTATAGTAGCAATCAAAATATCTATTGACTCGTATTGTGTCATACTCAAATCTATAGTGAATTTGAGTGTCTCACGAAAAACTTCCTACGTCTGCGTCGCAAACGTGCACATGAGCATAGAAGGTTCCAGGGATAAAGGTTATGCAGAGATTGTGAACCAGGCAGACATTGTGACACCAGACGGTATGCCACTTGTTTGGGCGCTCAGACTGCTTTACGGAATTAAACAAGAGCGTGTGGCAGGTATGGATCTGTTGCCAAGTCTACTCGAAAAGGCTGAAAAAATGCAATTGGGAGTCTACTTCTATGGAGGAACACCCGAGTTGCAAACGAGTACCGAAGATTTCGTAAGCAGGCAATACCCAAACATTAAAAACAAGCACTTCGAAAGTCCGCCATTTCGAGCCCTTACCGAGCAAGAAGAAATTGAATGCATCAATCGAATCAATGCCAGTGGTGCTCACCTGGTATTCGTAGCATTGGGTTGCCCAAAACAGGAAAAATGGATGGCCCATATGAAAGGAAAGATAGACGCCTGCATGGTAGGCATTGGCGGTGCACTTCCTGTGCTCGTAGGCATGCAAAAAAGGGCCCCAAAGTTTATGCAAAAATATGGTCTTGAATGGCTCTATAGACTCGTGCAAGAACCTCGTAGACTTTTTAAAAGATACCTCTACACAAATTCGCTTTTTGTTCTTCTATTACTCAAACAATTCTTCGCCGTTAAATTATTTCGTTCCTTGAAATAATTGCTACCTTCGCAGCGGTGAAGAAGCAAAGGTTTTCATATTATTTTCCGTTAATTACCGGTGCAGCAGATGTGGCTGCTTTGTGTGCTGCATTCCTAGCAGCGAGCGTATCCCGATTCGTTCATCTCGAATACCAAAACAGCGGCGGAGAGTACATGGATTTCATTACCATTGCTCCCATTATTTGGTTTTTAATTGCCGCGCAAAATAAACTCTATACCTTCGTTCGAATAGATTCCATTGACAAACAAATCCGAAAAACAGTATATACTCTGTTGCTGTATTTCAGTTGTATGTTTGTGGTTATTGTGGCGTTGGATTTTGATCAAATTTCACGACTGTGGTTGTTCTACTTCAGTCTTTACCTATTTATTATCGTAATTCTCGTTCGTATTTTATTTAACAGAGTTCTGATCAATTACAGAAAAAGAGGCGGAAATTACAGGAAAATTATTGTAGTCGGAAGCGATAAAATTAGCACAACGCTATACAATTATCTCGAAAAAAACATAGCCTTCGGTTACCGTGTAGAGGGTTATTTCACCCCCTCTGTTCAATACTTCAAGGAATCGTTAACGGGGAACATGAGAAACCTTGGTAATGCCTCTCAAGTGCTCGATTATCTGAAAGCCAATACGATCGATGAAGTGTTTTGGAAGGTAGGTCAAGAGGAAGATCCACAGTTGAAGGAAATCATAGATTATTGCGAGAATAATTTAATTCGGTTCAAACTTATCCCCTATTTCGGAGTCCCAATCTCCGGGAGACAACCCAACATTGACTTGTACCAAGGCATACCTATTGTTACCCTCAGAAAAGAGCCGCTTCAACGTCCTTTTAACCGTCTAATGAAGCGTTTATTTGATTTTCTTTTTTCTTTACTTGTATTGCTCATTATTACGCCGCTCATTTTCCCATGGATAGCTATAGCCATTAAATTAAATTCAAAAGGCCCCGTGTTTTTCAAACAGTTGAGATCGGGTGAAAACAATATCCAGTTTTGGTGCTACAAGTTCAGAACCATGTCGGTAAACATACTGAGCGATGAACTTCAGGCCACGAAAAATGACCTACGCATTACTTCTGTTGGCAGGTTTCTTCGCAAAACGAATTTCGATGAACTTCCGCAATTTATTAACGTCCTTAAAGGAGACATGACTGTGGTAGGTCCGCGCCCGCACATGTTAAAACACACGGAGGATTATAGCAAATTGATTGGTAACTTTTTGGTGCGACAGTTCGCCAAGCCTGGTATAACAGGATGGGCACAGGTAACAGGTCTAAGGGGTGAGACTGCTGAAGTTATTGAGATGAAAAAACGTGTGGACGCAGATATTTGGTACCTAGAGAACTGGTCTTTCTTTCTTGATATTCGCATTATCTTTATGACCATACAAAACATGATTGCTGGAGACAAAAATGCAGTTTAAACAAAAAGAATGACTATCCTCGTCACCGGCGGTGCCGGATTCATTGGCTCGCACGTCGTTCGCCATTTTTTGAAGACGCGTGCCGACGTTAAGGTCGTAAATCTCGATAAGCTTACTTATGCAGGTAACTTAGAGAATCTAAAAGATGTGGAGCATCTTTCGAATTACGCATTTGAGAAAGGTGATATAGCAGACGCAGCTTTTTTACAATCTTTATTTGAGAAATACAATTTCGAAGGTGTAATTCATCTTGCAGCAGAGTCGCATGTAGACCGCAGCATTACGAATCCCATGGAGTTCGTGGAAACGAATGTGGTGGGAACGGTTACGTTGTTGAACGCTGCCGTTGCACATTGGAAAGACAACTTCCAAGGGAAACGCTTTTACCACGTTTCTACCGATGAGGTTTACGGAGAGTTGCAAAACCCTGAAGACTTCTTCACCGAAGAAACTTCATACGACCCGCGTTCGCCGTATTCCGCTTCCAAAGCGGCCTCCGATCATTTTGTTCGTGCTTACGGAAACACCTATGGTCTTCCAATTGTAGTAAGCAATTGCTCGAACAATTACGGTCCGAATCACTTTCCAGAAAAATTAATCCCACTCATCATTCACAACATCATTCACAACAAACCCCTTCCTGTATACGGCAAAGGAGAGAACGTGCGTGATTGGTTGTACGTGGAAGATCACGCCAAAGCCATTGACAAAGTTTTTCACGAAGGAAAAATTGGAGAGACTTACAACATAGGCGGATTCAACAAATGGAAAAACATAGATGTGGTGAAGTTGCTGTGTAAGATTTTAGATCAGAAATTAAATCGCTCGGAAGGCGAATCGGAAAAGCTCATTCGATTTGTTACCGATCGTGCTGGACATGATTTGCGTTATGCCATCGATTCAACCAAGATCATGAATGAATTGGGTTGGAAACCTTCCTTGCAATTTGAAGAGGGCATTGAAAAAACAGTCGACTGGTATTTGAACAACAGCGAGTGGTTGAACAATGTAACTTCGGGTGCATATCAGACTTATTACAACAATCAATACCTTAATCGTTAATAGCATGAAAGGAATAATTCTCGCCGGTGGTTCAGGAACGCGATTGCATCCGTTAACCCTGGCTGTAAGTAAGCAGCTCATGCCTGTTTATGATAAACCCATGATTTACTATCCGCTTTCGGTATTAATGTTAGCGGGCATTCGTGAGATTTTGATTATTTCTACTCCGCATGATTTACCTGGATTCAGCAAATTATTAGGAGACGGCTCTCAATTGGGCTGCACCTTCGAATACGCCGAGCAACAAGAACCCAACGGGCTGGCTCAAGCCTTTGTAGTCGGAGAAGAATTTATTGGCAAAGAAAAAGTTGCTTTAATCTTGGGCGACAATATTTTTTACGCAAGTGGCCTCAGCAAATTGTTGCAAGCAAGCACAGCAGTGGAAGGCGGAAAAGTATTTGCCTATCACGTCAACGATCCTGAACGATACGGGGTGGTAGAATTTGATTCGGAAGGAAAGGTTATTTCCATTGAAGAAAAACCGTCACAACCAAAGAGTAATTTCGCCGTTCCTGGATTGTATTTCTACGACAATTCAGTAGTTGAAATAGCAAAGAATCTAAAACCTTCTGCGCGTGGAGAATACGAAATTACCGATGTGAATCAAGAATATTTGAAACGCGGACAATTAGCAGTAAGCGTCTTCAACAGGGGCACTGCTTGGTTAGATACTGGTACTTTTGCTTCGTTGATGCAAGCGGGACAATTCGTACAAGTCATGGAAGAGCGTCAAGGACAAAAGATTTCTTGCATAGAAGAAATTGCTTATCGCATGGGGTATATCGATCAGGAGCAATTGGTTGAGCTTGCGAAGCCGTTGGTGAAGAGTGGCTATGGCTCCTATTTACTAGGATTACTCAAGTAATAATTTCAGCTTCGCTGAATTAATTCAAAAGCTTCGCTTTAATTATTTCAATCTTCTGCGTCAGTTCATTCTGAACTGATGAGATCTCATTTGCTGATGAGATTTCCTTCCGCAACGAAAAGTAAAACTTAATCTTCGGCTCGGTGCCACTCGGACGGGCGCTGATCTTGCTGCCGTCGGCGAGAATGAATTGCAAGACTTCGGAACTCGGATAGGGGAGTGTCGTTACTTCACCCGAAATCATGTTCTTGCATGTACCTGCTTTCACATCGTGCAATTCTGTCAGCGCTACTCCGCCAAAGGTTTGCGGAGGTGTGGCACGAAGACGCGACATCATATTTTGAATCTGCGTAACACCGTCTATTCCCTTCAACGTAATACTCACCAACTCTTCCTGGAAGACACCATGTTGCAAATAAAGATCCTTCAGCATTCCCCACATCGTTGTTCCTTTACTCTTCGCATAGGCAGCAATCTCCGCGAACTGCACCGCCGATAAAGCAGCGTCCTTGTCGCGAACAAAATCACTCACCAAATAACCGTAGCTCTCTTCTCCTCCCGCCACGAAATTTTCTTTTCCTTCTTTTTCTTTAATGAGTCCCGCTATAAACTTGAATCCGGTTAATGTGTCGTAACAAGGCACCCCGAACGATTCCGCAATGCGGGCAATTAATTCAGTCGTTACGATGGTCTTTCCAATAAACGGATTAACAGGAAGTTTTCCTTTTTCCTTCCCCACCAACAAACGGTAATACACCAATAAGCTTCCCGCTTGATTGCCATTGATGAGCACCAACTCGTTGTTGTCGTTTCGTACCGCCAATCCAACACGATCTGTATCCGGATCTGTTCCCAAAACCAATTCAGCATTTACTTTTTCTCCCAACTCCAACGCCATTTTCATAGCCGACTTCTCTTCCGGATTCGGAGACTCCACTGTAGGAAAATTTCCATCCGGCACCGCTTGCTCTTCCACCACACTTACATTCGAAAATCCCAACGCCGCCAGGGTCTTCGGCACCAACGTTATCCCCGAACCATGTATAGAAGTATACACAATGGAGATGTCACTTTCACTCTTAACAGCATCTTCAAAAAGCGTTAATCCTCTAACCAATTCCAAATATTTTTCCTCTACATAAGACGGAACATCATTAATTAGCGTTAGATTCTCCGAAAGGTCTTGCGAAGCATCTTTCGCAGAATCTTGCACCGAAGGTGCATCTTGCAAAGCATTTGCATCTTTGCCAGTCATGGCAATCTTCACCTCGGTAATTATCCCCCCGTCATGCGGCGGCAATATCTGCCCGCCATCGCTCCAATAAACTTTATACCCATTGTACTCTTTCGGATTGTGCGAAGCCGTGATAACAATACCCGCTGTGCATTTCAATTCACGAACAGTGAACGACAACAACGGCGTCGGACGCAATTCAGAGAACAGATAAACATGAATGCCATTTTTCGCCAAGATCTCTGCAGCAATATTCGCGAAGTAACTTGAATTGTTTCGCGAATCATACGCTATCGCCACCGAACCTTCTCCACCCACTTGTGCATGGTGCTTCAAAATATAATTCGCCAACCCTTGCGTCGCCATTCCCACAGTGTACTTGTTCATGCGCATGCTTCCCACACCCATCACACCGCGCAATCCTCCCGTCCCAAATTCCAAATCGGAATAAAACGAATCGATAAATAACTTCTCATCTTCTTTTTCCAAACGCTCAATCTCGTTGCGCGTCTCTTCATCTAATTCGTATGTTTTCCAAAGTCTAGCTTTTTCTTTTGCGGATTCAAGGGGAGTCATTATTAGCAATGTTTGTGCGCAAAAATACGTCGGAATGCAGGATGCTTCGCAAGATGTTACACAAGATGTTACACAAGATGCTTCGCAAGATGCTTCGCAAGATGTTACACAAGATGTTACACAAGATGCTTCGCAAGATGCTTCGCAAGATGTTACACAAGATGTTGCACAAGATGCCGTTTGGCAAAAAGTTCTTTAGCGCAGCTTCTTACGAAGTATCTTTCGAAGAATCTTGCAAAGCATCTTGCCTTCGGCATCTTATCTTCGCTGAATGGTTTTCTCCTCAGCAATATTCCTCACAGCCTTCCTCCCAGCCTTCCTGCTGCTGTATTGGATATGCCCGAAGAAATTGAAGAATCCATTCCTGTTGCTTTCAAGCGTGTTCTTCTACGCATGGGGGGCGCCGAAATTTATTTTTGTCATTATTGGAACAACGCTAATCGATTTTTTCTTGGTGGGAAGAATGGATCGAAGCAAGAACGAGGCGGAACGAAAAGTACTTCTGGTTTTTTCAGTGGTCATGAACTTGGGACTGCTTGTGTATTTCAAGTACATGAACTTCTTCATAGAGAATGTGAATGTGGCCATGAAGGGAGTAGGGCTGGAGAGTAGCATTCCATGGACGAAGCTAGTGCTGCCGATAGGCATTTCATTCTACACATTTGAAACCCTCACCTATGTGGTAGATGTTTTTCGAAGAGTGCATAAGCCGCTCAAGAACTTCTGGGACTATCAGTTGTACATCATTCTTTTTCCGAAATTAATTGCGGGACCTATTATCAGGTACCACGACATTGCCGATCAAATTCCCGATCGTTCGAAGACCGAAAATAGTACCGAACGTTTGCTCGGTTTTTATAGATTTTGTATCGGTTTAGGAAAAAAGGTTTTGATAGCGAATGCGCTGGCGGCCTTTGCAGACAGTATATACGGCAATGCGGAAACAGGCGCTGGTGCGCTTGATCCACAGACGCTTTCCATGGGAGCCGCCTGGTTGGCTGCGCTGTCTTACACGTTTCAAATCTATTTCGACTTCAGCGGTTATTCAGACATGGCCATTGGGATTGGACGAATGGTTGGATTCAAATTCCCAGAGAACTTCAACAACCCGTATGTCTCTCAAAACATCACAGAGTTCTGGCGCCGTTGGCACATGACCTTGGGCGGATGGATGCGCAATTACCTCTACATTCCATTGGGTGGAAACAAGGTTGGAAAAGGTAGATTGTACTTCAACTTGTGGTTGGTGTTTTTACTTTCAGGATTGTGGCACGGAGCTTCTTGGAACTACATCATCTGGGGCGCTTGGCACGGATTGTTCCTGGTTTTAGAACGCGCGTTTTTAATCCGTTGGTTTGGCTACATCGGGAAAATTACACGCGTAGCGTTCACCTTTGTCGTGGTCGTAATCGGGTGGGTATTTTTCCGTGTAGAAGATTTACATATGGCCTGGGGATATGTGCATGCAATGTTTTCATTCAACGGAAATGTGTCTGTAAAAGTTGATTCCGAATGGATGCTCATTGCAGCGTTAGCGACATTGTTTTCATTCTTCTTACTCCTTCCAAAAACAACGAAATTTCAAGACGCTGTATTCGGTCAGCGAAGCATAGGAAACGCTGGACATCTCGCATTGACAATTGTTTCAGCAGCGCTCTTTGTTTTGTCGTTGAGCTACATCACTGCAAGCGGATTTAATCCCTTCATTTATTTCCGATTCTAATGAAGAATAATCGCTTCCATACCGTCTTGTTCTCGATCGTTCTCCTCGGAATGTTTCTTCCAATGATTCAAATGGTGAAACCGTTTGCTGAAGTCGGACATCTTTTCGGTTCCATTGTTCCAACAGAAAAAGATTCGTTGACTACCGAATCGTGGTTCAGCGGTACGTTTCAAGAAAATAGAAATCAGTATATCAACGAGCAATTCGGATTCCGCAACACTGCCGTTCGCATTCACAATCAGATTGCATTTTCGCTTTTTCACAAAGCCAAGGCCAACGGTGTTATCATTGGGAAGGAAGATTATTTGTACGAGATCAAATACATAAATGCCTATCGCGGTGCGGAAGAGATTTTTCAGTCTGAACTCGATTCGAATTTACTTATGTTGAAGGCCATTCAATCGAAGTTGAAGGAAAGAGGAATTGAGTTTGTCGTGGTCATGAACCCTGGAAAAGCTTCATTCTATTCGGAACACATTCCCGATGAATTCCCTGTTGTTTCCGACAGGACTTATTATTCGGAATATCAGAAAGAATTGAAGGCACGAGGCATTCAGCACATCGATTTCGGAAAGTGGTTTCGTGAAATGAAAGGCAAAACACCTGCGCCACTTTTCCCGAAAACAGGAATTCATTGGAGTCAATATGGTGCAACGCTAGCAGCCGATTCCTTGGTTAATTATTGCATGAAACTTTTTGGAAAGGAAATGAACGAGTTTGGGTGGGACAAGAATTTACCACTTCAAACCACCATGGAAAGTGTAGACGACGACATTGGCTTGGGAATGAATTTGTACTGGCCAATTGACGTTCTTCCCATGGCTTATCCGCGTGTGGGAGTCAACATGAAGTACAGCGTAGACTTTGGAAACAAAGGCATTCAGCCCAAGGTAGCAGTGATTTCCGACAGTTATTTCTTCAATCTCATGCAATTGCCGTGGGCGTCTGATATTTTTTCCGAATTGAATTTTTACTTCTACAACAAGCAGCTGCATCAGCGTCCTTCGGGCATCACCACGAACTCCGATCCGCTTTCACAAATGAAAGAGATTGAAAAATCGAATGTGGTTTTTGTAATGGCCACGGAATGCAACATGGATAAGTTGGGATGGGGATTTATTTCGAGCGCCTACAAGTATTTTGTATTGGGAGAAAAATTTGATTCGTTTGAATTTCGGGTACAAAAATTCAAGAATAATATCCTTTCAGACGAAGCATGGACGAAGGCCATTGCCGAAAAAGCCAAGCAGAACAAGGTTCCCCTCGATACCATGATCATGCGCGATGCCCGCTACATGGCGGAAATGGAATATTCGGGTGGAAATTAGAATTTGCCTAGCGCCTGTTGTATTTTCGCGGTGCACATGAAACTGGTAATTATTCCCACCTATAACGAACGCGAGAACATTGTTGAAATGATTCACGCTGTTTTAAATCAGCCGCAAGGGTTCCATTTGCTTGTTGTAGACGACGGCTCTCCAGATGGTACTGCCCTCTTGGTGAAGGAAAAGCAAACTGAATTTGCCGGGAGATTGCACATCCTTGAGCGAAGTGGAAAGCTTGGTTTAGGAACGGCTTACATTGCTGGATTCAAATGGGCATTGGCGAATAACTACGAATACATCTTCGAAATGGATTGTGATTTTTCACACAATCCGAAAGATCTCCCTCGCTTACTGGAAGCCTGCGAAAAGAATCACGGCGTAGCTGTGGGTTCACGCTATGTGAAGGGCGGAGGTACTGTCGATTGGCCTTGGCACCGCAGAGTCATTAGCAAAGGCGGAAGTATTTATGTCAATTTAATTTTAGGATTGGGTGTGAAGGACAGCACAGGCGGGTTCGTTTGTTACCACCGCGATGTCCTTTCCAAAATGAATTTAGACGGCATACAATTCATTGGTTATGCGTTTCAAATTGAAATGAAATACAAGGCGAAGCGTCTTGGTTTTAAAATAGCGGAAGTTCCTATTCTCTTCGCCGACCGCGTGAAAGGAACGAGCAAGATGAGTTTGAATATTTTTCACGAAGCATTCTTTGGCGTATTGAAAATGCGCTTTCAAAAAATCTAATCACTATGCAAGTCATAAAAAATGTCACGGTTGTTAACGAAGGAAAACAGACCGAAAGCGACGTATGGATTAACGGTTCGAAAATCGCACACGTGTTGCCCGTTGGAACAATGGATTACAACAACGCAGATTCGATTGTAGATGGAACAGGAAAGCATTTGTTCCCAGGATTAATCGACGACCAGGTTCACTTCCGCGAACCAGGATTGACGCACAAAGGAGATTTAACCACAGAGTCTGCTGCTGCTGCTGCGGGTGGAGTAACTTCTTACATGGAAATGCCGAACACCAGTCCGAGTGCAACCACACTTGAATTGCTAGAGCAAAAGTTCAAACGGGCTGCAGAAGTTTCAACAGTGAATTACAACTTCTTCATGGGAGCAACGCCTGAGAATGCAGATGTGTTGGCGCATGTGAATCCGAAGGAAGTGTGTGGCGTGAAGATATTCATGGGCTCTTCCACAGGTAATTTATTGGTGGAAAAGCGAGAGGCCTTGGAGATTATTTTCTCGAAAGTTAAAACGCTTATCGCCACACATTGCGAGGACGATGGCATTATCAAAAGAAATTTAGAAGTCTTGCAAGCAACAGGAAGAACGCTCACGGCCGCTGACCATCCTGTAATTCGCAACGCCGAAGGATGTTATGCCTCAAGCTCTATGGCTGTTGAATTGGCGAAGAAGCACGATGCGCGTTTGCACATACTTCACATCAGCACCGCAAAGGAATTGGAGTTGTTTACAAACGCCATTCCGATGAAGGACAAGCGAATCACAGCGGAAGCATGTATTCATCACCTTTGGTTCACAGAAGAAGACTACGCAACGAAAGGGAACTACATCAAATGGAATCCGGCAGTGAAATCATTCAACGACCGAATGAACATTCGGGAGGCGGTAAATGATGGACGAATCGACGTCATTGCTACTGATCACGCACCGCATACCATTGAAGAAAAAGAGCAAGAATACTTGAAAGCCCCAAGCGGCGGACCGCTGGTTCAACACAGCTTACAAGCCTTAATAGATCTTCACAGACAAGGTGTTTTCACCCTAGAAAAAATTGTGGAAAAGGCTTCTCACGCCGTTGCGGACCTATTCCAAATTACAGGTCGCGGTTATATTCGTGAAGGCTACAGCGCCGACGTTGTGTTGGTTGATCTAAATGCACCTTACACAGTCACCAAAGAAAATCTTCTTTACAAATGCGGTTGGTCTCCGTTCGAAGGACATACGTTTTCCAGCACCATTGTTTCCACTTGGTGTAATGGGAAGTTGGTTTTTGAGAATGGGAAGCTTACGGGTCAAAAGAGTGGAATGGCGCTAAGATTCGCGCGTTAATTTTCCCTTCGGGATGTATCCCTCTGGGATGTATCCTTTCAGGATTGATCCCGTAGGGACTAATCCATAGGATTATTGTATTTTCGCCCCATGAAAAACCTCTTCCTCACGTTTTCCTTCATCCTCTTCACCCTAATTTCATTCGCCCAAACAACAACCGTTTCAGGGGTGGTAATGGGTATTGACGCGGGAAAGACAGAGGACTTAGCTTTCGTAAGTGTGAGTCTGCACGCCACGGCTGATAGCCTTTTGCTTATGGCGACGGCTTCGGACAATGCAGGGAATTTCAGTTTGGAAATTGCAAGTGCCGATTCAGTATTGGTGTATTTCAACATCATTGGCTTCAAACCGATGTGGAAGAAGATTGGCGCAAGTGCGAATCTGAATCTCGGAACGATAGAATTGATGCGCACTTCAGCCGTTACGTCTGAAATGGAATTCGTGGCGAAGAAACCACTCGTTCAAGTGCAGGCCGATAAAACCATTTTCAATGTCGAAGGAACTGCGAATGCGGTTGGACTGAATGCTTTGGAATTGTTGCGTCGCGCGCCAGGTGTGGTTATCGATAACAACAACAACATTTCGGTAAAAGGAAAGTCGGGAATTACGGTGTACATCGACGGAAGAATTTCTCCATTGCAAGGTTCGCAGTTGTCAGATTTCTTGAAAAGCACTCCTTCTTCATCCATTGAAAAAATTGAGATCATCACGAATCCTTCTGCACGCTTCGATGCAGCCGGTACTGCGGGTATTTTGAACATTGTAATGAAGAAGAACAGCAACTACGGACAGAACGCGACATTCGGTTTGGGATACGGAAATCAGGTTTACGGAAAGACAAACGGCTCTTTCACCTACAACAGAAGAAAGGGAAAGACCAATGTGTATGCGACTTACGGCAATGCATTTACGGAGGATTGGGGATACCAGCGTTTCTACAAAGAACAGAACGATATTTTCTTCGACCAGAAAGCGTATACCTACAACAAAGACAAATCGCATTACGGAAAGGCGGGAATTGACATTTCCATCAACGATAAAAACACCATAGGCATTTCAGTGAATACGAACCTTGCCAACAGTTTGTGGAACAGCCACGGCTCTACTCTAATAGGCAGTGTAATGCCAGGCGCTGGGATTGACAGTACCTTGGAAGCTATTTCCGATAACAACGGATTCCGCAACAACTACGGAGCGAATGTCAACTATCAGTGGAAAGGAGAGAACGACAAAGAATTTACCGTAGATGCGAATTACGGGATTTACGATATTGACAATAAGAATTTTCAACCCAACAGATACGTCGGTTCAAATGGCAATTTGTTGCATGAAAGAAATTATCAGAACAACACGGCAACGCAAATTGACATTGCCGTGGTTCGCGCCGATTACAGTTTCAATTGGAAGAAAATCAAGTGGGAAGCCGGGGTGAAAGGCACGCAGGTGAATACGAACAACAAATTAGATTTTTTTAATGTAGTTGGAAATGACCTTGAAGTAGATTCTAATCTTACAAATTCTTTCGAATACAAGGAACGCGTGCTTGCAGCCTACGCTAATGCTTCTGGGAAGTACAAAAAATTTGGTTGGCAAGTGGGAGTGCGTGCGGAAAACACGAAGAGCAACGGAGAATTATTCGCACTAACTCCGCAACCACTTTCGAAAGTCGATCGCTTGTACACGAATTTTTTTCCAAGCGCGGCCATTACCTTCGATCACAAAGAAACAAGCACCTTCAACTTAACGTTTAGTCGCAGAATTGATAGACCAAGTTATCAGTCGTTGAATCCGTTCGAATCGCGTTTGGATGAACTTTCTTATTCACGCGGTAACGCGTTCCTTCAACCACAATACACCGATGCGTTCGAGTTGAGCCACACGTTGTTCTACATGATAACCAGTTCAATCGGCTACAGCAAGACCAACGGGTTTTTCACCGAGATAACAGACACTGAAGGGCTTTCGCGTTCGTTTATTCAAACGCGCAATCTGGGTTATCGCGAAAACATTACTTTCAACATAGGCAGTCCGGTTCCCATTGCCAAATGGTGGGAAGGTTATGTGAACATGGGCGTTTACAACATTCACAACCGCGCAACCTTTGAAGACGGCAACATCATTGACCTTCGCGCTACGTCTTACAACATCTTCATGCAAAATACCTTCAAGTTCAACAAGACCACTTCGTTCGAACTCTCTGGATTCTTCAACGGGCCAAGCGTGTGGGGCGGCACCTTCCGCAACAAACCTATGGGCGGCTTAGACGTTGCTTTTCAAAAAACCTTCATCAGTGAAAAACTCGTTCTTCGCCTCGCCTACGGCGACATCCTGCGCACCATGCGTTGGAGAGGCATCTCGCAATACGCCGGTCTATACATGGACGCCAGCGGCCTTTGGGAGTCTCGCACAGCGCGTATCAATCTTACATGGAAGATTGGTAATCAGAAGTTGAAGGAGAGGAAGGCTTCTCAAGTTGACGAGTTCAAACGCGTTAAGTAATCTTTACCAGCGAAGCTGGATGACACAACACGTTGTGATGACGCAACGTAGTTGCGATGACACCGGAGGTGATGACCCTCTTCGAAGGATGACGATTTACAATCGATGACGAACTATGTTCGATGACCGCTTCGCGAGGAAACATTTTCCCCACTTTTCGTTTCCAATGTCGAATTTGTGTTTATCTTTGCGCCGCTTTGGAAATCAAGAAACGACATATTCTCTCGGAAACACTTCAGTTGTTTTTGCAATTTGGAATCAAGAGTCTGACAATGGACGACATTGCCAAGAAGCTCTGTATCTCAAAGAAGACGCTGTATGCGCATGTGAAAGACAAAGAAGATTTGTTGGAGAATGCAGTGGTTCTTTTCAGTACAGCAGAGAAACATCAAATTGAAGAAATTTGCAGCAGAGGTTTAAACTCCATTGACGAAAGTTTAGAAATAAAGCGTTGGGTGCTCGAAATGTTGCAAAACATTCATCCTTCTGTGGCGTACGACATGGAGAAATTTCATCCACGGGTGCATCAGAAAATGGTCGTGTCTCGACAGGAGATTATTTACAAGTGCGTATTCGAGAATATTGTAAAAGGACAAAAAGACGGATTGTACCGAAAGGAAATTAATCCGAATGTCTTAGCTAAATTATATGTGGGAAGAATGGAGGTGATGTTCGATCAGAATTTATTTCCGAGTAAAGAGTATAACGTAAGTGACGTGTATATGGAATGGTTTTCCTATCACATTCATGGCATGGCTACGGCAAAGGGAATAGAGTTGCTGAATAAAAATATTCTAAACTCATCTCCTTCAACCAAGAAAAAAAATAGTAAAAAGCAATAATTCAATTCATGATACAATTCAACATAAACAAAAAAATAAGTGTCCTCTTGGCAGTGGCGTTTGGTTTTGTTTCTTTCGGAAACGCACAGCAGGCGCTCACTTTGGCTGCAGCGAAAGAGTATGCAGTGCAGAATGCCTTCCAAGTGAAATCGAAAAACTTCGATGCGCAATCAGCGAAGCTTCAAACCGAAGAACTGATCGCCAGCGGTCTTCCGCAAATAAGCGGAAGCATTCAGTATCAAAATTTCATTGATCGTCCGACAAGCATTTTGCCGGGTGATTTCTTCGGTATGCCGGGACAAAACGTTGCTGTGCAATTCGGGGTTCCGCAGACATTAACTGCCGGTATTAACGCTTCGCAATTGTTGTTCGACGGTTCATGGTTGGTAGGGCTTCAAGCTTCGAAGGCTTATGCTGCTCTGCAAAACAAGAACATCATAAAAAGTGAAATCGAAGTAAAGCGAGCTACCGAGGAAGCGTATCACCTTGCTGTGATTGCTCAAGAGAGCATCGCGCTATTGACTGCATCGCGCGATTTGTTAGCGGAAACATTGGAGCACACCAAAGCCTTGAAGAAAGAGGGTTTCCTAGAGACACAAGATGTTGAGCAATTGTCGCTTTCGTTGAATGAATTGGAGGCGCGTATTCGTGTAGCACAGACGCAAGCGCTCATTGCGAAGACGTTGTTGAAGTTCACGATTGGAATGAATGTCGATGAAGAAATTACATTGGCAGATAACAGCGCAATGATTTTAGAATCGTTCAACGCGCAATTGGTGCAATCGCCTTTCAATGCCGAAAACTTAATCGACAATCAAATCATTAAGGAAGGTTTGTCTCTTCAAAAATTAAGCGTGAAGAATCAGCAAGCAGGTTTGCTTCCAAACCTCGCTGCATTTTATAGTGTGCAACGTCAAGCGCAACGACAGGAGTTTAATTTTTTAGATGGAAATGAGCCTTGGTATCCAACACAATTGTGGGGACTTTCTATGAATGTTCCGATCGTTTCCGGTGGGCGCAAAGCGAAGAGTATTCAACGCGCAGGCGTGGAAGTAAAGAGAATGGAAGAGACCTTAGCATATTCAAACAATGCTGCGAAATTAGAATATCAAGTGGGAATGGCAGAGTACATGAACGCGACGCAAAACGTGGATCTTGCTCTGCAATCATACACCTTGGCTTCAAGCATCTTGAATAAAACACAAATCAAATTCGATCAAGGAACTTCTTCCAGCTTCGAATTGTCGCGTCAGACTTCACAGCTGTTGCAAGCAGAAGTATCATTAATACAAGCGCGTTTGAGTTTAATGAACGCACAAACCAGACTTTCAAAATCGTTGAACGCATTATAATCATAAGAAAAAATGAAACCCATGTATATCTCTAAAATCGTAGCATCATTTGTTTTAGCTGCTGTGTTATTGGCCTCTTGCGGATCGAAAGACAAGAGCGCAGAATTGAACGACTTGAAAGCAAAGCGTTCTGAACTCGACGGAAAAATTTCAGCCCTGGAACAAGAGTTGGGAATTACCAACGCTGCGAAAGCACGTAAGATCATGACAACCGATGTGGTTACTGCGCCTTTCAAACACTGTGTTGAAATTCAAGGAACAGTGGATGCAGAAAACAACGTAGTTGTTGCTCCGCAAATTCCAGGATTGATAACGAAAATTTATGTGAGTGAAGGTGATGCAGTTTCTGTTGGACAGCTTCTTGCTGAAACAGACAACAGCGCATATGCCGCGCAGATTGCAGCCATTCAACCACAATTGGAATTGGCTCAAGATGTTTTCCAAAGACAACAAAGGTTGTGGGATCAGAAAATCGGTAGCGAGGTGCAATACCTTCAAGCAAAGACGCAAGTTGATGCGTTGAATAAGCAAATCAGCGCCGTTCAAGCGCAGATTGAATTAACGAAAGTGAAGTCACCTATTTCAGGAATCGTCGATCACATTGGTGCTCGTTTGGGTCAGTTTGCAACCGCACAAAATCCGGATCCATGTTTCCGAGTTGTAAATCTGGCTTCATTGAAAGTGAAGGCTGAAGTTGCAGAAACTTACGCGAACAAAGTGAAGAAAGGAAACAAAGTCTTGTTGTACTTCCCAGACATCAGCACTGAAATTGAAGGAAGCATTTCCTTCACCGCGAGATTCATTAGTCCAATGTCGCGCACCTTCACCGCTGAGGCAACGTTGTCTGGTTCGAATGAGCTACTTCGTCCGAATATGGTTAGCGTAATGAAGATCGTTGACTATGAAAATCCAGCTGCGATTTTAGCTCCGTTGAATTTAATTCAAAATGAAAACAACTTACAATTTGTATATGTTGCAGTGAATGAAAACGGAGTGTTGACTGCACGCAGAAGAGCGGTAACTGTTGGACAGGTATATGCTGGAAACGCTGAATTGACAAGTGGTCTAAGCGTAGGCGATAAGTTAATCACTACAGGCTACTCAGAGTTAACAGAAGGAATGGCTATTGAATTATAAGACGCCGAATCATGCAAGAAAAATTTAAAGAGTTCAAACCCACCAGTTGGGCCATTGATAATAAGACGACCATTTATTTGCTAACGATATTCATTACGTTAGCAGGTATTCTTACATACAGAAGCATTCCGAAGGAACAGTTTCCAGATATTGTTATTCCAACAATATATGTGAGTACCGTTTACCCCGGTGCTGCTCCCAAAGACGTGGAAAATTTGGTTTCCAAAAACATTGAGAAACAAATTAAGTCCATTGCTGGTGTGAAGAAAGTAACCAGCACGAGCATTCAAGATTTCTCGAGTGTGGTGGTGGAATTCAACACGAACGTTGATGTGCCTGTTGCGAAGCAGAAGGTGAAAGACGCGGTGGATAGAGCGAAGAAAGACCTTCCTCAAGATTTACCTGCGGATCCAAATGTTATGGAAGTTGAGTTTTCTGAAATGCCCATTTTGTTCGTGAACATCGCGGGTAATTACAGCCTCGATGAATTGAAAAAATACGCGGAAGAACTTCAAGATAAAATTGAAGGGTTGAAGGAAATTACGCGTGTTGACATGGTTGGAGCGTTGGAGCGTGAGATTCAAGTGAACGTTGACATGTACAAAGCTGCTGCTGCAAAAATTAGCATTGGCGATATTGAACGTACGCTGAATTATGAAAACTTAACCATCAGTGGGGGTAGTGTCGAACTCGATGACATGAAGCGCACGCTCAGTGTGAGTGGAGAATTCAAAGACATTGAAGAAATTAAAAACTCGATTGTGTCTGGACAGACCGGCGCGCACATGTATTTGAAAGACATTGCGGAAGTGGTAGACGGTCACAAAGAGCAAGAGTCTTACGGTAGATTGGACAAGAAGAACGTTATAACGTTGAACGTTATAAAGCGCGGTGGAGAGAACTTGATTAATGCCTCTGACGGAATTCAGGCCATTATTGAGGAGATGAAGGCGAACAAATTTCCAAAAGATTTGGAAGTTGTTGTCACCGGAGATCAGAGCAGAACTACGCGTATTACGCTGCACGATTTGATTAACACCATTATCATTGGATTCGTATTAGTAACCTTGATTTTGATGTTCTTCATGGGAGCAACGAACGCTATTTTCGTTGGACTTTCTGTTCCGCTTTCGATGTTCATTGCCTTCCTGTTATTGCCAGGTTTGGACTTTACCATGAACATGATTGTCTTGTTCGCCTTCCTTCTCGGATTGGGAATTGTGGTAGATGATGCGATTGTTGTGGTTGAAAACACACACCGCATTTACGACAATGGAAAAGTTCCAATTAAGATTGCAGCGAAGAAAGCAGCAGGTGAAATTTTCCTTCCCGTCTTGTCTGGAACTGCAACTACGCTTGCACCGTTTGTTCCTCTCGCGTTCTGGGACGGTGTCATTGGAAAGTTCATGGGATACCTTCCTATTACATTAATCATCACGCTTTCAGCATCGTTAATTGTAGCCTATATCATTAGTCCAGTTTTCGCGGTAGACTTCATGAAGCCGCACAAAGAAAACAAGGGTGTGAACATTAAGAAATTGGGAATCACTTCAGTCATTTTCATTGTTGTTGGAATTCTATTTTACATTTCTGGAAGTGTGGGTATGGGGAATTTCACCATCTTCATGTTGCTGATTTATATCTTCTATCGTTTTATTTTGAAGCGCTTGATCGAAGGCTTCCAACACAAGACCTGGCCGAGTGTTCAGGCGGTGTATGCGAAGTTCTTGGTATGGGCATTGGCGCGACCAAAGACTATTTTATTGAGCACGTTGGCCTTGTTAATTCTATCGTTCTTGGTTACCGGGTTGCGCAAACCTGAAGTTGTATTCTTCCCGAAGGCTGATCCGAATTTCGTGTATGTGTATGCAAGTCTTCCGGTTGGAACGAAGCCAGAAGCAACCGACAGTGTGGCTCGAATTATTGAAGAGCGCGTGTACAGCGTAATTGGAGAAAACAATCCGATGGTTGAGTCTGTCATTACCAATGTTGCAGTGGGTGCGAACGAATCTCGCGATGACCGTGCACCGTATTCGCACAAAGCAAAAGTAGGTGTTGGGTTCGTTGAATTTTCGAAGCGTAACGGACAAAGTACGTTGGAGTATTTGGAAAAAATTCGCGTTGCTGTTCAAGGAATTCCTGGGGTTGAAATCTCTGTAGATCAAGAGCAAAACGGTCCGCCTACGGCGAAGCCAATTAGCGTTGAAATTACCGGAGAGAATTTCGAAGACTTGATTGCAGCGAGTGTGAATCTGAAAAACTATTTAGATGCACAGCAGATTGAGGGAGTTGAAGAATTGAAGAGCGACTTGCAACGCAACAAGCCAGAGATTGTGATTGACATTGATCGTGAGCGATTGAATCGCGAAGGTCTTTCGTTGGCACAAGTGGGAATGGAATTGCGTAAATCAATTTTCGGAATCGATAATCCATCGAACTTCCGCGACAACGAGGATGAATATCCAATTCAAATTCGCCTGCAAGAAGATCAACGCAACAACCTTGAGGAAGTGCGCAACATGGTCATCACTTTCCGTGATATGAACATGATGGGAATGGTTCGTCAAGTGCCTATTTCAGCCTTCGCAGATGTGCGTTACAGCAGCACGTACGCAGGTATTCGCAGAAAAGATCAGAAGCGCATTGTAACCTTGGGATCGAATGTCCTTACGGGATTCAATCCGAATGAAGTTGTTGCATCTATTGAGCAGAAAGTTGCTGAGTTCGACAACTTGCCAAAGGGAGTAACCGTGAAAATGGGTGGTGAGAAAGAGCAACAAGAAGAGACAGCTAGTTTCTTGGGAATGGCTGGATTGATTGCCATTGGATTGATTGTTTTAATCTTAATCACGCAGTTCAATTCAATTGGAAGAACGTTGATTATTCTTTCTGAAATTATTTTCAGTGTCATTGGTGTCTTGCTTGGATTGGCCATTTTCGACATGTCAATTAGTATTGTCATGACAGGTGTTGGAATTGTTGCACTCGCCGGAATTGTCGTCCGGAATGGAATCTTGCTGGTTGAATTCACCGACATACTTCGCGAGCGCGGAAGCAATTTACAAGAAGCCATTGTTGAAGCAGGACGTGTCCGTATGACACCGGTATTGTTAACGGCCACTGCTACCATTTTAGGAATGATACCATTGGCAATAGGATTCAACATTGATTTCGTTACCATGTTTACTGAGCTCGACCCAAAGATTTATTTCGGAGGAGACAGCGTAGCGTTCTGGGGCCCATTGGCATGGACAATAGTATTCGGATTAAGTTTCGCAACATTCATCACATTAATAGTTGTTCCTGTCATGTATCAAATGAGCGAAAACACCAAATCGCGCATGAAGAGAATTTTTGGCAAGAAAAATGAAGAAGCTGAGTCGCAGGAGGCTACACTCTAGTATCCTGGAGTTCTTCAGGAGTTTTGGTTAAGGTTTAGGGGAAAGTCCTCGGCAACGGCCGGGGACTTTTTCTTTTATCTTCGCGCAATGTTCAACTTCCTCTCCGCAAAAAACCAAGCCCTAATAGCCTTAACTCTTTTTGGCTTTGTCTACATGCTCGGTCAATTGTTTTTCATTGGAGGATTGTATATCTATTGCGGAAGTGAAGAAGCGGTAAATGCCGTGTTAGCGAATTCGAAAATTGATCAGCAAGTATTTTTATTTGTCTTAGGGTTGAATGCGCTTATTCAGTTGTGGGTGGGGTTTGTTCCGTTGATTATTGCGAAGAATTGGTTAACGAAAGTGGAGTGGACATCGTTTAAATGGAAAGGCGGAAAAGCAACTTTACTGGGATTGGTTGTTATGGGAATAGGCATTCCGTTCATTTATTATTTTTCCGGCATGTTTGAATCGCTCTTGCCTTCCTGGATGTTAGAGAATGCCATGGAGGAAGACAGCAATGCCTTTTATCAGCAGCTCGGCGCATTGTCGAAGGTTCATCCGGCTGCAGTATTGTTCTCAACGGTTATCATTGCTCCCTTAACTGAGGAGCTTATGTTCCGCGGAGTTATTTTAGGCATTGCGAAGAACTGGACCGGCTCGAAGCACTGGGCGGTTTGGATATCGGCCATCTTATTTGCGGCCATTCATTTTCATGTCGCTGGATTTTTACCACGTATGTTACTCGGTGCTTTAATGGGATATTTCGTTTTGTATTCCGGAAGCATCTGGACAGCGGTGTTCATGCATTTTTCGTTCAACGCTTTCAGTCTCGGTCTTACCATGTTCCCTTTTGCTGAAAAACTATTTATGCATCTCGTAAACGGTTGGTTTTTTCCAGCAGTAAGTTTATGGTTAGCAGTGAGCGCTTGGGTTTGGGGGAAGGGGAGGTTTGTTAAAAGTCAAGGCGCCGTTAACCAGGTGTCATCCTTTGAATTCAAGACTACGAATGAAGTCGATAATTGAGGGTGTGGGAACAACGCCTAATTTGTAAGTACTGGTATGTTGCGTAATTCTTTCGAGTTGCGTCATCAAGTGCTCGGTATATTTTTTATCGTAATTGTGTTGAAAGCAAAAAGCCTTCAGTTGCGACAAGGCATGCGTACCCGTTAATTTTTCCGCAGAATTCTTCTTCGCATGAAAAGGGAAATAGAACTTGGAGACTTGCGCTTGCTTATTCAAATCGGCATAGGGCATAGGCGTGTTGTACATGAAAAACTCTCCGTTGACCTCACGTACAATCAAGCGATCGTCGTTCACAATATGTGCACCTTCTTCTTCCCAAATTTTTGCCATTGTGCTTTTTCCAACACCAGAAAAGCCGCTGAAGATTCTTCCCGTTTCTCCGTCCCAAACACCAGAAGCATGAATCATAAACGCATTGCTATTCAGCGTGAGGTAATAGAGTATAAGAGCACCAAGAGGATAAGAAAGCGGAGAAATAAACGATTCGTTGTTTTGGGTTAATATCTTAGAGTAAACTTGCCATTCCGTGGATTCCTCATTCAAGAAAGCGACTTGTTGTATTTCTTCGATTTTATTTGGATTGAAAACAATAAAAGCACGTTGCTTTTCAGTTCGCACCACTTGCCAAAGTCTCTTCTTATCAAGCACAGCGTCGAAAATAACTTCTCCTGTATAACTTGATTTTTCAGGAAGTCCAGCATGACAAACAACGCTTGCATCGTATTTCGTTTCTTCTTCCAATTGAAGAAAATTTGAATAGCCTTCCTCAAAAAAAACAGAGACATTTTCTTCCGAAGATATCTTCACGAAATAATCGGCAACGGTTAATACGAAAGTCTGCTTCATATTCAATCGTTCAAAATAAAGTTTGAAAGGTCTTTTAAAAATGCTTCGAGGTCTATTTGAATTTCATTCCGGACAAAATGCCCGACTTCATTCAAATTAAAAATTTCGCTGGTGTTCATCGCTGTTCTATTTTGAACAAATTTATACCATTCGTTTTCTCACTCACTACCTTTACGCTGTGAAATTCCTCCTCCTTCAGCTCAAAGAAGCATTCGCCTTCGCCACACAGTCTTTGGTGGTGAATAAACTGCGGACGGTGCTTTCGTTGTTCGGAGTGACGATTGGAATTTTCTCGATCATTTTTGTGTTGAGTATCGTTGACAGCATGGAAGCCGATATGAAGGAAGGGTTGTCTGTCATGGGTTCCGATTTATTATTCATTCAGAAGTGGCCTATGGGTCCTGAGAAAGACGGCGGGGAATACGAGTGGTGGAAATACTGGCAACGCAGACAACCGAGTAAAGAAGATCTGAATCTGCTAAAGGCCGACCTGAAATCGTTCTCGGTTGCCACCATACAGGTGCGCGCTTCCAAGACTGTAGAGCACGAAAACAATTCACTAAAGGGCGTTGGTTTTCTAGGAGTGGGATATGATTACATTCAAGCCATTGATTTAAAAATTGATAAGGGACGATACTTTTCGCAAATGGAATGCGACGGAGGAAGACCGGTCGCCCTCATTGGATTCTCACTGGCCGAACAATTGTTCGGCGCGGAATATCCGGTTGGAAAAGACATTAAAATCCAAGGACAAAAAACCGAAATCATCGGTGTCATGGAAAAGGAAGGTTCTTCGCTCTTCGGCGGTGAACGAGACCTTTCAGTGTATGTGCCTTACGAATATGCTCAGCGATTTGTTGGAGATATAGACGATGTGACGCTCTTGATTAAAGCGAAAGCGGACGTGGATGTAGAAGTTTTAAAAGGCGATGTGATGTCGGTCTTTCGGGGCATTCGAGGCATTCGCCCAACAGAAGAAAACGATTTCAGCGTTATTGATTCCAGCATGATCAGGGACATGGTGAATAGCATTGTAGGCGTATTCAACGTAGCGGGAATGTTCATTGGAATCTTCGCGATTCTTGTGGGGGCGTTCAGCATTGCAAACATCATGTTCGTCTCGGTGAAAGAACGCACGAACATCATAGGCATTCAAAAAGCACTTGGCGCGAAACGCTATTTCATTCTTTCGCAATTTCTTTTTGAATCGATACTCCTTTGTCTCGTCGGAGGAATAATGGGACTGCTCCTGGTTTGGGGCGTGCTCTCGTTGTTAAACGGCGTTACAGATTTTCACTTTTTCCTTCCTTTCAGTCGGATCATGTTAGGCATTACGGTATCCTTGGTGGTTGGAATAGTGGCAGGGTTCATTCCAGCGTTGCGTGCGGCGAATCTAAAACCCGTGGATGCCATTCGATCAGCAGGCTAACACAACACGTTGTGATGACCACTTCGTGGATGACCCTTCGGGATGACGGCGAAGCCGATGACAGCTATGCTGATTATCAGAATCCGAAGGTGAGTCCGAATTGGATGATTTGACGGTTGGTTTTTGTGGTGCCGGTAGTGTACACAAGATCGGTGTTGTTTTGAATGGTTACCGTTTCTGGAATGACGTATTGTGCTTTGCCGCCTTGAATGTTTTCGTAACGAATGTCGAACCAAACTTTTCTTGCATTCTTTGTGCGGAAGCGGAATCCAAGGGCGTATCCGTATAAGAACGAAGTACTACTTTGTTGCACTTTCGCTTCTTCCACCGAAGAAAATCCGCCGCTGTTCTGAACGGAAAGATCGGTCTTTGTTAGGAAGGATTCTATTCCAGCTAGTCCTTCGGCATAAGGCTGAAAGAAGCCGTTAAACGGACGGAAGCGAAGCAAGCCTTGGTAACGATAGTTGTTGTGACGAACGCGGTAGGTTCCGTTGTTGAAGATGGAATCTCCCATAACATTGGTGCCGCCATAAACGGAAATATCTTGGTCCAAAGCACCTAACTGATTCCATGAAAATTGAAGGCCCCAGTCGAAAGGGGATTGTTTAATGGGATTAGAAAAAGTTCCTGAAAGTCCTATGGGAACACCGTTGTAGCGATCTGCGTATTCACCTGTGGGTTGCACAATCTGCATTCCAACGCCTATGGTGGTATGACGCGGATTGCGGTCGGAGTAGCTTTTTTCTTGTGCGAAATTCGAGAGAGAGATTAACGCAAATGAAAATACGAAGAGCTTTTTCATAGTAATTTTTTTGGAAGCCTTTCAAAAGTTATACCTAAACAAAGTTAAGTCGTTTTACCTTCGTGGAATATGGCGAATGCATCTATTTGGATATTGGGAAAAACGGGACAGCTGGCGCAATGCTTCGCCGATTCGTTTAAGAATGAAACATTCGTTTTAGTACGATTTTTTGGGAGAGATGAAATTGATTTCGAGGAAGACCTATTCGAACAACTTTCTGAGTTGAATGAAATTCCAGATGTGATTATCAATACCGTTGCCTACACCGCAGTAGACAAAGCCGAAACGGAAGAGGAATTGGCTCATCGCGTTAACGCGGAAGCAGTGAGCGAACTCGCAGACTTCTGCGCCTTGCACGACATTGTCCTCATACATTTCTCAACCGACTACGTCTTCAACGGAGAAAAAAATTCACCTTACACCGAAGACGATGAGTGCAATCCATTGGGCGTATACGGAAGAACTAAACGCGAAGGGGAATTAGCGGTGTTGGAATGCGCAACAGGAATTGTGATTCGTCTCAGCTGGTTGCATTCCAATTATGGAAAGAATTTCTACCTAGCCATGAAAAACGCTATGGCGTCTGATCCATCTCGTGAATTCCGCGTTGTAAGCGATCAGCTCGGTTGTCCAACAAACGCTTCCGACGTCGCGAATTCAGTTTCAATATACATAATAAACTGCTTAAATGTAAAAACCGAATGGACGTTCGGTCTGTTTCATTTCACTGGTAATGAAGTTATTTCGTGGTATGATTTCGCGGTGCGGATTAAGAATGAGTTTGGTTTTTCGAATGTGATTCATGCTATTCCGACAAGTGAATACCCTACTCCTGCGAAGAGGCCGGGTTATTCCGTTTTAGGTTCAAGTAAGAAGTTGTTTTTTGCTAAGGGTTAGTATTAAGGTAAGATTATAGTCTCATTCTCATTCTGTTTGTCATTCTCATTCTTTAACATTTTTTTGATTGCAAAGACTCTTTTAGAAACAGAAACAGTAGGAGAAAGAGAATGAGATTTTGATACAGTAGCAGAAAAAGAATATTATTACGAAAAGGCATAAACAGCATATAACCTGCACATAAAGGATAGTGTAGATGTGAAAATTCTTTCGAAGATTTGCTAAATGATTAGCACTCCAACTTCACAGCGATTTGACTTTCAAAAATTGGAAGTTTACAAGAAGGCAAAAACATTTCATGTAGAATGTAATGCCATACTTCGCGCTTGTAAAAACCAACGACATGTCAAAGATCAATTAGCACGCGCTTCATACAGTATTGTTCTCAATATTGCTGAAGGATCAGGACGCATGTCTCCAAATGATAGACGTCACTTCTTCACAATGGCCAGAGCGTCAATTTTTGAATGCGTTGCAATATTTGATATTATGCTTTTAGAAAATCAAATAGAATCTCATCAACATGAGAAACAAATGGAACTTTCAATTGAGCTTTCTAAAATGTTGTTTGCCATGGTTCGTAATTTGTCAGAGAAGATTCGCGGGTAAAAGAAATAACTAAAGAATGAGAAACAGTAGGAGAAAGAGAATGAGATAAAAATCTTCCCTATAAAACGTTCTCTAACTTCAGCAACAACTCCTTCCGCAAAAGTCCTCCCGCAAATCCAGTAAGAGAACCATTCTTCCCAATCACTCGGTGACAGGGAATGACAATAGCAATAGGATTTTTGCCTATGGCTTGCGCAGCTGCGCGAATGGCTTTTTTATTTCCATGTTGAAGAGATACCCACTCGTAGCTTTTTGTTTCTGCGAATTCAATTTGAAGAAGAATATTCCAGATGTTTTGTTGGAATGCTGTTCCGGAAGGAAGCAACGGCAGATCGAAGGTTTGACGGGTATTTGCGAAGTATTCGTGTAATTGTTTTTTCGCTGTTTCTAATATGTCACACGAACGTTGTTTCTTCAATTCTTCCTCAGCAAAATCAACGCGTGTGATGTTTGTTCCGTCGGAGAATAAATGCAAATAACCGATTTTGAAATGATCGCTGATTTGGAAAGAAGTCATTCTGTTAGTTTCTAGTGTTTTTTAATCCTCATTCTCATTCTCCTACTGTTTCTCATTCTTTATGAATTTTTAATTGAAAAGAATCTTTAAGAAACAGAAGGAGTAGGAGAAACAGAATGAGATTAAATTCTTCCCTCTTTAACAACCCCATATAATCTCTGCGCAATTATATAATCCTGAACTTGCTCCGTTACTTGAGAGGACTCTCCAGCTTGCGAAAGTTGTTCTCTTATTTGTGTTGAAGAAACATTCAAGGGTTGAAACGGAATAAACTCAAACTGCTTAGGGAATTGCTGAACAAGCGAATGCTCTGAATTTTCAGTATTCGTTTCCCGCGAGCAAACCAAGAACTTCACACTTTGAATCAGCTCTTCGTATTTGTACCACGCCGAAAGCTGATTCACCACATCGGTGCCGCAGAGGATGTGAAAGTTAATTGAATGATATTCTTCTTGCAATTTGCGAATGGTGTGAATCGTATACGAAGGCGTTGGCATATCGAATTCAATCGTACAGATTTTAATCTTGCTTTCGTTTTGAAGAGCAAGTGAAACCATGTGCGCTCGGTCGTTGGCAGAGGCGAGGGTGTTCAGCGACTTCAATGGATTATGCGGACTAACGACGAACCAAACTTCATCAATCTTATTCGATTGGAGCGCCGCATGCGCCATGGCGAGATGTCCGTTGTGAACGGGATTGAAAGAACCGAATAGAAGCGCTATGTTCATTCAGCAAGGAAATCATTAACCAACTTCATGGCTTCAGCTTTCGCGATATCTAGCTTGTCGTTCACCAAACGAACGTCGAACTTATCGGCATAGGTCAATTCCAATCCAGCTTTCGAAACACGTTGCTGAATTTTTTCTTCAGACTCTGTCGATCTGTTTTTCAATCTGTCCATCAATGCTTCAACACTTGGAGGTTGAACAAATACAGCCAATGCGCGATGATGAAATATTTCTTTGAGATGAAGTCCGCCTACAACATCAACATCGAAGATGACATGTTTTCCAGCTTTCCAAATGCGTTCTACTTCGCTTTTGAGTGTTCCGTATTTCGTTCCGGCATAGACTTCTTCCCACTCTACAAATTCGTTGTTGTCTATTTTATTTTGAAATTCTTCGTTCGATAAAAAATGATAATCTTTTCCGTCTACTTCTTCTCCGCGTCGTTCGCGAGAAGTAGCACTAACGCTAAACGCCAACATGAGCGCGGGTTCTGAGAGTAAGTAGCGGACAAGCGTTGTTTTACCCGCGCCACTCGGAGCAGAGAAAATAATTGCTTTTCCGGTTACTTGACTAGAGAACATTGTTGATTTGCTCTTTTATTTTTTCCAGCTCATCTTTCATTTCAACCACCATGCGCTGCATCATAGCGTCGTTGGCTTTCGAGCCAATGGTGTTCACTTCTCGTCCAATTTCTTGAGAAATAAATCCGAGCTTTCTTCCTTGCGCACCACCGTTTAATTCTTCGTTGAACATCTCGCAGTTTGAAAGCAAACGTTGCAATTCTTCCGACACATCGAGTTTTTCCAAATAATAAATGAGCTCTTGCTCGAATCTGTTCTCGTCAATTCTTTCCTTTCCCACCAACTCATCTAATTGCGCTTTAATACGCTCTCTTGTTTTTTCCTTGCGCTCTTCTATAGGCGCAATAAGGTCTGCACGCAAGCGAAGAATATTTTCAATGCGCATTTCAAATTCTTTTTGAAGCTTCGCGCCTTCTGTTTGTCTGTAATTTTCGAATTGATCAAACGCTTGTTTAACAAGCTCAGCAATGCTGTTCCATTCGTCTTCGGTAGGCTCTGCCTGATCGAACTTCATGACCTCAGGCATACGCATGAGAGTTGACAAGATATCGGCTGAACCGAGGTCTTTTCCTTCCTTCCACGAAGTCAATTCATTGTAATACTGATTCATTAAATCGGTATCGAGATGCATGCGCTTTTCGCCGCTGTTGTTTTCAATATAAATTGAAACCTCGGACTTTCCGCGAACCACAAGCTCTCCGTAGGTTGAACGCAATTCAAGTTCTTTATCTCGATACACACTTGGCACGCGAACGCTTAAGTCTAATCCTTTGCTGTTGAGCGAGCGCACTTCAGCGGAGAACTTTTTGGTTTCTTTCTGAAGTTCGGCTTTACCGTAGCCGGTCATAGATCTTAGCATGTGAGCAATTTTGCATGCAAAGATACAACATTGAACATTGGAGGTTGAAGAATGTTGTTTTCCTTTGCATACGAAATGAAAATGAAAAAGACCGCTATCCTTCTTGTGAACTTGGGTTCACCCGATGCGCCAACTCCAGGTGCTGTGTACAGATATTTAACAGAGTTCTTGAACGATCCGCGTGTCATAGACGTTGCGGCGATTGGAAGAGCTATTTTGGTGAATGGAATCATTGTTCCTTTCCGTCACAGAAAAAGTGCTGCGATTTACAAGAAGCTTTGGACGGAAAACGGTTCGCCGTTGATTCATTACGGAAAGAGAAATAGGGAGCAGCTACAAGCGCGTTTCAATGAAGACGAAACAAAAGTTTTCTTGGCCATGCGCTATCAGGTTCCGAGCATAGACAATGCTCTTCGTGAAATAGAAGAGTGGGGTGCGGAGAAGATTGTGGTGTTGCCTATGTTCCCGCAATATGCTTCAGCAACAACCGGAAGTGTGCATGAAAAAGTGATGAATATTGTTTCCAAGTGGTGGAGCATTCCGGAGGTTGTGTTGGTGCCTCAGTTTTACGATGAGCCGTTATACATTCAAGGATATTTAGACAATGCGAAGCAATTCGATTTGAAGGAATATGACCGTGTGCTGTTCAGTTTTCACGGATTACCGGAGCGTCAGTTAGACAAATTGTACGACGATAACAAGTGTCGCAATCACAGTTGCGAGCATGAGATCAACGAAGAGAATCACATGTGTTACAAGGCGACTTGTTATGCAACTGCTCGCGCTATTGCTGCGGGAGTAGGACTTTCAGAAAGTGAATACACGGTGTGTTTTCAGAGTCGCTTAGGCAAAGGATGGATTGAGCCTTTTTCAGACGATATCATTAAGGAGTTGGGAGACAAAGGAGCGAAAAAGCTCTTGGTATTTTCTCCCGCTTTCGTTGCCGATTGTCTGGAAACAACCATTGAAATTGGAGAAGAATACCAAGAGCTTTTTGAAGAACACGGAGGCGAATTAGTTCAACTCGTTCCGAGCTTGAACGACTCGGAGGTGTGGATAGACGCCCTTGTTAGTATTTCAAAACCTTACCTGTCTGCTTAGATCCATTCACATAAACTGAAAGAAGATAAGTCCCTGAAGCAAGAGCTTCAGTGCTGATGGGGGTTTGTCCAACCCCCATTCCTTGTAACAATTTTCTTCCGGTTAGATCGTGAATTTCGTAGTTGAATTGACCTTCCACTTTCAACGTTAACTCATTCAACATCGGATTCGGATAGGCTTCCACATCGAACGCATTTTCTTCCCCTATGAATGCAATCACTTCGTTGATGTTGAATGTCGTGTTCGTGATGATAGCTTCGTTCCAATCGAAGAAGATGTAAGCAGTGTTTGTGATTTCACTAAACAATGCGTTGTCTATATTTTCGCGAATGCGGAAGATGATGTGTCCTTGGCTCAACTCCTGACTCTCGCTGCTGTCTGGCAACCAGATGTTGTTGAATTCAAATCGAAGAATGCCGTTGCCTAAGTTCACCACATTCATTTCATGGGTAGTGTTTAGTAGTTGGAAGGTAGACCAGTCTAATTCCGCATCAAGTGTATCGATGATGTAAACGTTTTGCGCAGGCGCCGTTCCTGTGTTTTGAAAACGAATGGTGTATTCCAATTCATCGTCTACGTACCAGTCAATTGTGTTTTCTTGGAAAGCAGCACCATTGTCTGCATGAAATGATTTTTTGAAAACTGTTTTGTCATTCGGATCGTAGCTGTTACCTAAAATTTGAAGTAAACCACCGTTGTTGTTTCCTTCATAGCAATCTGTTCCCTCTGTAGATGCAATGGTTGAAGTGAACATATGTTGTTCACCATTGATTAATCCAGTTGGAAGGGTGAAGCTGAGGTGGTCTGTGGTGGTGAAAGATGTTTGCGTTGAGTTAACGGTCCATGTGATTGAATTGCCATTGATAACGTAGTTCGGATTTAAAATGGACGAAGTGTTCAATGTTACGTTAGTAGGCCAGTTTAGAGTAAGGGTGTACGGCGTTGCTCCTGGACCGTAATTCCCCCAGTTCAATCGAATGGTAGCATTCTGCCCTTGGAAGTATCCAATCCATGGTGTAACTGTCGTCCACAAATCTGAGCAAGCGGTCGCGCTACCTGCACAATACACGGGTATTGCGAGCGGTTGAGTAATGTAGGTCATGGATCCATTAATTCCGAAGAAGTTGTTGTTGTTCGGTAAAGTACTTCCGTTGTCTAACAACCAAGCGGAACTCACGGTTGCCACAGCCATGCTGGTTACACCATAGATAGAACCGCAGTAATGAAAATATCCGCTCGAATCTGAATATACCGTTACGCTTGGAGTATTGGGTGTTGTCCAACCTAAGGTGATTGGCGCTCCCATTAAAGGCGCTTCACCCACGTTTTGAATTCCATTTCCGTTGGCATCGCAGAAGATGTAACCGCTGTAGCACAAATACGGATAAGGATTGAAATTCCCACATTGAATCGGAATGCTATTTAGCATTTGTGATCCTCCCGATTGACAGTCTAACCCCATAACGTCGATAACAGGAAAAGAAGTCGTGTACCCCATATTGGCGAGGTAATTTGGGTTAATGGATACAGTGAGTGAATCGCCTGAAAATCCTGCAAGATTTGCGTTGTAGTATCCGGCAGTATTTGTGGTGACTGTTGTAAAACTTCCGTTCTCTAAATTGGTCACGGTTACAGTAGCGTTCGAAAGAACGTACTCGCCACTCTCATACGCTCCGTTGTTGTTACCATCGCAAAAAACGTATCCTCCTGTGCACAACACTCCTGAAGCAACTTGGAAGATCATGCATGTATCAAACACACATCCATTGGTAAACGTTGCATTCAGACATGCTTCAACATAATTTACGCCGAACGTATTTGTCAAGTAAGCATTTGATTGAGTAGAGAATTGACCCGAACCCATCGCTTGTCCATTTTGATCATACGGTGTGATTATCCATTCGAAATTCGAAATGCTGGAGTTGGATGTTGTGGAATATACCAATGCGTTATTTGGCAGAACCGATTGCACAATGCTTGTCACACAAGGCGGGGTGTTGACGCAATTCAACACAATTGAAATCGTGTACGCGCCGTATCCTTGAGAGTAGAATTGGTTGTATGAATTTGGACTTACCGCATATCCGTTTTGTGAAAGCCAATTTTGATCAATAATCACCATTAAATTTCCAGAAGGCATTCCTGTCACGGTATTCGTCCCGTTGTTCAAAGATATAATTTGTGGAGAACCTGACCACATGTGCATGATTGTAGCTGGAACAGGTGCAGTAATGGTTTGCTCAGCAACACCATCTCCATCGCAATCTAAACCAACGAAGGAATACAATTGAATGGAACATCCACCTATAACAACCGTCAATAGGTTATTCGCGCTTGTTTGGTTTTGCGGATTGTAAACTGTTGTAATAATTTGATAGGTCCCAGGAGCGAGGTAGTGATGGCTAACTGCTGGCGACAGGGTGATTTGCGATCCAGAAGTACTTGTTCCTCCTGAGTGTGTTGTTGTGGTTCCATCGCCCCAATTAATGGAAACAGAAAACTGAAATCCTGTGAAGTTGGCACCTTCAATGATTTGATGAATTTCCAAACCACTTGTTGCGGAAGGAGCCGTCAATGCAGAGAATGACATGGCAACAGTAGAGTCACAGTAGTAATCTGTTATTTGATTGCTCTGCGCAGTTAATCCAGTAATCTGAAATTGAGCGAAAGAACTCAAAGAAAGGGAACTTAATAATACAAGTAAAAGGTAACGCATGGTGTAAGGGTTTGATAGTAAGACGTTTATTTTGCTGTTTTGGTTGCCTGACCAATTCTCCATCTTAATCCCACGTAATAATTCGCACCGAACATAGGGCCGTATACTTGCGAGGCATCGAAGAATTCCGACGAAGGATTTTCACTTAAATATATTGGATGATGAATCATGTATCCGGTTAAGTTTTCGCCGCCCGCATAAAATTCCAAATTCTCTTTCAAGAAAAAAGAAACTTGTGCATTCAAAGTCCAATAAGCAGGACTATAGATATTGCTTGCAACAGCGTAATCCGATTGATTGGCTAAACGTTGAGGACCGAGCCAACGCGCGGTGAAATCGAAATTCCATTTTTGCGATTTAGCATTTTCCTTCGTGGTGTAGGCTAGGTTAATGAATACGCGATGCTTGGCAACAAGCGGACGTTCTTTTAGTCCATCGTTGTATGTCGTTTGTGCGTCGAGCCAGCGATATGCCAATCGAATTTCACTGCGTTTAATGGGACTGAAGGTGAAGTCGGTTTGTACGGCATTCGCGAAACTTTTTCCAGATAAATTATACAGGGAAAAAGTTCCAGCTGTTTCGTAATCTGCCACGAGTTGGTTTTTGAAGTTGGTGTGAAAGGCATCGACTGTAAATGTCGCTGTGCGATGAAACAACTTGGTGTTGTGAACCAATACAATTCCGGTATTCACGGCTTCTTCCATTTCAAAACCGAATGGATATTCGGTTCCGAGAAGAATGGGTAAATTCCACGTTCTATTTCCCGCAAGGGCAGAAAGATGATCGACTACCATTTGAGGCGAGCGATAGGCTTTTCCGGAACTTATTTTAATGTTCGTCTTTTCGGTAATGGAATAACGTGCATGAATGCGCGGAGTGAAGAGCATTCCGTATAAGTTGTTGAAGTCTTCACGCAATCCCGCAACGATTTGTAGTCTTTCCGATGGACTCGCATTCAATTCTGCGAAGGCCCCGTAGCTTGTTTCCACACGATTCAAATTTCCAACAAAAGAAGTAAGCGATTCGCGGTAGTCGTCTGCTGTAGCAGATGCGCCAAGGGTGATGTTATATCCTTCTGCAAGTTCATTCGCGAACATCAAATTCACACGAGCACTTTTCTGAACGCCATCGTAGATGCGGGTACCGTAGATTCCACGTTGCTTATTGAAACCGATGCTAATTTGACTTCCTAAACTTTTATGTCCGTGTTCATCGAACATATAACCGTTTTTGGCGGTGAATTCCGCGTGCTCTGTTTTCGAGTTTGAAATCCAAGGCGTGAACGGCACGACTCCTTGGTTGCGGTAGTAATTGATTTGTCCGCTCTCGGTATTGAATTGTCCGTATGAAAATCCGTATTCACCGC